>NZ_CP169391.1:974481-1299308 GCF_041937525.1 Kytococcus sedentarius
GCCGCCCACCAGCTCGTTGAGCCGGTCCTCGATGGACTGGGCCACCGCCGCCGTGCCACCCACGATCACCATGTGCTCGGGGGAGGTCTCGTTCAGCTGCGTCTCGGTGACCGCGGGGAGGCGGTCCGGACGGGTCAGCAGCAGCGGGCTGTGCTGGAAGCCGGCGTAGGCACCACCGGTCAGCGCGTCGGGGAAGTCCGTCCCGTCGGCCAGGAGGGCGTAGTTCGGGTCCGCGCCGAACTCGGCGGCCACGTCAGCGGCCGTCTCGTAACGGTCCGAACCCGCCAGACGCTCGGTGGCGCCCAGCTCGTTGTACACCGCGTCCGACACGGCGGCCGGGCCACCGAGCACCACGATCCGCTCCGGGTTGAGCGCGGCCACCGCGTCGGCGGTGGTCTGCTCGACCTCACCCGGCTTGGTCAGCAGGACCGGGGCGTCCTGCGAACCGGCCAGCGCGGAACCGGCCAGGGCGTCCGCGAAGGCACGCTCCTCACCCGAGGCGACGTACAGCGTGTCGATGTTCGTGCCGAACATCTTGGCCACGTTGGCGCTCGTCTCGTAGCGGTCCGCACCGCCCACGCGGTCAACCTTCAGACCCATGCCCTCGAGCTCACCGGCAACGGTGTCCGAGATGGCGTGCTCGCCACCCAGCAGGACGACGTTCTTGACCGCCAGGGCCTCGAGCGCTTCCAGGGTCTCAGCGGGGATCCGGTTCTCACGCGTCAGCAGGATCGGCGCGTTCTCCCCGTCCTGCTCCGGGATCGCACGCGGCAGGACACCGCTGGCAGCGGCCGGGCTGGCCGTCATGGCGTCGGCGAAGGTGTCGCCGGCGGCCAGGTAGACGGTGTCGCTCGGGCCGGTCTGCTTGGCCACCTCGGCGGCGGTGCCGTAGCGGTCGTCACCCCACCAGCGGTCCACGGCCACCTCAGGTGCGACGGCGTCGCAGTTCTCCGCCGCACCGAAGCAGACCTCCATGGTGTGACCGTCGGTGGAGAGCACCTGGGCCCGCACGCCCGAGCCCGGCAGCTTCACCGAGTTCTCCGGGTTGGACGGGTCGTAGTAGGCGTTCTCACCGGTGTCCTCGAAGACCGGCTCGGCGTCGCGCGCGGGGATCTCGGTCGGCTGGCCGTCCCTGTGGAGGGTCAGGGCGTCCGTGCGCTCCAGGCCGAAGGTGGCGTCGAAGGACTGCATACGGTTGCGCAGGACGGAACCGTCGGCCCAGGTCAGCGCCTCGGGGCGGGCGTCGACCGGCAGGGCCTGACCGCCACCGGGGTGGGTCTTCGTGTTGTTGTCCGCGTAGACGTCGTTGCTGTACCAGACCAGCATGCCGTTCTGGTACGGGAAGCGCTCGGCCCAGTTGGGCTGCGCCGCACCGAAGCCGAAGTTGTACGGGCCGGTGCGCAGCGACTCGTCGTAGGAGCCGTACTGGCGGTTCTCCATGAGGTAGAAGTGGCTCTCCTCACGGGTGACGGTGCCGTCGATCTTCGTGAAGCCGTCCAGGGTCCACGTGGGCTCTCCCTCGGCTCCGTCGACGGTGCTCTCACCGTCGACCGTCACCGTGAGGTTGTCCAGGAAGGCACCGGCCTCATTCACACCACCGTCGGACTGGTAGCGGAAGCGGAAGTCGACGGACTGGCCGGTGTACTCACCCAGGTCGTAGGAGAGGTCCACCCATCCGTCGCTGACCTCGGAGACCTCGCCCACCTTGGTCCAGGTGGCGCCACCGTCGGTGGAGACCTCCGCGTACAGGTAGTCGTACCCGGCCTCGATGGCGTACTCCGCCTTGGCGGACACGCTGGCGGAGCTGGCGCCCGTCAGGTCGATGCTGGTGGACATCGAGCTGTTGAGGTTGTTCGCCGAACCGCTCCAGTACTCGTACTGCCCCTCGAAGGGGGTGTTGTACTCGTCCACGACCGTCTGGTTGGGCAGGGGGACGGCCACGGCCTGCGGGTTGTTCGTGGCGTGGTAGGCCGGGCCGAGGGTCTTGGTCACGTTCTCACCGGGCTGCACCACCTCGTAGTCCAGCCAGCCGAGCTGCAGCTTCTCCTTGGGGCCCATGAACCCGGCGGAGGAACCGATGGACTCCTCGCCCTTGTTGAGCCAGGAGCCGGAGGACATCAGAGTCCAGAAGGCCGTGCCGTTGTCGCCACCGTCGGTGGCGTAGTAGTCCGGCAGGCCGAGGTCGTGCGAGAACTCGTGCACGAAGACGCCCAGTCCACCGTTCTCCGGCTCGGTGGTGTAGTCACCGATCCACAGTCCGGTGTCACCGATCGGCACACCACCGAGGAGGTTGCCCTCCGGGCCGGCCTGGCCCTGGAGGGTGGGGAAGGCGTACCAGCGGTGGGCCCAGATGGCGTCCTCACCCTGCGCGCCGCCGCCGGCGGACTCGTCCTCACCGGCGTGCACCACCTGGAAGTGGTCGATGTAGCCGTCGGGCTCGTTGAAGTCACCGTCGCCGTCGTAGTCGTAGCGGTCCCAGACGTCGAACTGGGCCAGCTCCTCGCGGATCTGGGCAGTGGTCTTGCCCTGCGCCACCTGGTCGTCGTACCACGCCTGAGCACTGTCCTTGACGTAGTTCCAGTACCCGTCGGACTCCGGGATCTTCGGGGAGCCGTAGCGCGCCTCGTTGAAGGGGACCTTCACCCAGTCGTAGACACCGCCTCCGACGTCGAACCGGCCCGAGGACTGCTTCTGGAAGAAGTGACGGAAGGAGTCCTCCTCCCCGAACATCAGCTCCTCGTAGTAGTCGGTGTTGAAGTCCTCCTCCCACACCGTGGTGTTGTCCTCGGAGCGGTCCGGCTCGGCGATCTGGTTGTGCAGCGGTCCGGGATCCCCACCGGTCCGGGGGTCGATCTGGTCACCGAACTCGGTGAGGATCGTGAGAACGTTCTCGGTGCGCTCGACGTCGTACTGCACGAACTGCTTGGTGGCGCCCTCACCCAGCTGGATGGAGCGGCTGCCGTTGTTGGTGACGATCTTGGCGTCACCGTTGATCAGCTGCTTGACAGCCTCTTCCTTCATGGCGCGCTGCTTGTCACCGAGCGGGTGCGGGAGGTCGTCCTTCCGGTGCTCGTGAGACGTCTGGCCGTCCTGGGACGGGACGGCAGAGACCTGGGCCATGGGAACGGCGGTCATGGCGAATGCCACGAGCGCCGCGCCGGAGAGCCTTGTCGCCTTGCTAGGGGTCACGGTGTCCTCCATCGAGATGGTGTGTGCGTGTGGTGCAGATCACCACTCGTGACATCCTGCCCCTCGGGTGCTCCCCTGTCAGCCGCAGCATGGTCACGATTTGGACACGATGCGAACATGCGTGCGGCCCATCGGATTCCGCGTCATCGCGTGCCTTTCCAGAACCCAACGGCCCCCCCATCGACCCCCATCTGGGCCCCGGGGTGTCAGCCGCAGCGCTCGGCGATGAGCTGTGCGAACACCTGCGCCGAACGCACCAGAGCCGCCCGGTCCACCCACTCGTCCACCGAGTGCGCCTGGCGGATGTCACCCGGCCCGTACTGCAGCGTGGGGATGCCCGCCGCCGCGTACTGCCGGAGATCCGATCCGTAGGGCACCCCGATGCGCTCGGGACGGTCGTACCCGGCCCGCTCCACCGCATCGGCCACCTGCTGCCCCAGCGGGTGGCCACTGGGCATCTCACCGGGCGCGAACACACCTCCCGGCCACTCGACAGTCACCGGGTTCTCCCGCAGGAAGTCGTCGTGCTCGCAGGCCTGCGCCACGCACTGCTCGAAGGCCTCGCGCGCCTGCTGCGGCTGCTCGTCGGTGCGCACGCCGAAGCGGCCCTCCACCACCAGCTCATCGAGCACGGTGGAGGCCCAGTCGCCCCCGCGCACGATGCCGATGCTCATGGGCCACGGGTCGGCCACGGTGTCGAAGGGCGCCGGCGGGTCCTCGCGCCGCACCTCCTGCAGTCCCGAGAGCGCCGCGCGCACCACCGCCAGCCCGTCGAGGGCGTTGACCCCCTCGCGGGCCATGGCGCCGTGCGCCGCGCGGCCGGAAACCCGGAGCCGGAAGGTCAGCGAGCCCGCGTTGGCCGTCACCAGGTGCCCCGCGGTGGGCTCGGCGATGACGCAGGCCTCACCGGTGTGGCCACGTGCCAAGGTGGCGAAGGCACCCGCCCCGCCGTCCTCCTCGCCGCTGACCAGGTGCACGGCCAGCGGCCGGCGCCACGTGAAGTCGCTGGCCTGCAGGGCCCGCACTGCCGCGAGGATGGCGGCCACTCCCCCCTTCATGTCCGTCACCCCGCGGCCGCGGTACCAGAGGCCGTGCTCGTCCTCGCCGCGCACCACGGTCCAGGGGTCCTGCTCCGACCAGAGCTCCGGGTCGGCGGCGGGGACGACGTCGGTGTGGCCGCACAGGATGAGGGCGGGCTCCCCCTCATCGGGTCCGAAGCGGCCGACCACGCCGCGGAGGGTCTCGCGCTCGACCTCCTGGCCCGGCCACCCCTCGGCGCGGGTGAGGTCACGCACCTCCTCGTCCCACTCGTCGACCTCGCCACCCAACCGGCGGAGCGCCTCGGCACCCCACCGCTGGGCGCGGACCTCCTCGGGCGTGCCACCGACACTCGGGATGGAGACCAGGGCGGAGAGGTCCGCGATCAGGCGGCGATCGTCGAGGACCGCCACGGCTGCATCACCGGCCGGGCACGCCGGCACACCGTCGCCGTCCCCCGCACTGGTGGGATAGGCGTCGGTCCACGGGAACTCCGGGCCGCTCGGCAGCGGCCCGGTGTGCTCCTGGGTGCGAGAACGCTGCGGCCCCGGCTCCACGGTCAGCTCAGCCGTTCAGGGGGTTGGAGTCCCAGTTGGCACCACCGGGCTGATCGGCCTCGTCGGCGCTCTCGGCATCCCACTTCTCGGTGTTCGCCCGGGCGGTCTCCAGCGCGCTCTGGGCCTCCTCCCGCGTGTCGTACGGGCCCATGACGTCGGCGTTGCGGGAGCGGCTGTCGTCGTTCTCCTCGACCTGACCGGTGACGATGTTGTAGTAGAAGCTCACGGTTCTCTCCTTGCGATCGGCGGGACTGTTCCTCCCACCCTATGCACGCACGGGCCTCCATCCCCGGAGGCGACGGCCACATGGACCCGGTGCCGCAGCCGTGCCATGCTTTGAACATGTTCAAGACGAGGACTGATGCGGCGCTCCCCCGGCGTGCCTCCGTCGGCGCCGAGCTGCGGGCGTTCGGGCGATGGGTGGCCCGCGGGGCGGCCGTTGTGCTCGTCCTCGGCACCGTGGTGGGGCTCATCGGACGTGGGCACCGCCGACCGGTGCCCCTCCCCGCCGAGCTGGGCGGTGGCACCGAATGGATCGAGCCTGCGTGGGCGACGCTTCCCATGGGCCTTGCCACCTGGTCGGTACCGGTCCTGCTGTGGGGGCTGTGCGCCCAGTGGGTGGGCCGTGTCCTGCACGACCAGGCGCAGCACACGGCGGCTCCCCGCGGTGTCCCGTGGGTCACCGGACTGGCGCTGACCACGGTGCTCGCCGCGGTCCTCGAGCTCGCCGTCAGCATCGTGGCGGTCCTGTCCTGGTCCTGGGACGGGACGGTCGACGAGCTGTGGAACCCCTTCCTCGCGCAGGCCGCCTTCATCCTCTGGGCGCCGCTGACCGGCGGTCTGGCCCTCCTGGTGGTGGTGGCCGCCGGCATCACCTGGGGGCTGGTCACCCCGGCCGGTCCGTCACCGCGCCGACCCCGGGCCCACCTCTCCTAGACTGCGCGGCATGCCTGTCGCACCACCGCTGACCCCCGGCCGCGTCGGACCCCGCCGTGAGGTGCCCGCCTCCATCGAGCGGCCCGAGTACGTGGACCGTCCCACCCCCGCGCCGTTCACCGGCTCGGAGGTGAAGGACGCCGAGACCATCGAGAAGATGCGGATCGCGTGCCGCCTGGCCGCCCAGGCCCGCGAGGCCGTGGGGGCCGCCGTGGCGCCGGGCGTGACCACCGACGAGCTCGACCGCATCGGCCACGAGTACCTGCTGGACCACGGCGCCTACCCCTCCACCCTCGGCTACCGCGGCTACCCCAAGTCGCTGTGCAGCTCGGTGAACGAGGTGATCTGCCACGGGATCCCTGACGACCGCGAGCTCGCCGACGGCGACATCGTCAACATCGACATCACCGCCTTCATCCACGGTGTCCACGGCGACACCAACGCCACCTTCCTGTGCGGCGACGTGGACGAGGACTCGCGCCTGCTCGTGGAGCGCACCCAGGAGGCCACCCTCCGCGGCATCAAGGCCGCCAAGCCCGGCCGCGAGGTCAACGTCATCGGCCGCGTCATCGAGATGTACGCCAGCCGGTTCGGCTACGGCGTGGTGCGCGACTACACCGGCCACGGCATCGGCACCAGCTTCCACAGCGGCCTGATCATCCCCCACTACGACGCCGCCCCCGCCTACGCCGACGTGATCCAACCCGGCATGACCTTCACCATCGAGCCGATGCTGAACCTCGGCACCGCCGACTGGACCATGTGGGACGACGACTGGACCGTGGTGACCAAGGACCTCTCCCGGTCCGCCCAGTTCGAGCACACGATCCTCATCACCGACAACGGACCGGAGATCCTGACCACACCATGAGCAGCTCCCAGCACCCCCTCGGCGTCGACGTCGGTGGCAGCGGCATCAAGGGCGCCCCGGTCGACCTGGACAAGGGCGCCTTCGCCACCGACCGCCTCCGCCTCGACACCCCCGCGAACTCCACGCCCACGGCCGTGGTGGACGTGATCGGCGAGATCGCCGAGAAGTTCTCGCGGCAGATCGGCAAGCACCCGATCGGCGTGACGGTCCCGGCCGTGGTGAGCAACGGCGTGGTGCGCACCGCCGCCAACATCGACGACAGCTGGATCGGCACCGACGCCGACGCCCTGTTCACCGAGCACCTGGGACGCGAGGTCCACGTGCTCAACGACGCGGACGCCGCTGGCCTGGCCGAGGCCCACTACGGCGCCGCCCGCGGCACCCGTGGGCTGGTGCTGGTCACCACCCTGGGCACCGGCATCGGCACCGCGCTCATCAGCAACGGCCAGCTGGTGCCCAACTCCGAGCTGGGCCACATCGAGATCGACGGCGTGGACGCCGAGACGGTCTCCGCCAACTCCGTGCGCGAGGAGGAGGGCCTCGGGTGGGACGAGTGGGCCGAGCGCCTGCAGACCTACTACTCCACCCTGGAGAACCTGCTGTGGCCCGACCTCATCGTCGTGGGCGGCGGCGTGAGCAAGAAGGCCGACAAGTTCCTCCCCCTGCTGCACCTGCGCGCCCCCATCGTGCCCGCCCAGCTGCGCAACGACGCCGGCATCATCGGCGCGGCCCACGCGGCCGAGGCCGCGTCCCGGCGCTGAGCCCCGCATCGATGGGGTGAGACGAGCCGGCCTGTAAGCCGGGTCCTGTCCCCGGTCCGGATCGCTCCGGACCGGGTGACGGTCATCCATCTCGGGCGGCCGTTGCCGGCCGCCTCCAGCGGTCTACCCGCGCGCTCGGGCGGGACGCCCTCGACCACGCGCTGTCTGACCTTGCTCCCGGTGGGGTTTGCCGAGCCACGCCAGTCACCTGGCGCGCTGGTGGTCTCTTACACCACCGTTTCACCCTCACCCGTGCGTGCACGGGCGGTCTGTTCTCTGTGGCACTGTCCCGCGGGTCACCCCGGGTGGCTGTTGGCCACCACCGTTCCCTGTGGAGCCCGGACTTTCCTCGGCGGGTGCCCGGAGGCCCCGACGCGACCGTCCGGCCGACTCGTCTCGGCCGAACAGTCTACGTGCCGTCCTGGCTGGACGCGGCGGGACGGATCAGGCCAGCTCGAAGGTGATGCGGTGCTCGGTCACGTCGGCCTCCACCAGCCGCACGCGCACCTCATCGCCCGCCTCGACCTCGCCGGTGCCACGGGCGACCACGGCCGGCTCGGCGACCTGCACGGTGAAGCCACCCTTGTCGTCGACGTCCACGACGATGCCGGCGAACTCCTCGCCGACTCGCGGCTGCAGCACGGCGGCCTCCACCGCGTCCACGCACGCCCGTTCCACGCTCTTGGCGCGCGAGTCGGCGGCCTTCATGGTCTCGGGCAGTTCCTGCAGGGCCTCGCGGGCCCAGCCGGGGATCTCCTGCTCGGCGCAGATGGCCGCGCAGATCTCCAGCACGAAACGGTCCACCAGGCGCCGCAGCGGTGCGGTCGCGTGAGCGTAGGGGGCCGCGATGGCCGACTGCGTGCGGAGCTCCGGCTCCTGACCGTCGAAGGCGGTGTAGCCGGCGCCGCGGAACAGGCTGGTGGCCTCGTGCACCAGGAACAGGTGCCGCCCGTCGGTGGTGTCCAGCGAGCGCAGGAAGTCGCCGTAGCTGGCGTCCTGGGGCCACTCCACGCCAAGGCCCCGGGCCTGTCGGCGCAGGGTGTCGATGTCCTTCTGCTCCGGGTCCGGCATGGTGCGCAGGATGCCCACCGTGGCCCCCAGCATCAGGTCCGCGGCCGCCATGCCGGTCAGCAACGAGATCTGGGCGTTCCAGTCCTCGGCGGGCAGCAGCGGCCGGAAACGGGTCACGTAGCCCTCACCCTCGGCCTCGACCTCCTGCTCCGGCATGGGCAGCGTGGCCCCACCGCGCTGCTTCTCCTGCTCGATGCGGAGCAGGCCCACCTCCTTGAGCAGCAGCAGGGTCTCCTCGGCCGACCCCGCATCGATCTGCTCCTGGGCCTCGACGTAGGTGTACCGCCGGCGCGAGCGGACGGCGGCGCGGCCCACGCTGGCCTGCGTGAGCGCTCCGGCAGCGTCCAGGTGCAGCTCCCACAGGAAGGCGGGGCGGTCCTCCTCGGGCAACAGCGAGGCCGCGCCCTCGGACACGACCGGCGGGTGCAGCGGGGTGCGCTCGTCCGGGCAGTAGATGGTCAGGCCGCGGCGCCAGGACTCCGCGGCGATGGCACCGTCGGGCGTCACGAAGGCAGGCACGTCCGCGATGGCGTAGCGCACCAGGAAGCCGTCACCCTCCCGCTCGATGTGCATGGCCTGGTCGAGGTCCATGGAGCCCTCTGGGTCGATGGTGATGAACTCCACCGCCCGCTCGTCACGCTCCGGCAGCACGGCGGCCCCCGCGACCTCCTCGGCCTCGGCCAGCACGTCGGCGGGGAACTCCCCCGGCACCTCGTGCTCGTCACGGATCGCCGCGAAGGCTGCGACCAGACCGTCGGCCGCTGCGGGGGCGGTGCCCGTCTCGGTGGCGGGGCTGCCGTCGCGGTCGGTCGGGCGCAGGGTCAGGTGGGGGTGTGCCATCCGGTCACCCTAGCCACGTACCGTGCGCGTGTGCTGATCCTGCTTCCGCCCTCGGAGTCCAAGACCGCGCCCGCCCGTGGCCGCGCTGCACGCCCCGGCGACCGTTCCTTCCCCGCACTGGACCCGGTCCGTGACCAGGTGGCCCGGGCCGCGGCCGCGCTCAGCGCACAGGGGCCCTCCGCCCTCGGACTGCAGGAGTCCCTCGCCGGGGAGGTGGAGCGCAACACCCGCCTGCACAGTGCCCCCACTGCACGGGCCGATGCGGTGTACTCCGGCGTGCTCTACGACGCCCTGGACGTGGCGAGCCTCCCACCCGCGGGACGCCGCCGCGCCAGTGCCTGGTGCGTGGTGGTCTCGGCCCTGCACGGCGCGGTGCGGCTGGGAGACCGGATCCCGCCCTACCGGCTCTCCATGAACACCCCCGTCCCCGAGCTGGGGCCCCTGGCCGCCCTCTGGCGCGACCCGCTGCAGGAGGTGCTGCCGGAGGCGGCCGGCTCGCGGGGGCTGGTGATGGACGGCCGGTCCTCCACCTACGTGGCGGCGTGGCGGCCCCGGGGCGACCTCGCGCAGCGCTGGGTGTCCCTGGAGGTGCCCGGTGCCACGCACGGCGCCAAGCACACGCGGGGGCTGGTGGCGCGTGCCGTGTGCGAGCACGGGCTCAACCCCACCCGGCCGGCGCAGCTGGCCGAGGAGCTGCGGCCGCTCGGGTTCACCACCGAGCTGCTCGAGCCGCAGTCGACCACCGGGCCGTGGCGCCTGCGGGTGAACGCTGCCTGAGCCCGCTGGCCCTGCTCAGCGGGACGGCAGACCCTCCAGGTGGGCCCGGACGTTGAGCCCACTGAGCTCCACGAAGCCACCGGGCACCTCGGGGCCCACGAACTCGAGGGTGTGGAATGCGGCAGGGTGCTGCCCCAGCGCCCAGGAGCGTGGGTAGTCCAGTCCCAGCACGGCCTCCAGCGCCGTCATGATGGCGATGCGGTGGGCTGCCACCACGATCGTGTGCAGCTCCTGGTCCACGGCCAGGCGCCCCAGGTCGCGCAGGCCGTCCACCACACGGGTGGCCACCTCATGGTGGGTCTCGCCCCCGGGCACCTCACAGGCCGGGTCCTGGGCGAACTGTCGTGCCAGCCCCCGCCCCTCCTCGTCGACCTCGCGCCAGGACAGACCGTCCCAGTCGCCGAAGGCCTGCTCGTCGAAACGGTCGTCCTGCCGCGCCTCCAGGCCCAGCGCCTCGGCGACGCCGCCACCCGTCTGACGTGCTCGTTCGAGGCTGGAGGTCACCACCTGCACCCGTCCCTCCCGGGCGGGCTCGGCAAGCAGCCGGCCCAGCTCCGCGGCCGCGCGGGCGGCCTGCTCCTCACCCAGCGCCGAGAGCGGAGGATTGCTCCCGCCCCGACCGTCGATGCGGTACGTCTCGGTGTACTCGGTGACGCCGTGCCGCAGCAGCACCAGCTGCCAACGGTGCTCGGGGCTGGCCTCCTTCGGCTCCGGGGCGTGCGTCTCGTCCTGGACCTCGTGCCCGCCCTGCGCGGTGTCCCCCGCCGTGTGGTTGCGCACCACGGTGTTCCCGTCCATGCCGTCGTTGCTCAGTCGGTCCGCGGCCGCGTTCTCGGCCCGCGGGATCCACTGCCAGTCCACCTCGGCCCCGGCTGCGCGCAGCTCACGACTGAGCACCTGCGCCTCACGGGCCAGGCGCTGCATGTCCGGGTGCTTGATCTTCCAGCGTCCGGCCATCTGCTCGATCACGAGCTTGGAGTCCATGCGCACCAGCACCACGTCGCCGGACTCCACCACGCCGTGGTCGAGCAGCGCCTGCAGGCCCGCCACCAGTCCGGTGTACTCGGCCACGTTGTTGCTCGCTCGGCCCAGTGGTGCCGCCCGCTCGGCCAGCAGCTCGCCGCCGGGGCCGAGCACCAGTGCCCCATACCCCGCCATCCCCGGGTTGCCCCGTGAGCCGCCGTCGGCCTCGATTGTCCAGGTCGCCATCCTCAACCCTCCTGCGTGTCCACGACGAAGTCCCACGGGTCGGTGACCGTGCTGCTCACCATGGCGGTGATCCGCGCACCCGTGGCGGCGCGCACCTCATCGACCATCCGCTGGCCGGCGTCACGCAGCCAGAGTGACTCCGTGGCCCAGTGCCCCGCATCCACCAGGAAGGGGCCGTCAGGACCCCCGCTGCGCGCAGCGAGCAGCCCGTGCTCGCGGAACTCGCTGACGGGGTGGTGGCGGAGGTCGGCGGTCACCAGCACGTCGGCGCCGGCTGCACGCACGGCCTCGAACTCGCGGTCCCCCGAGCCACCCAGCACGGCGACCCGCTCCACCCGCCCCTCGCGCGGCCCGGCAACACGCAGCCCCACCGGCGCACCCGGCAGCATACCGGCGAGCTGGTGGGCGAACTCCTCCAGGGTGGTCTCACCCGGCAGCTGCCCCACGCGGCCCAGCGGCTGGCCCTCCGGCTCGGACAGGGGCTCGACGTGCTGCAGCCCGATTGCCGCGGCCAGGGCGTCGTTGACACCCCCACGGGCGACATCGGCGTTCGTGTGCGCCGAGTACAGGCCCACGCCCCCACCCGCCAGTGCCAGGACTGCTGCGCCCTTGGGCTCGGTGGGCACCACGGCGTGCAGCCCGCTGCGGAGCAGGTGGTGGTGGGTGACCAACAGGTCGTGACCGCCCGCCACGGCCTCATCGATCACCGCGAGGGTGGGGTCCACGGCCAGCAGCACCGACCTCACGGGCGCGGACGGGTCGCCGACGGTGAGCCCGACCACGTCCCCGGTGAGGGCCGTGTCCGGGGGGAACATCCGGTCGAGGACGTCCACCGCATCTGCGAGGGTGCACAGGCTGGTCTCCATGTGGGCCCGGCCGGGATCGAACCGACGACACCTGCGGTGTAAACGCAGTGCTCTGCCAGCTGAGCTACAGGCCCCGTGCACGGCAGGCGCCGCGCGGGGTCATCCTGTCACCCCGCCGACAGCGCCGGCGATCTGCTGGGGGTTCAGCCGCGACGACGGGTCGGGCGGCCCAGCTTCGTGACCAGCCACACGTCATCGACCTGCAGCGAGCTCTGGGGCTGCAGGCCCGCGGTCCGTGCCGCGTCCTCGACGTCCGCCTGGTCCACGTGGAGGTCGTGCTTCAGGTTCGGCGTGGCCAGCAGGACGAAGCCGTCGTCCTCCAGCCCGGCGAGAGCGTCGACGCAGTCGTCGGTCAGGTCGCCGTCCCCGGCCCGGAACCACAGCAGGCACACGTCGACGGGCCCGGTGTAGGCCTCGTCCTCCAGCGGCGCCCCGGTGGCCTCCTCGATGGCGAGGCGCAGGTCCTCCGGGACGTCCTCGTCCCACCCGATCTCCTGGACGATCTGGTCGTCGCTGAAGCCCAGCCGGTCGGCCAGGGCACGTGCGTCCGCCGTTGCGGTCGCCTCCACGTGGTCCTCCTCGTGTGTCCGTGGGCACCGGGAGCGCGGCTGCGTTCCCTCGTGCACCCCGCAGCAGGTGCCGCGGGCACCTCCATGATGCACGGCCTCCCACCGCGCGCGACACCCATCCCCCTCCCCGCCCCCGTCAGGGCGCCCACCGAGGGAGGTGGAACAATGAACGCAGTACGCCTGCACACCACGGTGCAGACAGCCCGCCGGGCGGCCCAGCCGTCCAGCGGGTGGCGCGCGTGAGGAGGAGAAGCTTCGTGTCGACCAAGGATTCCGGACCGATTCTCAACGGTCTGCCCAGCCAGCTCCCGGACATCGACCCCGAGGAGACCGGGGAATGGCTGGACTCGCTGGACGGCCTCATCGAGGAGCGAGGCCGATCGCGCGCCCGCTACGTGATGCTCGAGCTGCTGAACCGCTCCCGCGAACAGCAGGTGGGCGTCCCGTCGCTCACGACCACGGACTACATCAACACCATCGGCCCCGAGGGCGAGGCTTGGTTCCCGGGGGACGAGGAGGTCGAGCGCCGCTACCGCGCCTGGATCCGTTGGAACGCCGCGATCATGGTGCACCGCGCGCAGCGGCCGGAGATCTCGGTGGGTGGTCACCTCTCGAGCTACGCCTCCGCCGCCACGCTGTACGAGGTGGGCTTCAACCACTTCTTCCGCGGTCGGCAGCACCCCGGCGGGGGTGACCAGGTCTTCTTCCAGGGTCACGCCTCCCCCGGCATCTACGCGCGCTCCTTCCTGGAGGGCCGCCTCACCGAGGACCAGCTCAACGGCTTCCGACAGGAGAAGTCCCACTACGTGGACGGCAAGCTGATCGCTCTGCCGAGCTACCCCCACCCGCGGAGCATGCCGGACTACTGGCAGTTCCCCACCGTGTCGATGGGGCTGGGCCCCCTGGGCGCCATCGCCCAGGCCCAGTTCAACAAGTACCTGCACAACCGTGGGCTCAAGGACACCAGCGACCAGCACGTGTGGGCCTTCCTCGGCGACGGCGAGATGGACGAGCCGGAGTCGCGTGGTGCGCTGCAGATCGCAGCGAACGAGGGCCTGGACAACCTCACCTTCGTGGTGAACTGCAACCTGCAGCGCCTGGACGGCCCGGTGCGCGGCAACGGCAAGATCGTGCAGGAGCTCGAGGCCTTCTTCCGGGGCGCGGGCTGGAACGTCATCAAGGTGCTGTGGGGACGCGGCTGGGACGACCTGCTGGCCGCCGACCGCGACGGCGCCCTGGTGAACCTCATGAACTCCACCCCGGACGGCGACTTCCAGACCTTCCGTGCCAACGACGGCGCCTACGTGCGGGAGCACTTCTTCGAGCGCGATCCCCGCACGGCCAAGATGGTCAAGGACTGGTCCGACGAGGACATCTGGTGGAAGCTCAAGCGCGGTGGTCACGACTACCGCAAGGTGTTCAGCGCCTACCAGGCCGCCATGAACCACTCCGGCCAGCCCACCGTGATCCTCGCCCACACCATCAAGGGCTACTCGCTCGGCTCGCACTTCGCAGGGCGCAACGCGACCCACCAGATGAAGAAGCTGACCGTGGACGACCTCAAGGGCTTCCGCGACAGCCTGCAGATCCCGGTGCCGGACTCCGCCTTCCAGGACGACCAGTTCGCCGCGCCCTACTACCACCCCGGTGAGGACGACGAGACCATCCAGTACATGCTGGAGCGCCGCAGGAAGCTGGGCGGCGACCTGCCCGCCCGCCTCTCCGAGCACGTCCCGCTGACCCTGCCGCCGGAGAAGACCTACGAGGTCGGGCGCAAGGGATCGGGCACCCAGGCGGTGGCCACCACGATGGCCTTCGTCCGCATCCTCAAGGACATGATGCGCGACAAGGAGATCGGCAAGCGGATCGTGCCGATCATCCCCGACGAGGCCCGGACCTTCGGCATGGACGCCTTCTTCCCGACGGCGAAGATCTACAACCCCAACGGGCAGAACTACGAGTCGGTGGACGCCAACCTCATGCTGTCCTACAAGGAGAGCACCGAGGGCCAGATCCTCCACATGGGCATCAACGAGGCCGGGTCCGTGGCGGCCTTCACCGCCGCCGGGTCGTCCTACGACACCCATGACCTGCCCATGATCCCGGTGTACGTCTTCTACTCGATGTTCGGCTTCCAGCGCACCGGCGACAGCATCTGGGCCGCCGCCGACCAGCTGGCGCGGGGCTTCCTCATCGGCGCCACGGCGGGCAAGACCACCCTGGCCGGTGAGGGCCTGCAGCACATGGACGGGCACAGCCCGCTCCTGGCTGCCACGAACCCGGCGATCGTGTCCTACGACCCGGCGTTCGCATACGAGATCTCGCACCTCATGGCAGAGGGCATGCGTCGCATGTACGGCGAGGAGGCCGAGGACGTCATCTTCTACCTGACGGTCTACAACGAGCCGATGGTGCAGCCCAAGGAGCCCGAGGGCGTGGACGTCGACGGCATCGTGAAGGGCGGCTACCTGCTGGCCGAGGGCGAGGCCGAGGGACCGAAGGCGCGCCTGCTGGCCTCCGGTGTGGGCGTGCCGTGGGCGCTGGACGCCCAGAAGGAGCTGGCCGAGCGCTGGGGCGTGAACGCTGCGGTGTACTCGATCACCTCCTGGAGCGAGCTCGCCCGCGAGGCCACGCAGTGCGACGAGAAGGCCTTCCTCCACCCCGACGAGGAGCAGCCAACGCCGTACGTGCAGCAGCTGCTGCCCGCCGGTGAGGGCCCGGTCGTGGCCACCAGCGACTACATGCGTGCGGTGCCCGACCTCATCGCGCCGTGGGTGCAGGACGACTACTACGCCCTGGGCGCCGACGGGTTCGGCTTCTCCGACACCCGCCCGGCGGCCCGCCGCTACCTGCACATCGACTCCGCGTCGATGGTGGTCAAGACCCTCCAGCTGCTGGAGAAGCGCGGCGAGGTGGAGGCCGGTCGCGCCAAGGAGGCCGCCGAGCACTACGAGCTGCTCGACACCACGGCAGGCACCTCGGGCGAGGCCGGCGGCGACGCCTGAGGCCCATCCTCCCCGACGACGAGGCGCCCCCGGCCCAGGCCGGGGGCGCCTCGTCGTGGTCGATGGGGTCAGGCCCGACGGGCTCCCCGGCGCACCAACAGGGCACCGGCTGCCACCGCACCCACACCGCCGAGGAGACCCGGCGCAAGGTCCTGGACGGTGGCACCCGGCGCGCTGACCCCGGTGTCGACGATGGGCCCGTCCTCCTCGCGCCACGCGTCCCGGGTCTGCCTGGCCATGCCCGGCTGGTCGGCGAACACGCCGTCCACGCCGGCATCCAGGTGGGCACGCACCAGGGTGTCCATGTCACCCAGCTCGGCCGGGTCCTGCGAGCTGCGCAGGGATTCCGGCAGGAACGCGTTCTCCGCCCGGAAGGTGTAGGGGGTCACCGCCAGGCCGGCCGCGTGGGCGTCGGCCACCAGCGAGGTCGGCTCCCCGAGGACCCCTCCCTCCTCGGGAACCACCAGGGTGCGGTCGGGGCCGATGGCGTCGACGTCGCGGGCCAGCTCGTCGAGCCCGGCCGGCTGCATGAGGTCGGCATAGGTGCGCGGGTCACCGGCCACCTCCAGGTCCCACGGACGTCCCTGCGCCGAGGAGAGGAAGACCAGGGGCACCCGGGCTCCCAGATCCCGGTTCAGGTCCACCAGGTTCTGCAGCTCGAAGCTCTGGACGTGCACCGGAGCGTCCGCGTGGTCCAGACCGGCCCCGCGCAGCTGCTCGACCAGCGGCTCCTCCATGGACAGGCCGAGGCCGTCGAAGTAGGTGGGGTGCTTGATCTCGGGGATGATGCCGATCTCGCGACCCGTCTCGGCGCTGAGCCGCTCGCGCAGCTCGAGCACCTCGGCGAAGGTGGCCACCTCGAACTGGCCGTCGTAGCGGGTGTTGTCCGGGCGTTCGGCGGGGATGCGCTCGATCGCCCGCAGCGTCTTGAGCTCGGCCAGGGTGAAGTCCTCCGTGAACCACCCGGTGAGCTCCACCCCATCGACGGTCCGCGTGGTCCGACGTTCGGCGAACTCGGGCCGGTCGGCGACGTCGGTGGTGCCGGAGATCTCGTTCTCGTGACGGCACACGAGCACGCCGTCCTTGGTGCTCACGAGGTCGGGCTCGAAGAAGTCCGCGCCCATGCGCACGGCGAGCTCGTAGGCCTCGAGCGTGTGCTCAGGGCGGTGACCGGAAGCGCCCCGGTGGCCGATCACCCACGGCTTCTCGGCGGAGAAAACCGGGTGTGCGGTGGGGGCCCGGGAGGCGCCCTCCTCGCCGGTGGCGGCAGCCGGTGCGGCGGCCACCAGTCCGAGGCCGGTGGCGGTCAGGAGCAGGGAGGCGGCGATGCGCGGTGAGTTGTCCACCCCGGCAGCCCACCACCAGAGCCCCAACGCGCAGTGACCGGCGGGTGAGGGCCGGGTGTGCACTGCCCGAACGCCGGGTGAACGCCGGCAGGCGGGGGGCAGGTGTGTTGCACCGGTGCGCACCACTGGCCGTTGTCGAAGACCTACAGTGACCCCATGACAGTGCCTGCCGTGGACGACCGCACCCTCGCCGAGCTGCGGACCAGGGTCTCGGAGCTCACGCACACCGCACTGCTGGAGATGGAGCGGCACGAGTGGTACCGCGACCTCTCGGCCGAGCACCGGTCGGGCGTGGCGCTGGTGGCCGAGGCCGGCATCCGGGCCTTCGGGGAGTGGCTCTCGGGGCGAGGAGAGCCTGGGCGGGCCACCCTGGTCTTCGCCGACGCCCCGCGGGAGCTCAGCACGGCGCTGAGCCTGGAGCAGACCATCGAGCTCGTCCGCGTCACCGTGCAGACGGTCGAGGAGTCGGTGGAGGACCTCGCCCACGACGCCGCGGAACGAGACCGCCTGCTGGTGGCCTGCCTGCGCTTCAGCCGCGACATCGCCTTCGGCGCCGCATCGGTCTACGCTCGCGCGGCCGAGGCCCGCGGGTCGTGGGACTCCCGGCTCGAGTCGCTGGTGGTCGACGCCGTCCTGCGCGGCGAGGCCACGGAGGACATCCACTCGCGTGCAGCGGCTCTCGGGTGGGGGCAGGCGCAAGGGGTGGCCGTCGCGGTGGGGACCAGCACGGCGCTCACCGACGAGGCCGAACTGGTCCAGCAGGTGCGCAGCGCCTGCCGCCGCCACGGCAGGGAGGCGCTGGTCACCATCAACTCCGGGCGCGTGGTGGTGGTCCTCTCCGGGCTGGAGACGGCGGAGGACGCCTTCGCGCCCCTCACCGCCGCCCTGGACGAGACCCCGGTGGTGGTGGGCCCGGTGGTGCCGCACCTGTTCGCGGCCGGTCGCTCCGCCCGCGCCGCCCTGGCGGGGTGGAACGCCTCCCGGGCGTGGCCGGGTGCCCCGTCAGCCGTCCGCTCCAGCGAGCTGCTGCCCGAACGGGTCCTGGCCGGCGACGAGGCGGCCCGGAGGGAGCTCACGAAGCTGGTCGTCCGCCCGCTCCAGGAGGCAGGGCGCGACCTGTTGGCCACCGCCGAGACGATGCTCACCCAGGGCGGTGCCCTGGAGGCCAGCGCCCGAGCGCTGTTCGTGCACGTGAACACGGTCCGCTACCGCCTCTCCCGCATCGACGAGATCATCGGGCTCGATCTCACCGACCCCCGCGACGCCTGGACCCTTCGGGTGGCCCTGGCCGTCCACCGCATCGACGCGCCGCGGGTGCCCCAGTGGAGGCGCTCCGTCCAGGGCGACTCCTGACTCTTGGAGGAAACCTCCAGAGATGACCGACGTCCTCCGTGACTCCCCACCTCGGCACGGACCCGTGAACGCTTGCAAGAGTGGGGCTCGTGCTTGCGATCGTCTGCCCTGGACAGGGCGCCCAGTCCCCCGGATTCCTCGCCCCATGGCTCGAGCTGCCCGGATTCGCCGACCGGATGGCGTGGCTCTCCGCCTGCGCGGGGATCGACCTGGTGGCTCACGGGACCACCTCCGATGCGGACACCATCCGGGACACCGCGGTGGCGCAGCCCCTCATCGTGGGCTCCGGCCTGGTGAGCTTCCTGGCGTTGTTCGACCACCCGGCCGAGGCCTACCGCACCGTCCGCGTGGGCGCCGGCCACAGCGTCGGTGAGATCACCGCCGCTGTCGGCACCGGCGTCCTCAGCGCCGAGCAGGCCATGGTCTTCGTGCGGGAGCGCGGCCGCGGCATGGCCGAGGCCTCCGCTGCGCGCCCCACCTCCATGCGGGCCGTCGTCGGGGGTGACCCCGAGGAGGTCGTGACCGCGATCGAGGCAGCGGGCCTGACCGCAGCCAACCAGAACGGCGCCAACCAGGTGGTGGCCGCCGGCACGGTCGAGCAGCTCGAGGCCTTCGCCGCCGACCCCCCGGCCCGCACCCGTGTCATCCCGCTGCAGGTGGCCGGGGCGTTCCACACCGAGCACATGGCGCCGGCCGTCTCCACGCTGGGTGGCTACGCGCGAGCCATGAGCACCCACGACGCCCGTATCGACCTGGTCTCCAACGCCGACGGCTCGGTGCTGCGCTCCGGGCGCGAAGTGCTGTCCCGCCTGGTCTCGCAGGTCTCCCGCCCCGTGCGCTGGGACCTGTGCATGGACGCCTTCGCCGACATGGGCATCACCGGCGTGATCGAGATCCCGCCGGCCGGCACCCTCACCGGGCTGGTGAAGAAGCACCTCAAGGGCGTCGAGGCCCTGGCCCTGAAGTCCCCCGAGGACCTCGAGGCCGCACGCCGCATGATCGCCGAGCACGGCGAGGACCGTTCCGAGGGCACCGACCACCCCACCTGGCGGATGCTCGTCTCCCCCGGCAAGGGCACCGTCGACCTCGCCTGCTGCGACAAGGGCGAGGGCGGCCGTTTCGCCGCCGGCGACCAGCTGGCCACCGTCCGTGCCCTGCGCGAGGAGATCCCGGTCGAGGCCACCCACGGCGGCCAGATCGTCGAGTGGCTGGTGCAGGACGGCGATCCCGTGGCCCCCGGCCAGCCGATCGTCCGGATCCACCCCAGCCAGGAGGACTGATGCAGGCGCTGCGCACCAGCACCACCCTGCGCCCCGCCGCGATCTCCGGCGTGGGCGAGTACCGCCCGGAGCGAGTGGTCCCCAACAGCGAGCTGGTGGACCGCATCGACTCCAGCGACGAGTGGATCCGCCAGCGCTCCGGCATCGAGGAGCGGCGCTGGGCCACGGAGGTGGACACCACGCTCTCCATGGCCACCGCCGCGGCCCGCCGGGCGCTGGAGCACGCCGGCGTCACCGCCGACCAGCTCGGCGCCGTGATCGTGGCCACCGTCTCCAACCCGATGCGGACCCCCGGCGTCGCACCGATGCTGGCCGCCGAGCTGGGCAGCACCGCCCCGGCCTTCGACCTCTCCGCCGCCTGTGCGGGCTACTGCCACGGCATCGCCCTGGCGAACGACATGGTGGGGGCCGGCACCGCGGACCACGTGCTCGTGGTGGGGGTCGAGTTCCTCTCGCAGTTCACCGACCCCGACGACCGCGGCACCGCCTTCCTGTTCGGCGACGCGGCCGGCGCCGCGGTGGTCAGCCCGGCGGAGGTGTCCGGCATCGGGCCCACCGTGTGGGGATCGAAGGGTGACCAGTGGGAGGTCATCCGCACCCGCGAGGACGGGATGTTGACGATGACCGGCCAGTCGGTCTTCCGCTGGGCGGTGTGGAGCATGGCACCGATCTGCCAGCAGGCGCTGGACGCCGCCGGTGTGGCCGCCACGGACCTCGACGTGTTCATCCCCCACCAGGCGAACGCCCGCATCACGGCCGAGATGGTCAAGCAGCTCGGCCTGCCCCCACACGTCCCGGTGGCCGACGACATCCGCCTCACCGGGAACACCTCGGCCGCGTCCATCCCCGTGGCCACGGCACGGATGCTGGCCGACGGGTCCGCCCCGTCGGGCGGCCTCGCCCTGCAGATCGGCTTCGGAGCCGGGCTGGTGTACGCCGCCCAGGTCGTCCGACTGCCCTGAGAGACCCCCGCGGTCCGGCGGGTCAACACCGGACCACATCCGGTCGGCAGCTGCCGACACCATCGAGGGCCCACCCGGCCCACCACCAGGAGGAACCATGGCTCAGTCCGATCAGGAGATCCTGACGGTGCTCGCTGACGTCGTCAGCGAGGAGACCGGCATCGAGCCGGCAGAGGTCACCCCGGAGAAGTCCTTCGCCGGCGACCTCGACATCGACTCCCTGTCGATGATGACGATCCTCGTGAACGTCGAGGAGAAGACCGGCGTCGCCATCCCCGACGAGGAGATGGGCAACCTCAACACCGTTGCCGACGCCGTGAACTACATCAAGTCCCACCAGGCCTGAGGCCACATGCGGGGCCGGGCGGCCTCTGCAGAACGCCCGGCCCCCTCAGACTTCTCTCACCACCGGAGGAACCATGACCGACGTCGTCGTCACCGGCCTGGGCGCCATCACCCCCCTGGGTGGCACCGTGGCCGAGACCTGGCAGGCCCTGCTGAACGGCACCTCGGGGGCCGCAGCGCTCCCGCCGGAGTGGAAGGACCAGTACGGGCTGCCCGTGGAGTTCGCCACCCAGGTGACCGCTGACGTCGAGGACGTCCTCTCCCGGGTCCAGGCCAAGCGGATGGACCGCACCACGCAGTTCTCCCTCATCAGCGCCAAGGAGGCGTGGGCGGACGCCCAGTCGCCCGAGGTGGACCCCACGCGGCTCGCCGTGGTGATGGGCACCGGCATCGGCGGCGTCGTGACGGTGATGAACCAGTGGGACGTGCTGCGCGAGAAGGGGACCCGCCGGGTCTCCCCGCTCACCGTCCCGATGCTGATGCCGAACGCGGGGGCCGCGGCCGTCTCCCTGGAGCTGGGCGCGAGGGGTGCCTCGCGCACCCCGGTGAGCGCCTGCGCCTCCGGCGCCGAGGCCGTGGCCGTGGGCCTGGGCCTGCTGCGCCGCGGTGAGGCCGACGTCGTCGTCGTGGGTGGCGCCGAGAGCTGCATCCACCCGATGCCGATGGCGGGCTTCGCCCAGATGCAGGCCCTGTCCACCCGCAACGACTCCCCCACCACCGCCTCCCGCCCCTACGACACCGACCGTGACGGCTTCGTGCTCGGTGAGGGCGGCGGTGCCCTGGTGCTGGAGAGCGCCGAGCACGCCGCGGCCCGGGGAGCCCGCGTGTACGCCCGCCTGCTGGGAGCCGGCATGACCTCCGACGCCCACCACATCGCGGCCCCCGAGCCCGAGGGCGTGGGCGCTGCGGCGGCCATGTCCATGGCCGTCGAGGACGCGGGGGTGGCCGCCGGTGACATCGTGCACGTCAACGCGCACGCCACCAGCACCCCCGTCGGGGACATCGCCGAGAGCAAGGCGATCCGCCGCGCCTTCGGTGACGACGCCGACCACATGGCCGTCTCGGGCACCAAGTCCCTCACCGGCCACCTGCTCGGTGGCGCCGGCGCCGTCGAGTCCGTCTTCACAGTGATGGCGCTGCACGAGCGCACGGCCCCAGCGACCGCCAACATTGAGAGCTTCGACGAGGCCATCACCCTGGATGTGGTCCGGGACGGGCACCGCGAGCTCCCCACCGGTGACATCGTGGCGCTGAACAACTCCTTCGGCTTCGGCGGGCACAACGTGGCCGTGGCCTTCGGGAGTGCCTCGTGAGCGCCCCGGGCGCCACGCCCAGCAGCACCGCGGCCGCGGCGGCCAAGAAGCTGCCCCGCGACCAGGACCCCCGCAACCCGGTGGCCCGGCTGGAGCGCTTCTTCGACGACGGCACCTGCGAGCTCCTGACCCCGTGGGGTGACGAGGGCATGGTGGCCGGCCGGGGCGAGGTCCAGGGCACGCCCGTGGTGGCCTTCGCCGCCGACCCCACCATCCAGGGCGGCGCGATGGGCCAGGACGGCTGCCGCATCATCCTGCTGGCCTACGAGGCCGCCCTGGAGGCCGAGGTTCCCATCGTGGGTCTGTGGCACTCCGGCGGGGCGCGGCTGGCCGAGGGTGTGGTCTCGCTGCACGCGGTGGGCGAGGTGTTCGCCGTCATGACGCGCGCCTCGGGGATCATTCCGCAGATCTCGCTGGTGCTCGGCCCTGCCGCCGGTGGTGCCGCCTACGGGCCGGCCCTCACCGACCTGGTGGTGCTGGGCCCCGAGGGTCGCGTCTTCGTGACCGGCCCGGACGTGGTGCGCTCGGTGACCGGTGAGCAGGTGGACGCCCTGCGCCTGGGTGGCCCCGAGCCGCACGGCCGCCGCTCCGGCGTGGTCCACGTGGTCACCACCACCGACGACGAGGCCTTCGACCGCACCCGCGCCCTGTGCGCCCTGCTGGGAAACCAGGGGGACTTCGACGTGGACGCCGTCACCGACCGCGACCTCGCCGCCACCTTCCCCAGCTCCCCCAAGCGCGCCTACGACGTGCACCCGCTGGTGGCCGACCTGCTGGACGGCGAGGGGGCGGGCGACGACCTCAACCCGATGTCCGTGACCCTCCCGTCCGATGCGGTGGAGCTGCACCCCAAGTGGGCGCCCAACATCGTCACCGTGCTGGGCCGTCTGGGCGGACGCACGGTGGGTGTGGTGGCCAACAACCCGATGCGGCTGGGTGGGTGCCTGGACTCGTCCTCGGCGGAGAAGGCCGCGCGCTTCGTGCGCCTGTGTGACTCCATGGGTGTGCCGTTGGTGGTGCTCGTGGACGTGCCGGGCTACCTGCCGGGCGTGGGCCAGGAGTGGGACGGCGTGGTGCGCCGTGGCGCGAAGCTGCTGCACGCCTTCGCCGAGGCCGTGGTGCCCCGGGTGACCCTGGTGACGCGCAAGACCTACGGCGGCGCCTACATCGCCATGAACAGCCGCTCCCTGGGCGCCACACAGGTGTTCGCGTGGCCGGGCGCCGAGATGGCCGTGATGGGGCACGTGGCGGCCGTCCGGATCCTCCACCGGCGCAAGCTCGCCGAGGTGGAGGGTGAGGACCGTGCCCGCGTGGAGCAGGAGCTGGCCGACGAGCACGCCAAGCTCTCCGGTGGGCTCGCCCGCGGCATGGAGATCGGCGTCATCGACGACGTCATCGAGCCGGACGTCACGCGCTCCCGCATCGCCACCGCCCTGGCCGAGGCACCGCAGCGGCGAGGACAGCACAACAACATCCCGCTCTGAGTGCGCAGGGCCCGCCCAGGGCCCTGCGACACAGCAGGAGGGCCACCCCACCCGGGGTGGCCCTCCTGCTGTGGGTGCCTCAGCCCGCGGCGTGCAGGTGTCGCACCGGCGCGGCGTCCCCCGCGTGCCGGTACACCTCCAGCTCGGCGTCCCAGGCGGTGCCGAGCAGCCGGTCGATGCCGTCGGCCAGGGCGCGCCCGTCCCCCCGGGTGGCCTCCATGACCGCACGCAGCCGGTTCTCGTGCACGACGGCGTCGCCGATGGCGTTGGTCGTGGCGTGATGGATGCCCAGGGCGGGCGTGTGAGACCACCGAGAGCCGTCGGAGCCCACCGTCGGGTCCTCGGTCACCTCGAAGTGGACGCCCTCGAAGGGCCGCAACGCCGTGGCCAGTGCGGCGCCCAGACCGGCGCGGCCGTGCCAGGTGAACTCACCGCGCACCGAGCCCGGCTGCGCGGGCTGCTCGCTCCACTCGATGCGGGTCGCCGAGCTCACGCCGTGCTGCAAGAGGGCATGGTCGATCGCCCACCCGAGGTGGGGACAGAGGGCCACCGGGGTGGCGTGGATGAACACGACTCCCTGGGCCCGGGGACGCTGGCTGGTGCCGGACATCGGATCCTCCTGTGATCGCTCGACGTCTTCCCCAACGCCTCGATCCCGCGGATGGTCCTCCAGCGGTGCTGCTCTGATGTTGTGGGGACAGTCTGCACCACCGGTCAAGGGTTGCGCCAGCCGGTCCCCGATCCCGACTGAACTCATGGAGAATCCCATGACGGGAGTCATGGGCGTCGATGGCCCGGTCCGGCCAGTGTGGGTGCCATGAACCGACAGCTGCTTCTCTTCCTCGCACTGGCCATCACCATCATCTACGGCGTGGGCTTCGCCGTCATCGACGAGCGTGGGACCTACGCCACCGTGGGGGCCATCGTCGTGGCCCTGTCCTGGATCGCCGTCGGCATGCTCGGCAAGAACCGCACCACCGACTGAGAGGCGGGGGGTGGGCCAGGTGGGGCTTGAACCCACGACCGACGGATTATGAGTCCGCTGCTCTGACCGGCTGAGCTACTGGCCCGGACCTCCTCGGGGGAGGCACCGCGAGGATAGTCTGTGCCGCGCTGCTCCCCCGACCCAGAGGACCCCCGTCTTGCGCATCGTCCGCATCGCCAACTTCGTGAGCCCCACCTCCGGCGGCATCCGTACTGCCCTGCGCCACTGGGGCGAGGAGTACCGGGCCCGGGGACACGAGGTGCACCTGGTGGTCCCCGAGCCCGGTGCACCCCACGAGCTGCAGGCGCAGGGACACGTGCACCACCTGCCGGCCACACCCACCGGCGCCGGGTACTCCCTCATGTGGGCACGTCGCCCCGTGGCGCGTCTGCTCAAGGAGATCGGCCCGGACCGGCTGGAGGTCCACGACCGCGCGACGCTGCGCTGGCTGGGTCCGTGGGCGCGCAAGCAGGGCATTCCCACCGTCATGCTCAGCCACGAGAACATGACCGGCATCCTCGTGCGCCGGCTCCACTCCCCCGAGACGCTGGCCGAACGCACGGCCGACTTCATCAACCGCAAGTCCGCGAACGACTACGACCGCATCGTCTGCCCCAGCCACTACGCCGCGGCCGAGTGGCGGCGCTTCGGCGCCGACGCCCGCGTGGTGACGCTCGGGGTGGACCTCGAGTCCTTCGTGCCGCCCACCGCTCCTCCGCAGCTCACGCCCGACGACCGCCCCCGCGACGACCAGCAGGTGCAGATCGTGCACCGGGACTCTCCATCGACGCACTGCGCGTGCTGGTGGACCGCGGCGTGGACGCCCACCTCACGGTCCTGGGCCACGGCCCAATGCGGGAGGAGCTCAAGGAGTCCTCCGCGGACCTCCCCATCACCTTCCACGAGTACATCTCCGGGCGCCGCGAGCTGGCCGAGGTGCTCGGCCGGGCCGACCTGGCCATCTCCCCCGGCCCGGTGGAGACCTTCGGGCTCGCGGCCCTGGAGGCCCTGGCCTGTGGCGTGCCCGTCGTGTGCCCCGATGAGGGGGCGCTGTCCGAGGTGGTCGGCCCGGCTGGCGCCGTGGCCCCCTCCCGGCCGGAGTCGTTCGCAGACGCCGCCCAGGAGGTGCTGGCCCGCGGTGACCTCACGGACGTGGCACGCACCCAGGCGGAGCGCTTCAACTGGCCGGACTCCGCCGCGCAGATGCTGGCCATCCACGACGAGCTGGGCTGAGACGCCCGCCGTGTGAAGGACGACGCACGAAGGGCCGGTCACCTCGCGGTGACCGGCCCTTCGTCGTGTGCTCCCCCGGTTGGACTCGAACCAACAACCCTCCGGTTAACAGCCGAATGCTCTGCCAATTGAGCTACAGGGGATCGCTTCAACAGCGGCGTGAACGATAACACCACCGGGCCGCCGGGTCCAACCCGGAGGCTCAGCGCGCGGCACGCAGGTGCTGCAGCTCCCGCTGCCAGCCCTGGAGGCGCAGCCCGATCTCCCGGGAACGCTCAGCGTCCCCCTCCCCCAGGCGCTGCAGGGCCCCCAGGGCGTCGGCGATGCGACGGTTGAGCTCCACGATGCGCAGGCGCGCCACGAGCCCCTCGACGTAGCCCGTCGGCGGCTGCCCGTTGCTCATGATCACCGGCAGGCCGGCCACCGACAGCTCCCCCACCAGGTCGTGCACGCGCGGGTCCGCCGCGTCGCGCACCTGCTGCACCCAGGCGCCGTGCGAGAGCGTCACGGCCCGCTCGATGCCGCCCGCCTCGGTCAGCGCCGCGTGCACCAGCGCCAGGGCCGGTGCGGTGAACGCCGTGGCCGACAGGGCCGAGTGCTCCGTGCCGGTCACCGCCGCGGGGTACTGCAGCACCACCTGCAACAGCTGGCGCTCGGCCGCGTGGTCGGGATTCCGCGGGTCCACCGGCGGCAGCGGGGGCGGACCGGCGGGCGCCGGCTCGGGTGCGCTCCCCGCATCGGAGGTCGGGGCAGGTCGGGCCGCGGGTGGCCGAGCCACCTGGCCGGCCCCCGCCCTGCGCGCCGCGGCGACCTCTCGGGAGAGGTCGCCGACCTCCACCCCGATCCACCCCGAGACGGTGCGGGTGTACTCCGGCTGCAGGGAACGGTCGCGGATGCGGGCGATGATGGGCGCCGCGGCCCGCATCGCCCCCACCCGCCCCTCGGGCGTGCCCAGGTCGTACCGGTCGATCGAGGTGCGCACGGCGAACTCGAACATGGGCACCGCATCCTCGATGAGGGCGCGCACCGCCTGGGAGCCGCGTTGGGTGCGCAGGTCGTTGGGGTCCAGACCGTCGGGCGCGACGGCCACGTAGGACTGGCTGGCCCAGGCCTGGTCGGTCTCGTAGGCCTTCATGGCGGCCTTCTGACCGGCGGCGTCACCATCGAAGGTGAAGACCACCTTGGCGGGGGCCTGGTTGGCCTCGTCACGCAGGATGCGGCGCAGCACCTTGATGTGCTCGGCCCCGAACGCGGTGCCACAGGTGGCCACTGCCACCTCCACCCCGGAGAGGTGGGCGGCCATGACGTCGGTGTAGCCCTCCACCACCACGGCGGTGCGCTGCTGCGCCATGGCCTTCTTTGCCAGGTCCAGCCCGTAGAGGACCTGGTTCTTGGTGTAGATGGGCGTCTCGGAGGTGTTGAGGTACTTGGCGGCGATGCGGTCGTCGTCGAAGATCCGCCGTGCCCCGAAGCCCACCGTGTCACCGGTGATGTCGCGGATGGGCCACATGACCCGTCCGCGGAAGCGGTCGTACATGCCGCGCCCGCTGCGCCCGGCCAGGCCAGCGGCCAGAAGCTCCTCGTCGGTGAACCCGCCCGACCGGAGGTGGTCGTAGAGCGCCGTACCGGTCCGCGGGGAGAAGCCCACGCCGAAGTGCGACGCCTCGGACGAGCCGAAGCCCTTGGCGCGCAGAAAGTCCCTTCCGGGTCGCGCCTCCGGGGTGGACAGCAGTTGCTGGTGGTAGAACTGCTCGGCCGCACGGTGGGCCTCCACCAGCCGCGCCCGCCGGCCCAGGCCACCCTCGCGCTGGGGCCCCTTGCCCTCCTCGTAGCGCAGCTCCATGCCGAGCTGCCCCGCCAAGCGCTCCACGGCCTCGGCGAAGGAGAGGTGGTCGATCTTCATCACGAACTCGATGACGTCCCCACCCTCACCACAGCCGAAGCAGTGCCAGTGCCCCACCGCGGGGCGCACCTGGAAGCTGGGGGTCTTCTCGTCGTGGAAGGGACACAGGCCCTTCAGGGAGCCGACGCCGCCGGTCCGGAGGGTCACGTGCTCCCGGACGACATCCTCCAGGGAGGTGCGCTCCTTGACGGCCTGGATGTCCTCGGAGCGGATCAGTCCTGCCACGGCGTGCCTCCCTTCAGTACTCCGGGTGGCGCGGTGTGACCCACCGCGCCGGTGTGTGCTGCGTCGATTCTCCCTGCCGGCACGGGACTCAGTGCGAGTGTCTGCACCAGCGGTGGTGCTCCAGCCAGGCCCGGCCGTCGGACAGCGAGGCCACCTGGTCGATGACGGCCCGACGCGCCACGGCCTCGTCACCCTGCTGCTCGGCGGCCCGGTGGTCCTCCAGGTACTGGGCGTCCATGCGGTCGGGGTGCTGCCACCACATGTCCACCAGCTCCTGCAGGGCGGTGCGCTGTCGCTCCATCAGCTCCAGCCGGTGCTCGGTGTTCATCATGTAGGTGTACGCCACCGCCTTGAGCATGGCGATCTCGGCCAGGATCTCGCTGGGGACGACCAGGTCGGCGTCGAACCGGGTCAGGGTCTCCTGTGGATTCTGCGCCCGGGTGGCGTCGGTGACCTCCTGCACGAAGTGCCCGATGAGGGTGCTCGTCATGTCCTTCAACCGCGCCAGGTCCCGTCGGGTGCCGTCGTAGGAGACCGGCACCACACCGCTGGAGGTGAGCCGCTCCATGGCACCCACCAGGTGGGAGGCCGGCAACCCGACCGCGTAGGTGCGCGCGGCGTTGGCGGCCACCGAGGCCACCTCCGCCGGGTCGCGCAGGGCGGCCACGTCCAGGTGGCCGGAGGTGATGGCGTCCTCCACGTCGTGCACGCTGTAGGCCACGTCATCGGCCAGGTCCATCACCTGGGCCTCCAGGCAGCGGCGTCCGGCCTGCGGCTCTCCCTGGCGGATCCACGCGAACACCTCGGCGTCGTCGGCGTAGGCGTTGTACTTGGGTGTGCCGTCCGTCCCCTCGCCGCGAAGCCACGGGTACTTCACCACCGCATCGAGGGTGGCGCGGGTGAGGTTGAGCCCCACGCTCCGCCCGTCGGCGCGGAAGCGCTTGGCCTCCAGCCGGGTCAACAGCCGCAGCGACTGCGCGTTGCCCTCGAAGCCGCCGATGTCGTGTGCCACGTCGGCGAGCGCGTCCTCCCCGTTGTGGCCGAAGGGCGGGTGCCCCAGGTCGTGGGCGAGGCAGGCAGCATCGACGACGTCCGGGTTGCAGCCCAGGGAGACGGCCATCTCCCGACCGATCTGGGCCACCTCCAGGCTGTGCGTCAGACGGTTGCGCACGACGTCGTCCATGCCCGACTGCATCACCTGGGTCTTCGCGGACAGCCGGCGCAGGCTCGCGGCGTGGATGATGCGGCCGCGGTCGCGGGCGAAGTCGTCACGGTCCGCGCGCTTGCGGGCCGGGTCCTCGCTCTCCCAGCGCTGGCGGTCGTGGGCGGAGTAGGCCTCGACGGGCGCCACCCCGGCGGGGGCGTCGGTGCGGGGCGGGACCCACCGCGAGGACTGCTCTGAGGACATCACGCTGCGAACGGTAGCCGGTGGACGGTCCGCCACGCGCCGTGCCCTCGCCGACCCGGCACGGCGCAGTACGTTGGGGCCCATGGAGTATCCCCGTCTCGGACACAGTGGCCTGCGCGTCTCGCGCCTCATCTACGGGAACTGGTTGACCCACGCCTCCCAGGTGGAGGCCGAGCAGGCCGAGGCCTGCGTGCGTGCCGCACTGGACGCCGGCATCACCACCTTCGACACCGCGGACACCTACGCCAACACCGAGGCCGAGAAGGTCCTCGGCCGGGCGCTGTCCGGGGAGCGCCGCGAGAGCCTCGTCATCGCGACCAAGGTGTTCTGGCCCACCCGCCCCGACGGCGCGCCGCAGGACCAGGCCGGCCCCAACGACAGCGGCCTCTCCCGCAAGCACGTCACCGAGTCGCTGCACGCCTCCCTGCGCCGGCTGGGCACCGACTACGTGGACCTCTACCAGTGCCACCGCTACGACCACGACACCCCGCTCGAGGAGACGATGGAGGCGCTGGCCGACCTCGTGCACGCGGGCAAGGTGCACTACGTGGGCGTCTCGGAGTGGACGGCCGACCAGATCCGCCGCGGCCACGCGTTGGCCCGGGAGCTGCGCATCCCGTTCGTCTCCAACCAGCCGCAGTACAACCTGCTGTGGCGCGTGATCGAGCCCGAGGTGGTCCCGGCCTGCGAGGAGCTCGGCATGGGCCAGATCGTGTGGTCGCCCCTCGCACAGGGCGTGCTGACGGGCAAGTACGCCCCGGGGCAGCCCGCTCCGGAGGGCAGCCGCGCCACCGACTCCGCAGGCGGGCAGTCGATGATGGAACACCTGCTCAAGGACGAGCTGCTGGAGCGCGTGGCGCGCCTGAAGACGCTGGCCGAGGAGGCGGGCATGCCGCTGACCCACCTGGCCCTGGCCTGGACGGTGTCGCGCCCCACCATCACCTCGGCCATCATCGGCGCCTCCCGCCCGGAGCAGGTGACGGACAACGTCAAGGCGCTGGAGGTCACGCTCGAGGACGACCTGCTGGAGCAGGTGGACCAGGTGCTCGGGGACGCGATCAAGACCGACGCGACGCTCACCCGCTCGCCCCACCGCATGGCGGACATGCCCGCGGGGTCCGGGCTCCGATGAGCACCGCGCTGGTGGGCATCGATGAGCTGGCCGACGCGCTGGACTCACCGCATCGGCCCGTCGTGCTCGACGTGCGCTGGGACCTGGGCGGGGGCCCCGACCGCGCGGGCTTCGCCGCTGGCCACGTGCCCACGTCGCGGTTCCTCGACCTCGAGGAGGTGCTCACCGGCCCCGCGGGGCCCGATGGGGCCGGTGGTCGTCACCCGCTGCCGGACCCGGCACGGGTGCGGACATGGCTGGGCGAGCAGGGCATCGACCCCGAGCACCCCGTCATCGTGCTCGATGGGGGCCACGGCGCCGGTGCCGCGCGCGCCTGGTGGGTGCTGCGCGATGCCGGCCTCCAGGACGTCCGGGTGCTCGATGGGGGTCTGGCCGCCTGGACCGAGGCGGGTCATCCCGTCGAGACCGGGCAGACCGGACAGACCGGACAGAGCGCCCGGCCGGGCTCCCCCTCATCGGACGCGCCCTCCCGGGCACCCGATGGACACCGCCTCCCCACGCGGGATGCCGCCGACCTGCTGGCCGGGCCGCGCGCGGGTGAGGTGCTGCTGGACGCCCGGCCGGCCGCCCGTTACCGCGGGGAGGACCTGGGTCCCGACCCCGTGGGCGGGCACATCCCCGGTGCCACCAACCTGCCCGTGGCCAGCCTCTACGACGGTGGGCGACTGCGGGAGGTGGAGGAGGTGCGCCAGCGCTTCGCCGAGGCCGGCGTGGAGCAGGACACCGACGTGGTGCTCTCGTGCGGTTCGGGCATCACCGCCTGCCAGCTGGCGCTCGCCCACGCCGTGGCCTTCCCCGAGGCGGACGAGCCGGTGCTCTACCCCGGGTCCTTCAGCGACTGGATCAGCGACCCCTCGCGCCCGCTGGCCACCGGCGCCGCGCCGGGGGCGATGCCGCCGGGCTGAGGTGCCCGGCTGCGTCCACGGGGGCGCCGGGGCCGGTCTGCGTCAGCCGCCGTCGACGGACAGTTCGGCCGCCAGCAGGCGCGCGGCCCACACGTCATCGACCTCGCGGCTGGCCAGCCAGTTCTCCGGCAGGGCCACCTGGCGCTCGGAGCCCTTGCGCCCCCGCGGCCCGTCGGCGGCCTCGGCGGGCCACTCCTGGTCGAGGTCGAGGGTGTCGATCAGGGCGTCCAGGTCCGCCAGCGAGTTGACCAGGCCCAGCTGCGAGCGCAGCTCCCCGCCCACCCGGAATCCCTTGAGGTACCACGTGATGTGCTTGCGGATGTCGCGGCAGGCGTGGTTCTCGTCCTCGTGGAAGTCCGTGAGGTACTCGGCGTGGCGGCGCAGGGTGGCGGTCACCTCCCGCAGCGTCGGCGTGACCCGGGCGTCGGACCCGGCGAAGGCGGCGGCGAGATCCGTGAACAGCCACGGCCGTCCCAAGCAGCCGCGGCCGACGACCACGCCGTCGCACCCGGTCTGCTCCACCATCGCCAGGGCGTCCTCGGCCGACCAGATGTCGCCGTTGCCCAGCACGGGGATGGTGGTGACCTCCTGCTTCAGGCGGGTGATCTCGTCCCACCGGGCGCGTCCCGAGTAGGCCTGCGAGGCCGTGCGCGCGTGCAGCGCGACGGCGGCTGCACCCATGTCCTCGGCGATCCGGCCGGCCTCCAGGTGGGTGTGGTGGTCCTCGTCGATGCCGATGCGCATCTTCACGGTCACCGGGATGTTGGCCTTGGCGGCCTCCTCGACGGCCGAGTGCACGATGTCGCGGAAGAGGGTGGACTTCCACGGGATGGCCGCGCCGCCGCCCTTGCGCGTCACCTTGGGCACCGGGCAGCCGAAGTTCATGTCGATGTGGTCAGCCCGGTCGTTCTCGACGATGTCGCGCGCCGCCGCCCGCACCGTGGCGGGGTCCACGCCGTAGAGCTGCATGGACCGCGGCTGCTCGTCGGCGTCGAACTCCACCAGCTTCATGGTCACGGGCGTGCGCTCCACCAGCGCCCGGGTGGTGATCATCTCCGAGACGTACAGGCTGCTCGCACCACTGGCGCCCCCGGCCGTGAGCCCCTCACTGCCGTACTCGCGGCAGAGGCGGCGGAAGGCGCGGTTGGTGATGCCCGCCATCGGGGCCAGCACGACCGGCGAGTCGATGGTGAGGGGCCCGATCTGCAGCGGGGGGAGCACGGGTGCGGCAACAGTCATGGTCCCCGGATTCTCCCACGACGACCTTGTCGGCCCCCCGTCGCGGTGGCAGGGTGAGCGACATCACTGATCCCCCCTGGAGGCCCCATGTCCCGCACGTACGTCATCACCGGAGCCGGCTCCGGCATCGGCGCCACCACCGCCCGTCTGCTCCGCGAGGCGGGCCACACCGTCATCGGAGTGGACCTGAAGGGCGCCGAGGTGACCGCCGACCTGGGCACCCCGGAGGGCCGCGAGCAGGCGGTCGCCGACACGCTGTCCGCCGCCGGCAACGGCATCGATGCGGTGATCGCGGCCGCCGGCGTGTCCGCACCGGCGGCCATCACCGCCCGGGTGAACTACTTCGGCGTCACCGAGTTCCTCGAGCGGCTCCGCCCGGAGCTGGCCCGCTCACGGGCCCCGCGCGCCGTGGTGGTCTCCTCGATGTCCTCCCTCCAGCCGAACCACCCGGACCTGGTGGACGCACTGCTCTCCGGCGACGAGACGCGATCGGTGGAGATCGCGGACCAGCTGGCCGCCGACGAACGGACCACCTCCCTGATCTACGCCTCCTCCAAGCGAGCGATCTCGCGGTGGGTCCGGCGGGAGTCCGTCACCGACGACTGGGCAGGCGCCCACATCCCACTGAACGCCGTGGCCCCGGGCACCGTCCTCACCCCGATGACCGAGGAGCTCCTGTCCACCCCCGAGGGCCGGGCCCTGGTCGATGCCGTCGTGCCCATGCCGCTGAACTCCCACCAGCAGGCGGAGTCGATCGCCACGCTGTGCGTCTGGTTGGCCTCGGCGGAGAACAGCCACTGCGCCGGGCAGACCATCTACTGCGACGGTGGTGCCGACGTGGTGCTGCGCGGCGAGGACGCCTGGTCGTGGGCGGACCAGGCCGTGGGCGAGAAGTTCACCGAGATCATGGGCCGACTGAGGGGCTGACACACCACCCCGGGGCCGGCGAGGGGCCGCGTCCCGGGGGCCAGGTGGCGGGCGTCTAGGCTCCTGCCGTGTCCCTCCCCCTCGTCGCCACGGGATTCGCCACCGGCATCGGTCTGATCGCCGCCGTCGGCGCCCAGAACGCCTACCTGCTGCGCCGCGGTCTGCTGCGCGAGCACGTGGGGACGCTGGTGGCCGTGTGCGCCATCTCGGACCTGTTCCTCATCGGCGGCGCAGTGCTGGGCGTCGGCGTGGTGCTCACCTGGTGGCCCCCGCTGCTGGACATCGTCCGATGGGGTGGCGCGGCCTTCCTGGTGGTCTACGGCCTCAGCTGCTTCTGGCGCGCGATCCGCGGAGGCGAGTCCCTCACGGCCGGCCCCACCGAGGCGCTGCGGCCCACCGTGTCACTGCGGCGCGCCGTGCTGACGATGCTGGGGTTCACCTGGCTCAACCCCCACCTGTACCTGGACATCGTCATCCTGGGCGGTCTGGCCAACGGCTACGGCGAGGTGGGCCGCTGGTGGTACTACGCGGGCCTGTGCCTCGCGAGCGCCACCTGGTTCAGTCTGCTCGGCTTCGGCTCGGCCAAGCTGGCCCCCCTGTTCGCCCGGCCGCGCTCCTGGCAGGTGCTGGACACCCTCATCGGCGTGGTGATGATCGCGCTCGCCGCGGGGCTGGTTCTGCACTGAGCCTCCGCCGGCACTGCGTCTTCCACGCATCAGGGAGGGGTCACCGAGCACCTGCCCGGCGACCCCTCCTGGTGCTCTGCGCTGCGCTCAGCAGCCGACGAGGCGCTGCGCCAGGTAGGACTGCACCTGGTCCAGCGGCACGCGCTCCTGGCTCATGGTGTCGCGCTCGCGGATGGTGACTGCCTGGTCCTCGAGGGTGTCGAAGTCCACCGTCACGCAGAAGGGGGTGCCGATCTCGTCCTGGCGGCGGTAGCGCTTGCCGATGGCCTGGGAGTCGTCGAAGTCCACGTCCCAGTACTGGCGCAGCTGGGCCGCCAGCTCCTTGGCCTTCGGGGAGAGCTCCTCGTTGCGGCTCAGCGGCAGCACGGCCACCTTCACCGGGGCCAGCCGCGGGTCGAGCCGCAGGACCACGCGCTTGTCCATGCCGCCCTTGGCGTTGGGGGCCTCGTCCTCGGTGTAGGCGTCGATGAGGAAGGCCATCAGCGCACGGGTGAGCCCGAACGCCGGCTCGATGACGTAGGGCACGTAGCGTTCACCGGTGGCCTGGTTGAAGTAGGACAGGTCCTGGCCGGACTTCTCGGCGTGCACCGAGAGGTCGAAGTCGGTGCGGTTGGCCACCCCCATGAGCTCGCCGAACTCCGAGCCGGAGAAGCCGAAGCGGTACTCCAGGTCGATGGTGCGGTCGGAGTAGTGGGAGAGCTTGTCCTCGGGGTGCTCGTAGCGACGGATGTTCTGCGGGTCGATCCCCAGGTCGGTGAACCACTTCTCGCAGATGTCGATCCACTCGTCGAAGTACTGCGGTGCCTCGGCCGGCGGCACGAAGTACTCCATCTCCATCTGCTCGAACTCGCGGGTGCGGAAGATGAAGTTGCCCGGCGTGATCTCGTTGCGGAAGGACTTGCCCACCTGTGCGATGCCGAACGGGGGCTTCTTGCGGCTGGTGGTCATCACGTTGGTGAACTGCGTGAAGATGCCCTGGGCGGTCTCCGGGCGCAGGTAGTGCTTGCCGCTCTCGTCCTCGGTGACGCCGAGGTAGGTCTTGAGCAGGCCGGAGAACTGCTTGGGCTCGGTCCACGCCCCCTTGGTGCCGCAGTTGGCGCAGGCGATGTCCTCGAAGGACACGTCGTCGGGGTCGACCTCCTCCCCCTTGGCGGCCTTCTTCTCCGCGACCGCCTCCTGCAGGTGGTCGGCGCGGTAGCGCTTGTGGCAGGACTGGCACTCGGTGAGCGGGTCGGTGAAGGTGGCCACGTGGCCGGAGGCCTCCCACACGGCGGTGGGCAGGATCACGGCGGAGTCCAGCCCCACCACGTCGTCCCGCATCTGCACCATCGTGCGCCACCACTGGCGCTTGATGTTCTCCTTCAGCGCCACGCCCAGCGGACCGTAGTCCCAGGCCGAGCGGGTTCCGCCGTAGATCTCACCGGTGGGGAACACGAACCCCCGGCGCTTGCAGAGGGAGACGACGGTGTCGACGATCGAGGTCTTCTTGGCCATGGGCACAGGGTACGTGGCAGGAGTTTGACAACGGTTCTCGGCTCATTGAGAATGATTGTCATGCGTCGTCACCTCTGCCCTCCCCTGCCCCGACGTGTCCGATGGGGCGCCGCCGCCCTGGCCACGACCGTCGCCCTGGCGGGGTGTGGCCAGTCCGACGAGGGCGCCGAGGGGGGTGGTGCGAAGGACGGCCAGCTCGCCGTCTCGACGGGCTTCTTCCCCCTGACGCAGCTGGTGGAGAAGGTGGGAGGCGAACACGTGGCGGTCACGCAGGTGACGCCCGACGGCAGCAACCCCCACCACCTGGAGATGTCGCCCCGCACCACCGGTCAGCTGCAGGAGGCCGACCTGGTGGTGCACCTGGCGACCATGCAGCCGGCGCTGGACTCCGCCATCGATGCGGTGGCCGCCGACCACGCGTGGGACGTCGGGGCCGCGGTGGACCTGGAGGCCGGCCCGCAGGGTGAGGGCGGCAAGCACGAGGGGCACGACCACGCCGGGGAGGGCACGGACGACCACGAGGGGCACGACCACGCCGACGGCGACCACGAAGGGCACGACCGCGCCGAGGAAGGCGAGGAGGGCGCGGACGACCACGCCGATCACGGCCACGCCGGCCACGACCATGGCGGCGTGGACCCCCACTTCTGGCTCGACCCCCTGGCCTACGCGCAGGCCGCCGAGGCCCTGGGCGAGCAGCTGGCCGAGCGGGACCCCGACCACGCCGAGGACTACCGGGCCAACGCGGCCGCCTTCGTGGAGGAGCTGGAGGCCCTGGACGAGGAGCTGGCGCAGGGCTTCGCCTCCTGCAGCATCACCGACCTCGTGGTGGGCCACGAGGCGTACGGGTGGTTCAGCGCCCGCTACGGCTTCCACCAGCTGGGTGTCGCCGGCATCGCCAACGGCGCCGAGGTCTCCCCTGCCCGCCTGGCCGAGCTGACCGAGGTCGTCCGCGAGGCCGGCGTGACCACCATCTACGCCGAGCCCCTCACCCCCCGCGACAACGCCGAGGCGCTGGCGGCCGAGACCGGCACCGCGGTGGAGACGATCGACCCCGTGGCCGGGCTCTCCGAGGGCTCCGCCGCCGACGACTACCTGGGGCTGATGCGGGCGAACGCCGAGACCCTGCGTGCCGGACAGGAGTGCTCGTGACGGACGCGCTGACGCTGGACCACGTCGTCTACGGCCACGACGGCCATCCGGCCGTGGGTCCGCTGAGCCTGCGCATCCCCGCCGGCCAGAGCGTGGCCCTCACCGGGGCGAACGGCTCGGGGAAGTCCACCCTGGTGCGGGGACTGCTGGGACTCAACGACCACCTGGCTGGCAGCGCCACGCTGCTGGGTACACCCCTGCGGCAGCTGCGCGACCGCACCCGCATCGGATACGTCCCCCAGCACCACACGGTCGCTGACCGCATCCACGCCACCGTGGGTGAGGTGATCCTGGCGGGACGGATCCCGAGCCTGCCCTGGTGGCGGCACCCCGGGCGGACCGACCGCGAGGCGGCGGCCCGCGCCGCAGCCGACGTGGGGCTGGCCGACCGTCTGCACCACAACCTCGCGGACCTCTCCGGCGGGCAGCGCCGGCGGGCCCTGCTCGCCCGGGCCCTGGTGAGCGAGCCCGACCTGGTGATCCTGGACGAGCCGACCGCCGGGGTGGACCTCGCGAACCAGCACCTGCTGGCCCAGCTGCTGCGGCGCCTGGGGCGCGGCGGGCTGACGATGCTGGTGGTCACCCACGAGCTCGACCCGCTGGCCGACGCCCTGGACCGGGTGCTCACCCTCACCGGCGGCCAGCTCACCGACGACCGCGCGATGGAGGTGTGGCGTGCCTGAGATGCTCGAGTTCGAGTTCATGCAGCGGGCCCTGCTGGCCGCCCTGCTCGTTGGCGTGGTGGCCCCGATGGTGGGCATCTTCATCGTGCAGCGGGGGCTGAGCATGATCGGCGACGCGCTGGGCCACGTCGCCCTGGCCGGCGTGGGCATCGGTGTGGTGATGAACAGCCAACCGGTCTGGGCGGCCCTCGTGGTGGCGGTGCTGGCCGCCCTGCTGATCGAGGCACTGCGGGCCCGGGGAGGCACCGGCAGCGACGTCGTGATCGCCCTCATGCTGCACACCGGTATCGCCCTGGGCGTGGTGCTCATGAGCAGCACCTCGGCCGCCGGCAGCGGCGGGCTGGAGAGCTACCTCTTCGGCGCCATCACCACCACCTCACGGACCGACCTGGTGACCTTCGCGCTGCTGGGGCTCGTCGTCGTGGTGGCCACGACCGTGCTGCGGCCCCGGCTCTTCGCCGTGGCCCAGGACGAGGAGTACAGCCGGGCCCAGGGCCTGCCGGTGACCGCGCTGAACATGCTGCTCTCGGTGCTCGTGGCCGTCACCATCGTCATGTCGATGCGGGTGGTGGGCCTGCTGCTCATCTCCGCCCTGATGGTGGTGCCCAACGCGGCCGCCCAACGCCTCACACGCGGTTTTGCCGCCGCCTGGTGGTGCGCCATCGCCATCGGTGCCGTCTCGGGCGTGGGCGGGGTGGCGCTCAGCTACCAGCACGACCTTCCCTCCGGCGGCACCATCGTGCTGCTGACGGTGGCCGTCTACGCGGTGGTGGTGCTGACCACCGCCGTGGTCCACCGCATCCGGGTGGGACGGCACCGCCGCGCCCGGCCCGGCGAGCACCACGAGCACGAGCACCACCCGGACTGCGGCCACACCGCGGTGCCCCACGGCGACCATGTGGACTACCTTCACGGGGACCACCTGCACCACCCCCACGCGGGGCACTACGACGAACGGCCACTCGACGACCAGGAGGCCCGATGACCACCGCCACGCGCCGCACCCGCCAACAGCTCGCCATCCTGGAGGCACTGAGCTCCCGGGAGGACTTCGTGGCCGCCCAGCAGCTGCACGCCGCGATGGGGCGCGACGGCCACAAGGTGGGCCTCGCCACCGTCTACCGGGCCCTGCAGGCGTTCGACGAGGCCGGTGAGGTGGACTCCATCCGCACGGAGACGGGCGAGTCGCTCTACCGGGCCTGCGAGACCCCCCAGCACCACCACCACCTGCTCTGCCGCGAGTGCGGCACGGCCGTGGAGATCGACGGCCCGGTGGTGGAGCAGTGGACCGAGGCGATCGCCCGCGACCACGGCTTCACGGAGCTCTCGCACACCCTCGAGATCTACGGGCGCTGCTCCGACTGCTCGGGCTGAACCTCCTCGGCCGGCCGGTCCACCGCGCCACCGAACCGGCGATCCCGCCCGGCGTAACGCTCCAGGGCGGCCCACAGGTGGCGGCGGTCGAAGTCCGGCCACAGGGTCTCGGGGAAGTCCATCTCCGCGTACGCGCTCTGCCACAGCAGGAAGTTGCTGGTGCGGTGCTCCCCCGAGCTGCGCAGGAACAGGTCCACGTCCGGCATCTGCGGGTCGTAGAGGTGCTTGGCGATGGTGGCCGCGGTGATGCCCCCCGGTGTCAGCCGCCCGGCCCTGACCTCCTCGGCGATGGCGCGCACCCCGTCCACGATCTCGGCCCGACCGCCGTAGTTCACGCAGAAGTAGAGGGTGAGCCGGTCGTTCCCGCGGGTCATCTGCTCCGCGGTCTCCAACTCCTTGATGACGCCCCGCCAGAGCCGCGGGCGGCGGCCGATCCACCGCATCCGCACCCCCCAGGCGTTGAGCTGGTCGCGACGGCGTCGGATCACCGCGCGATTGAAGCCCATGAGGAAACGCACCTCCTCCGGCGACCGGCGCCAGTTCTCGGTGGAGAAGGCGTAGGCGGACAGGTGGGGCACCCCGGCCTCGATCGCGCCGGCCACCACGTCCAGCAGGGCCGACTCCCCCGCCTCGTGGCCCGCGGTGCGAGGCAGTCCGCGCTCGTTCGCCCAGCGGCCGTTGCCGTCCATGACCACCGCCACGTGCTGCGGGAGCTCCTGGGGGGTGAGGGCCGGGGGGCGCGCCCCAGAGGGGTGGCCGAAGGGATCGGTGTACGGCATCTCAGGCTCCGGGGGTCGGGGGTGCGGTGACAGGCTGGTCGGGCACGGGGGGCGGCCCGCCACGCGAGAGCAGGTCCTCGAGGTCCAGGTGGCGCACCGAACGGACGGTGCGTTCGGTGTGCCACTGCACGTGGCCGGTGACCAGTGAGTGCACCTCTCGGCGGCAGGCGTCGGCGCGGGGGCCGTTCAGCAGTCCGCGGACGGTCGCCCAGTCCGACTCGCCCAGTGCGTGCAGCATCGTGAAGCTGTCGGGGTGCGGCGCCACGGCGCCGGCTGCGCGGCAGCTGGGGCACACCGCTCCCCCGGCCGCCACGTGCAGGGCGCGGTGCGGCCCCGCGGCGCCACAGCGGGCGCAGTCGCGCGCCATCATCGGCCACCCGGCGGTGGCCATGGCGCGGAGCAGGTAACCGTCCAGCAGCACGTCCGGCGGCCACTGCCCGGCGGCCAGGGCGGACAACGCGCCGGCCAGCAGGCGGAACTGCTGCGGGGAGGCCTCCCCCTCGTCCACCAGGCTGTCGGCGGTCTCGCACATCACGGTGGAGCACACCCAGCTGGGGTAGTCCTGCGAGATCGCCTCGCCGTAGGCCGCCAGGCCCTCGGCCTGGGTGATGGTGTCCAGGTTCCGGCCCTCGTAGCACTGCACGTCCACCACCATGGCCGGCTCCAGCCGCGCGCCGAAACGCGATCGGGTGCGCCGCACCCCCTTGGCCACGGCCCGCACCTTCCCCCGCTGGTGACCCAGAAGGGTCACGATGCGGTCGGCCTCCCCCAAGGGGTGCGTGCGCAGCACGATGGCGGCGTCACGGTAGAGGGGCATCCCCCCATTGTGCCGTTCGCCCCCTCGTCCGGCCGCCCACGACCCGCCCTTCGCCCCTCTGTACTACACTGGTGACATGTCTGTACGAGCCGACGCGGTGCCCCTGCAGGGGTCGCTCTTCGACCAGGACGAGGTGCCCGGACTTCGTCCACTGGCCTCCGCACTGGGACGGCAGCACCTGTCGGACGGCGCCTGGGTGGATGTGCGGCCGGGGTGGATCACCGGGGCCGAGGCGCTGTGCGAGGAGCTGCTCGCCGCCGTTCCGTGGCGAGCCGAGCGGCGGCGCATGTACGACCGGGTGGTCGACACGCCCCGGCTCCTGCGCTTCTACTCCGAGGCCGAGGCGCTCCCCCACCGGTTGCTGGAGGAGGCGCGCGACGCCCTCACCGAGCACTATGCCGCGGAGCCGGGCGCCCAGCGGTTCACCACCGCCGGCCTGTGCCTCTACCGGGACGAGCGGGACTCGGTGGCCTGGCACGGCGACCGCATCGGCCGTGGTGCCACGCACGACACGATGGTGGCGATCTGCTCCACGGGCGCACCCCGCCGAATGCTCCTGCGTCCCCGGGGAGGCGGAGCCACGCGCACCCTGGTGGTGGGCCACGGCGACCTGGTGGTGATGGGCGGCTCCTGCCAACGCACCTGGGAACACTCCGTTCCCAAGGAGACCCACCCCACCGGCCCCCGGATCAGCATCCAGTTCCGACCCCACGGGGTGCGCTGAGGTCCTGCCGTCGGATCAGAAGCCCAGGCGCTGCAACTGCTTGGGGTCCCGCTGCCAGTCCTTGGCCACCTTCACGTGCAGGTCGAGGTGCACCCGCTGCCCCAGGAGCTCCTCGATGGCCTTGCGCGAGGTGGTGCCCACCTCCCGAAGCCGTGAGCCCCCCTTGCCGATGATGATGGCCTTCTGGCTGGGGCGCTCCACGAAGACGTTGACACGCACGTCCATGAGGGGCTTGTCCGCCGGGCGGTCCTCGCGCGGAAGCATCTCCTCCACGACCACGGCGAGGCTGTGCGGCATCTCGTCGCGCACGCCCTCCAGGGCCGCCTCGCGCACCAGCTCGGCGATCATCACGTCGGTGGGCTCGTCGGTCAGGACGTCCTCGGGATACAGCGGCGGGGAGAGCGGGAGCCGCTCGGTGATGAGCCGACGCACCACGTCCAGCTGCTCGCCGTTCACCGCGGAGCAGGGCACGATCTCGTCGAAATCGCCCAGCTGGTCGATGGCCATCAGGTGCTCGGCCAGCTGGTCACGGGAGACCAGGTCGGCCTTGGTGGCGATCGCGATGACCGGGGTGCGCCGCGCGCGGCGCAGGTCCTCCAGCTCGGCGGCGATGAACCTGTCCCCCGGGCCGGGCTTCTGGTCGGCAGGCATGCAGAACCCGATGACGTCCACGTCCAGGAGGGTCTCGCGGACCACGTCGTTGAGACGCTGGCCCAGAAGGGTGCGCGGCTTGTGCAGACCCGGGGTGTCCACCACCACGATCTGGCTGGCCTCGTCACTGAGCACCCCGCGCACCGTGTGGCGCGTGGTCTGGGGCTTGTTCGAGGTGATGGCGATCTTCTGCCCCACCAACGCGTTCGTGAGCGTGGACTTTCCCGCGTTGGGCCGTCCGACGAAGCAGACGAAGCCTGCCCGGAAGTCCTCGGGGAATCCTGCGGAGATCGTCATGGGTGCTCCTTGGCGAGTGGGCGGGTCTGGCGGGCGGGTGTCCCCAGGCGCAGCAGGCCGTCCCGGGCGGTGCCACCGGCTGGCTCGTCCATGGTGCCCCACTCCTCCGGGTCGTCGAGCTCGGTCCCCGCAGCGTGGGCACCGGAGCCGGCGGCGTGGGCACCGGAGCCGGCGGCGTGGGCCAGTTCCCCGCCGGTGCGGTCGTCCACTCCGGCACCCCGGGCCTCGGGGGCAACGTCCACGCCGCCGTGCGCCTCGGCCTGGGCGCCGTGACCGATCCACTCGGCGATCACCGTCGCCACGCGGTGGCGGCGCCCCGAGAGGCGCTCGGCGGTCAGTCGGATGCCCGCCACGTCACCGGTGCTGCCGACGATGGGCACCCGGTCCACCAGCTTGGCGAGCAGTCCACCGACGGTCTCCACGTCCTCGGTGACCTCCTCGGTGAAGGAGACCTCGAACAGGTCGGCCAGGTGGTCCACGTCCATCGACGCGGCCACCCGCCAGGCCGCGTCCTCGAGCTGGGTCGACTCGGCGCTCTCGCGGTCGTGCTCGTCGGTGATCTCACCGACGATCTCCTCGAGGATGTCCTCGATGGTGAGCAGGCCTGCCGTGCCGCCGTACTCGTCGATGACGACGACGAGGTGCGTCTGGCGGACCTGCATCTCCCGCAGGAGCTGGTCAACGTTCTTGCTGTCCGGCACGAAGGTGGCCTCGCGCATGACCTCCGCGGCCGTCAGGGACTCGCGGGCGGAGGGGTCGGCGTTGACCCGACGCACCACGTCCTTGAAGTGCACCACGCCCAGGATGTCGTCCGTGCCGCCCTCCCCGATCACGGGGATGCGGGAGAAGCCCGAGCGCAGCGCCAGGCTCATGACCTTGCGCAGCTGCTTGTGGCCCTCGATGACCACCATGTCGGTGCGCGGCACCATCACCCGCCGGGCCGTGGTGTCACCCAGCTCGAAGATGGAGTGGATCATCTCCCGCTCCTCGGCCTCGATCACCGAGCTCTCCCCGGCGAGGTCGACCATGTCGCGGAACTCGGCCTCGTTCTCGAACGGACCCTCGGCGAAGCCCTTGCCCGGGGTCACCGCGTTGCCCACCAGGATCAGCGCCTTGGACAGCGGCCCCAGGACGGTGCGGGCCCGCGCCACCACGGGTGCGGCCCGCAGGGCGATGGCCTCGGCGTTCTGCCGCCCGAGGGTCCGCGGCGAGACCCCCAGCACCACGTAGGCCACGACGGTCACCACCAGGACGGCCGCCAGCAGGGCGAGCCACCACTGGTCCAGCCACCGGTCGAGCGCGATGGTCAGCAGCACGGCCACGCCGCACTCCCCGAGCACCCGGAGGAAGGTCACCACCGACATGTGGGTGGCGGTGTCGTCCAGGATGCGCGCCAGGGCGTCACCACCGGGCCGGCCCTCCTGGGCCAGCGTCTCGGCGTGGCGCTTGCTGATGCGCTGCAGGGCCGCCTCGGCCATCGTCATCAGGTGGGTCAGTGCGATGAGGACCACCGCCGCGCCCAGGATCCACCCCATCATCGCTCCCCTCCCGCACCCGGACGGGGCGCTGCGGTCGTGGCGCGGCCCGACTGCGCCAAGTACGCCGCCAACAGCTCTGCCTGCAGCGTGAACATCTCTCGTTCCTCGTCGGTGTCCGCGTGGTCCCAGCCCAGCAGGTGCAGCACGCCGTGCACGGTGAGCATGAGCAGCTCCTCACCCACCGGGTGGCCCAGCCGCGAGGCCTGCTCGGCGGCCACCGTGGGGCACAGCACGATGTCGCCGAGCACCCCCGGCTCCGAGGGGCGCTCGGGAGTGCCCGGACGCAGCTCGTCCATGGGGAAGCTCATGACGTCGGTGGGACCCTCCAGGTCCATCCACTGCTCGTGGAGCACCTCGATGGCTGCCGCGTCGACGAAGCGGATGCACAGCTCAGCAGCGGGGTGCACGTGGAGGGCGTCCATGGCGAACTGGGCCGCGGCCACGACGTCGTCGGGGTCGGTCAGGGGGTCGTCCTCCACGAGGACCTCGATGGTCATGCGCGGCCCGTGCCGCGGGGACGCTGCTGGTGGGCGTCCCACTCGCCGTAGGCCTCCACGATGCGGGAGACCAGGCGGTGGCGGACCACGTCGACGCTGGTGAGGCGGGAGAAGTGCACGTCCTCCACCCCGGCGAGGATCTCCTGCACGATGGCCAGGCCGGACCGGGTGCCACCGGGCAGGTCCACCTGCGTGGTGTCGCCCGTGACCACCATCGTGGAGCCGAAGCCCAGGCGGGTCAGGAACATCTTCATCTGCTCCGGCGAGGTGTTCTGGGCCTCGTCGAGAATGATGAACGCGTCGTTGAGGGTGCGCCCGCGCATGTAGGCCAGCGGCGCGACCTCGATGGTGCCCGAGGCCATCAGCCGCGGGATCGAGTCCGGGTCCACCATGTCGTGGAGGGCGTCGTACAGGGGGCGCAGGTAGGGGTCGATCTTCTCGTTCAGGGAGCCGGGCAGGAAGCCCAGTCGCTCACCGGCCTCGACCGCGGGGCGGGTGAGGATGATGCGGCTGACCTCCTTGGCCTGCAGGGCCGCCACTGCCTTGGCCATGGCCAGGTAGGTCTTGCCGGTGCCCGCCGGGCCCAGGCCGAACACGATGGTGTGCCCGTCGATGGCGTCGACGTACTGCTTCTGTCCCAGCGTCTTGGGCCGGATGGTGCGGCCCCGGCTGCTGATGATGTTCTGCGTGAGGACGTCCGCGGGACGCTCGGCCGTTCGGGCCCGGAGCATGCCGATGGAGCGCTCCACCGCATCGGGGGTGAGGGGGTGGCCCCCGCGCACCATGACGAGCATCTCCTCCACCACCCGCTCCACGAGCGACACCTCGGCCACCGGGCCGGACAGGTGCAGCTCGTCACCGCGGGCGAGCACCTCGACGTCCGGGAAGGCCCGCTCGATGGTGCGGAGCAGCTCGTCCTGGGGACCCCACAGGGTCACGATCGAGATGCCCTCGGGAAGGGTGACCGCGGAACTGGTCGTGGGCTCACCCGAGGCGGCGCGTGCCGGGGTGGGGGTCTGCTGGGGGTCGTCGCTCATCGTGGGGCCAGTCTACGGCCAGCCACCGCCGACGACGCTGGTCACACCCCCATGGTCAGCGGCCGACCGCCCATCACGTGCAGGTGCGTGTGGAAGACCTCCTGGCCCGAGTCGCCGCCACAGTTGAACACGAAGCGGTAGCCCGACTCCTCCACGCCCTCCGAGCGGGCCGCCTCGGCACCCACCCGCATCACCTGGGCGAGCAGCTCGGGATCGTTCTCGGCCATCTCCCCCGCGTGCGTGCTGTGCCGCTTGGGCACCACCAGCACGTGGACCGGGGCCTTCGGCGCGATGTCCCGGAACGCCAGCACGTCGTCGGTCTCCGCGACGGTGTCGTTCGGGATCTCCCCGGCCACGATCTTGCAGAACAGGCAGTCGGCGTCAGTCATGGCCCGAGCCTAGTGGGGCGCGCCCGTCACCAGCGCAGCGCACCGGCCACCAGGGACAGGGCCACCGGGCCCGCCGAGGAGGTGCGCAGCACGTGTGGTCCCAGCAGCACCGGGTGCCCGCCGGCCTCGGTGAACTGCTCCAGCTCCCGGGGGCTGATGCCTCCCTCCGGGCCGATCACGACGCGCACCAACGGCGGCACGGGATCGTCGCCCACCAGACCGCCGAGCACCGGGAGCAGCCGGTCGGTGGCCACCTCGTGCAGCACCAGCGTCAGCTCCCCCTCACGGGCTCCCTCCTCGATGCGGTGCGCCAGCTGGGTGCTCGAGACCAGCTCGCCGACGGTCGCCTCGTGCAGGCGGCGGGACTGCTTGGTGGCGGCACGCACCACCCCGGCCCACTTCGCCCGCCCCTTGGTGGCCTTCGGACCGGACCACCGGCTGATGCTCCGCTCGGCCTCCCAGGGGACCACGTGGTCCACACCGATCTCGACGCTGGTCTCCAGAGCCTGCTCCGCCCGGCCGCTCTTGGCCAGCGCCTGCACCAGCTCGAGCCGGGGGCGGGGCGCGGGCTCGGTGAGCCCCTCCAGGACGTGCAGCTCCAGGCGGTTCTTCGCGGTGGCCACCACCTCACCCCTGACCCCGGAGCCGGCCCCATCGGCCACGAGGACCTCCTCCCCCACGGACAGACGCTGCACGGCGGCGGCGTGCCGGCCCTCCTCGCCGGTGAGCAGCTGTGTGCCGCCCACCGGCGCCAGGGGTCCGTCGGCCACGAAGAGAGGAAGCGTCATCAGCGGCCCGAGAACGCGTCCCGCAGGCGTCCGAAGAAGCCGCCGTGCTGGTCCATGGACGTGACGGTGCCGGTGGCCTGCTCCTCCCCGCGCAGGGAGGCCAGCTCGCGCAGCAGCTCCTTCTGGCGGCCGTCGAGACGGGTGGGGGTCACCACGTTGGCGTGCACGTGCAGGTCGCCGCGGCCCTCGCGGCGCAGGTGTCCCACGCCCATCCCACGCACCGTGAACACCGCTCCGTGCTGGGTGCCGGCCGGGATCTCCACGACCTCCGTGCCGTCGAAGGTCTCCACGTGCGACTGGGTGCCCAGGGCGGCGGCCGTCATCGGCAGCTCCACGGAGCAGTGCAGGTCGTCGCCCTCGCGGGTCCAGGTGTCGTCCGGCAGGACGTTGACCTCGACGTACAGGCTCCCGGCGGGGCCTCCACCGGGTCCGACCTCGCCCTGCCCGGCCAGCTGGATGCGGGTGCCGGTGTCCACACCTGCGGGCACCTTGACCTTGAGCGTCCGGCGCTCGCGCACCCGGCCGTCCCCGCGGCAGTCGGTGCAGGGGTTCTCGATGATCTCGCCGGTGGCCTGGCACGCGCCGCAGGGGCGGGTGGTCATGACCTGCCCCAGGAAGGAGCGCTGCACCTGCTGCACATGACCCTGCCCGTGGCAGACGTCGCAGGTGCGCGTCCCGGTGCCCGGGGAGGCGCCGTCCCCGTCGCAGGTCGAGCACAGCACGGCGGTCTCCACCGTGAGCTCCTCGGTGTTGCCGAACACGGCCGTCCGCAGCGGCACGTCCAGGCGCACCAGGGCGTCCTGCCCCGGCTGCTGGCGGGAGCGCGGCCCGGCGGTGGCGCCCTGTCCGCCGAAGAAGGCGTCCATGATGTCGCTGAACGTGAACGCACCCCCGGCGGCGCCCCCGAAGCCGGCCGTCGGGTCGCCGTAGGGGTCGGCCCCCCGGTCGTAGGCCATGCGCTTGTCCGCATCACCCAGCACGTCGTAGGCCTGTCCGACGAGCTTGAACTCGTCCTCCTTGCCCGGCGCCACGTCCGGGTGCAGGTGGCGGGCCTTCTTGCGGTAGGCACGCTTGATGTCCTCCGCGCTGGCATCGCGGGAGACTCCGAGGATCTCGTAGTAGTCGTTCATGCGCTCTCCGCGCCGGCTCGCGCCGGCGGCTGCGTTCGGGGGTGGGTGGTCGGGGTCAGCGGTGCTCGAGCACCTCGGACAGGTACGTGGCCACGGCCCGCACGGCCCCCATCGTCCCGGGGTAGTCCATGCGGGTGGGGCCCAGCACGCCCAGCGAGCCGATGCCGTCCTGTCCGTAGGTGGTGCTCACCACCGAGGCCGTCTGCAGGCCCCGGTGGTCGTGCTCGGTGCCGATGGAGACCGCGATGCCCGGGTCGGCTGCGGTCGCACCGTCGGCGTGTTCGGAGGCCTGCAACAACCGCAGGAGCACGACATGTTCCTCCAGGGCCGAGATCACCGTCTCGAGGGAGCCGCCGAAGTCGGTGGTGTGGCGCACCAGGCTGGAGGTGCCGGCCAGGGCCAGGCGCTCCTCGCGCTCCTCGGCGAGGGTGCCCGCCACGAGCGTGCAGACCGTGCCCAGCAGGGCGTCCTGCGGGTGCTGGGTCGCCAGGTCGGCCAGCCCCTCGCGGGCGGTGACGAAGGTCTGTCCGGCCGCGGCGCCGTTGATGCGGTCACGCACGGCCCGCAGCGCGTCGTCGGTCACGCCCTGCGGCAGGTCCAGCAGGCGCTGCTCGACGCGGCCGCTGTCGGTGATGATCACGACCATGGCGCGCTCCCCCATCGGCACCAGCTCCACGTGCTGCACGGCCGAGCGGGTGAGCGAGGGGTACTGCACCACGGCGACCTGACGCGTGAGGGCGGCGAGCAGGCGGACGGTGCGCTCCACCACGTCGTCCAGGTCCATCGGGTCGGCCAGGAAGTCACGGATGGCGCGCTTCTCCGCGGGGGTGAGGCGACGCACCTGGGCGATGCTGTCCACGAAGCGGCGGTACCCCGCATCGGTGGGGACACGGCCGGCGGAGGTGTGGGGTGCCTGGATGAGGCCCTCGGCCTCGAGGATGGCCATGTCGTTGCGGATGGTGGCGGCGGAGACGCCGATGCCGTGGCGCTCCAGCACGCTGCGCGAGCCGACGGGCTCGGAGGTGCGCACGTGGTCCTCCACGATGGCGCGGAGCACCTGCAGGCGGCGCTCACCGGACATCAGGGCCTCCTCGGGGTGGTCGATCACGTGGCCGGGGACAGGCGCGTCCCCTCGGGTCGGCGGCGTGCCCCAAGACTGGCACTCGGGCGCGCCAAGTGCCAGTCTACGTGGCCGGCGCACGTAGCCTGTGCCGTCATGGACAGGTACGGACGCGATGTGCTGGCCGGGGACTGGAAGCGCCCGAAGCGAGGCCGCAGCCAGGACGTGGAGGCCGCCGACGGGCTCGTGGTGGAGGAGGTGGCCACCGGCTGGGTGGGTGCCGTGGTCGCGCTCGAGAAGGCCGGTGGAGAGCACGTGGTGCACCTCGAGGACGCGAAGGGGCGGACGCGGGGCTTCCCGCTGGGGCCGGGATTCTGGGTGGACGGCAAGCCGGTGAACCTGGTGGCGCCGCGGCGGACTCCGGCACGTGCCGCGGCACCCGGGCGGACCGCCAGCGGCAGCCGCGCCGTGGCCGACGCGCCGGCCCGGGTGGCGGTGGGCTCCCGCATCTTCGTCGAGGGGCGACACGATGCGGAGCTGGTGGAGAAGGTCTGGGGTGACGATCTTCGCATCGAGGGGGTGGTGGTCGAGATGCTGGACGGGGTGGACGACCTGCGCGGCGTCATCGAGGACTTCCGGCCCACGGCCGACCGGCGGATGGGGGTGCTGGTGGACCACCTCGTTCCGGGCACCAAGGAGTGGCGTGTGGTCCGGGAGGCGCAGGCGACTCCGCGGTACGCAGAGCACGTGAAGATCGTGGGCCACCCGTACGTGGACGTGTGGCAGTCCGTGCGGCCGGAGCGGCTGGGGTGGTCGCAGTGGCCGGTGATCCCCAAGGGGCAGTCGTGGAAGCACGGGATCCTCGCGGAGCTTGGGTGGCCACACGACACCCAAGCCGACGTGGCCCAGGGCTGGAAGCGGATCCTGGGCACGGTGGAGGACTACACCCACCTGGAGCCGGAGCTGCTGGGCCGGGTGGAGGAGCTCATCGACTTCGTGACCGTGGGCGAGGTACCCCTGGGGTGAGGGGCGCGGTGGCGGACCGCTCGTGTCCGCGCCGATGGTGGCCGCATCCCCCCGTTCACGCGGCCCGCCTACGGGCGGAGACCTCATCCACAGGTACGACCCGGGGCGGCTGCGCGCAGGGGGTCTGCTTCGACAGACTGGGGTCATGACCACGACACCTCCTCCTCCCCCGAACCGAGACGGCGCGGGCCACACCGGCTCCTCCTCCTGGTCGCCCCAGGGCGGTCAGGGTTCGCCCGGCGCCCACGGGCCCAGCAACCCCTCGCAGGACGACGCCTTCGTGGGCGAGGCACGGCAGCCGCAGTGGAACGCATCGAGCACCACACCCGACGGCGCCCCCCACCGGGACGCCTATCCCAACACCTCCGGCGACCAGTACGGCCACCAGGGCCAGTACGGCGGCGGCCACTACGCGCCGCCGCAGGGGGGTCGTGGCGACGCCAGCGACACCGACCGGGTCGTGGCCATGATGAGCCACCTCTCCGGCATCATCTCGTCCATCCTGTCCGCGGGATGGCTGCCCTTCCTGGGGCCGCTCCTGGTCTGGCTGCTCTACAAGGACAAGGACCCGTTCGTGCGTCGCGCTGCGGCCGGGTCGTTCAACTTCCACGTGGTGGTGACCCTCGCCTTCGTGGCCCTCTGGGTCATCACGCTGGCCACGCTCTTCCTCGCGACGCCCCTCACGCTCCTCCTCGGCGCTGTGATCGCCGTGGTGTACCTGTGGTGCACCATCAGCGCGACCATCAAGGCCTCTCGCGGCGAGCAGTACACGTACCCCCTCGAGTGGAAGATCCTCAACTGAGGACGACGACTCACGATCGGGGCCCCGTTTCGGCGGGGCCCCGTTTTGGTGCCTGTTCGCCCTTCGCCGCCAGCCGCCGCGAACTGACCACTCCGGGGGGGCGAACCCTCCTGACCGGCCTGCCCGGCCTGCTGAAACATTGCGGACTGGTGGGAGGGCCCCGTCGGGTGCAGGATGACGACCATGACTGAGATGACGAATGGGCCTGCGGGCACCGAGTACACCGACGAGGAGAAGAAGACCATCAAGTCGGCAGCGATGGGGGCGATCGCCCTCGTGTCGGCAGCCGACCCGGGCCTGCTGTCCACGCTCAAGGAGGGCTGGGCGGGGTCGAAGGTGCTGGCCAAGGCGCCGGCCAACATCCAGGACATCATGCGCGAGGGTGGCTTTCCGACGCCGCCGCAGGCTGCCGATGCCGCAGGCCGGGAGCAGGCGGTGCTGGACGACCTCGCCCGCGCCGTGGACCTGCTGCGCAACAACCCGGAGGACCTCGAGGCCTTCCGCGGAGTGCTGACCGAGGCGATGGACGCTACGGCCAACGCTTCGAAGGGCGTGGACCCGAAGGAAGCCGAGACCATGGAGCGCGTGAAGGCGGTCCTGGCCGGCTGACCTACCGCGCGTGTTGCAGCCCCGGTTCCCCTGTGGGAGCCGGGGCTGCGGCGTGGGTGTGGTGACCTGTCGACCGGGCACGACCTGGGGGTGACCTGCAGGCCGGGCTCATGGGTCGCCACTCGACCGTTGGCTTACTGGTCGGTGTAGTCGTGGGGTTGGGTGGTGTGGGTCTGGCCGAGGAGGGTGGTCCAGTGGACGGTGCCGTCGTCGGTGATGGTGGCGTGCCAGCCGCGGTTGGTCTTGCGGGTGTGTCCGCGGCGGGAGAGGCACTGCAGGTTGCTCGGGGTGGTGGGCCCGCCCTCGTCGAAGGGGGTGACGTGGTCGAGCTCGCACTGCTGGGCGCTGACCCCGGAGCCGGGGTCGCGGGCGATGCCGTCCCGGGCACGGACGAACCGGGCCACCGACGCCGTCGGCCGATACGTGTACGGCGAGACACTCACCGCGTGACCCGTGGTCGGGTCAGCGACCAGGCGCTGCCACACCGACCCCTCCCGGATCGCCACGGCACGGACGTGCTCGGGGTCGAGGTACCCGAACCCGGGCATCCACCCCAACGCCGCACCCCGCAGGCTCGGGTGGGCACCCCTGTCACCGGGGGTGGCCTGCACATCGTCTGTCTGACTGGCCGGTCGTAGCTCGTCGGGTGGCTCACCACCCGGAGGACTGCCGCCCGGTGGGCTAGCGCTGCCCGGTGGACCACTTCCTGGCGGGCTCGCGCTGCCCGGTGGATCACTACTGGGCGGGCTAGCGCCGCCCGGTGGACCGGTAGTGGGCACACTGGTCCCGTCAGTCGGGGTATCAGCGTTTTCGAGCAGCACATCCAGCCCCACGACGACCGTCACACGTGCCGGAGGAAGGACCGGATCACCCACCTGGGGTAAGGGGAACCAGTCATCCGACACGGTCCCGCAGGACGTGCACACCGGCGGCGCCGACAGCTCAGGAGACCCGGGCCCGGGTGCCACCGGGACCGGGGGCCGCGTGCCCACACCAGGGCCAGTGTCCGCACCCTTGCCCGTTTCCGATCCTGTCTGCGCCTCGATCTGAGGCTTGTCGTTAGTCGGGGTGGGCAGTGAGGGGTGGGTGAACGCGTCACCTGCCAGGCCGCCACTGCCGTCGCCAGCGGCGCTGCCGGGCTGGGTGAACGCGTCACCTGCCAGGCCGCCACTGCCATGAATGGCCGCCTCACCGGCGGTGCCGTTGCTGGGCGTGCTGCCGGGCTGGGTCGTGGGGCTCGTGTGCTGGGGGTTGGTGCATGTGCCGGGGAGCTGGCCGACCAGGAGCAGGTCGAGGTGAATGTCCGAGCGCAGCTGGGACAGGGTCCGCTGATCACCCGCAGCCTTCGCGCGGCGGGCCGCAGCGTCCAACCTGCCCCACGCGGCAGCCACCCTGGTCGCCTCGGTCAAGTCCCGGGTAGTGGTGTAGCGGTGTCCTTCGGGTCGTGGGGTGGTTTGTCAGGCGGTGAGGGCGGGTAGCTCGGTGGTTGTGGTGGTGTCCTCCTGGGGGGCGGGGATGAGGTGCATTCGGCAGCGGGCCAGGAGGTCCAGGCCCAGGTAGCGGCGGCCTTCGGCCCATTCGTCGGTTTGCTCGGCCAGGACGGCCCCGACGAGACGGACCACGGCCTGGCGGGTGGGGAAGATCCCGACACTGTCGGTGCGGCGGCGGATCTCTCTGTTGAGGCGTTCGGCGGGGTTGTTCGACCAGATCTGGGACCACACGTCCTTCGGGAAATTGGTGAACGCGAGGATGTCGGCCCGAGCGGCATCCAGGTGGGCGTGGACCTCGGGAAGCTTGGTCTGGACGTAGTCCAGGAGCCGGTCGAACTGGGCGTCCACCGCGGGGGCGTCGGGCTGGTCGTACACGCTGTGCAGCATGGCCTTGACTGCTGGCCACATGCTCTTGGGAGTGACCGACATGAGGTTGGCTGCGTAGTGCGTGCGGCAGCGTTGCCAGGTCGCGCCGGGCAGGTTGGCCCGCAGCGCTTCGACCAGACCGGTGTGGGCGTCAGAGGTCACGAGCTGCACACCGGTCAGGCCGCGGGCGACGAGGTCGGCGAAGAACTCGTTCCATGCCGCCCCGGTCTCTCCGGTTGCTACGCGCAGGCCCAGGACTTCGCGGTGGCCATCGTTGTTCACCCCGGTGGCGATCAACGCGACGGTGTTGATGACCCTGCCGCCTTCACGGACCTTCATGGTCAGGGCGTCGGCCGCGATGAAGGTCCACGGCCCGGTGGTGTCCAGGGGTCGGTGGCGGAACTGCTCGACGTGCTCGTCAAGTTCGGCGGCCATCCGAGAGACCTGGGACTTCGACAGGCCGTCGATACCGAGGGTCTTGACCAGCTTGTCCATGCGGCGGGTGGACACCCCGGCCAGATAGCAGTCGGCCACGACGGTGATCAGCGCGGTTTCTGCCCGCTTGCGGCGTTCCAACAGCCACTCGGGGAAGTAGGTCCCGGTGCGGAGCTTGGGAACGGCCACGTCGATCGTGCCCACGCGGGTGTCCAGGTCGCGGTGACGGTACCCGTTGCGCTGGGCGGTACGGGTCGTGCTGGGGCGGCCGTACTCGGCGCCGACCACAGCGTCGGCGTCTGCGGACAGCAGGGCGTTGATGGTCTGCTGCAGCAAGTGGCGCATCAGGTCCGGCGAGGCTTCGGCCAGGGCTTCGCTCAGCAGTCCGGCAGGGTCCACAATGTGAGGTGCGGTCATCGTGATGACTCCGTTCGAGGATTCTGTGGAAGGTTGACTCGAAGGATCACACGGTGACCGCACCCATGTCCGGGCACATCGTGGCCACCGCGCTACACCACTATGCGGGACTCAACTGTCGCCTCACCCACCACCGTCAGGGACCCAGTCCCGTCATCACCAGGGTGAGTCCACGACCCACGCCCCTCGATCGCTGCGGCCATCCGCTCCCGGGCCGCCTGCCGATCAGCGGCCTCGACCTTCCGAATCCGGCGGCGCAACAACTCCCGGAACGACGCAGAAGACCGCGGCGACCCATCAGCCGCCCTCGTGAGGACAGCCAGGCCGATCGCGACCGCATCATCAGTCTGCAAGTGCCGGGTATCAGCGAACCACGTCAACACCCGCGACAACGACGCCCGACCCTCCACCAGGGCTTCCCGCCCACACTCGACGCGCTCAGGGTCACTGGCGACCAGGTCCACCAGGTGCCCGATCCGCCCAGCAGCCTCACCCGTAGCGGCGACGACCTCCTCAGTCACGATCACCGGCGCATCACACGGGCGCAGGATCCCCGGCTCACCCTCATCCACACGCTGCTGCAAATGCGCCACCGTGTTCTTGTAGACCCGCCCCACCGCATCCATCAGCGCCACATCCGCGGTGCGGGCGGACTCCACCGCTGAGACCGCCTTACCCAGGGCCGATTCGGCACGCTCCCACGCACCCGCCGCACGCCCACCACACGCCATGCCGACAGACATGGCCGGCTCACCGGACCGCACCCCATCAGGGCGGGACGTGCCGCTGGACCGCTGCCCGCCCGCACGGGACAGGGGCCCCTGCCCCGTGTCGAACGACTCCTGCCGCATGCCCCCACCCCCTCAGATGGTCACCACGTGTTCAACTCACTGTCCGACACCCCGTCGAACTGATGTCCCCACACTAAACGAGACCACCGACAACCTCCCCCGGACGGCCAAACCCTGTGGACAACCCGCGAGGCACCCCGCTGCCCCGGCGGGGGGCACAGCCGCCCCGCCCCACCCTCACAACCCGAGCAGCCGCCCCATCACCAGGTCCGCCAGCAGCCGCCCCCGCTGCGTCAGCACGAGCCGCCGGTCCCGCACCGCCGGCACGCCCTCCAGCAGCCCGTCGCCGATCAGCCCCGCCACGGCAGCCCGCCCCACCACCGGCACCTCCTCCAGGCCCAGCCCCTCGCGCCGCCGGATGCCCAGCATCACGCGCTCCTCGGTCACCTGCTCGGGCGTCAGCACCTCCCGTGCCGCGGCCGGCGTGACCCCGGTCGAGAGCCGCTGAGCCCACGCCCGCGGGTGCTTCACGTTCCAGAAGCGCACCCCACCGATGTGGCTGTGCGCACCCGGCCCCACACCCCACCAGTGCCCACCGTCCCAGTAGTGCTCGTTGTGTCGGCAGCGCCCCCCGGAGGTGCGCGCCCAGTTGGACACCTCGTACCACGTGTACCCCGCCGCACCCAGCAGCTCGTCGGCCAGCTCGTACTTGTCGGCTTGGTCGTCCTCGTCGGGCTCGGGCAGCTCCCCGCGCACCACCCGTCGGTGCAGGGCCGTACCTTCCTCAATGGTCAACGCGTACGCCGAGACGTGGTCGGGCCGCAACCCCACCGCCGCCTCCACACTCGTCCGCCAGTCCTCCAGCGACTCCCCCGGTGTGCCGTGGATGAGGTCCACCGACACGGCCAAGCCCGCGGTCCTTCCGGCGCGCACGGCACGCTCCACGTTCACCGGGTCGTGCGTGCGGTCCAGCGTGGCCAGCACGTGGGGCACGGCCGACTGCATGCCCACGCTCATCCGGGTGTACCCCGCGGCGGCCAGGGCCCGCGCGAAGGCCTCGTCCACCTGGTCGGGATTCGCCTCCGTGGTCACCTCCAGGTCGTCGGCCACGGCGAACCGCTCCCGCACCACCTCCAGCGCGCGACCCAGGTCATCAGCACCCAGCAGCGAGGGCGTCCCGCCACCCACGAACATCGTGTCCACCACCGGCAGCGCTCCCCCATCGGCAGTCAGGACGCGCACCGCCAGATCGAGCTCGGCGGCCACCCCATCGACCCACGTGGCGAGGGACGCCCCGGTCTCGTCGCCCAGCTCGGTGAGCGTGTACGTGTTGAAGTCGCAGTATCCGCACCTCACCGAACAGAAGGGCACGTGGAGATAGAGCGAGAAGGTCCCCTTCCGCATCGACTCCAGGGCCGATGCGGGGAGCGTCCCCTCGCGCGGGACGGGGTCACCGGGGGGCAGCTGGGGCATCCACAGATTCTCCCACCCGACACGAACCCGTGGACGCCCCTGTAGGCCCGCCCTACCCTCAGCCCATGGAACCCACCGTGCGCCCCGCCCGTGAGGACGATGCCGAGGCCCTGGCCGAGCTGTCCCAGGAGGCCTTCGGCTACCCGCGCCAGACGCCCCGCTCTCCCATCGCCGAGGGGCGCAGCACGTGGGTGGCCGAGCACCGGGGCCGTGTGGTGGCGTCCGCGAGCTGTCACCGGTACGAGTCGTGGTGGTGGGGGCAGGCCCTCCCCACCGCCGGCATGGCCGGCGTGAAGGTCTCTCCCGAGGCGCGCGGCCAGGGTCTGGTCCGGCGGCTGTTCGAACCGTTGCTGGACGAGGCCCGCGAGTGGGGTGCGGTCGTCTCCACCCTCTTCGCCACCGCGCCGGCGGTCTACCGCTCCCTGGGGTACGAGGTCGTCGCCGTGTACCACGACGAGACGGTCGTCCCCACATCAGCCTTCGCCGAGCTGCCCCCCGGCCCCGACACCCTGCGGCGCGCGGTGCCCGAGGACCTGCCGGCCCTGCGCGACACCTACGAGGACTGGGCCCGGCAGCACAACGGCCCCCTCACCCGCCGCGGGCCGCTCTTCCCCAGCGACGGCGCCTTCTCCAGCGGCGCCTACACGCTGGCCGAGCGTGAGGGACGGGTCACCGGCGTGCTGCGCTGGGCGCGCACGTCCCGTTACGGGGAGCCCGAGAGCACCCTGAGGGTCCACGACCTCGTCGCCCTCGATGCGGACGCCGCGGTCAGCCTGCTGGCCTCCTTGGGCTCGCACGCGCCGGTGGCGCCCCGCACGGTGGTCTCGACCTCCGGCATCGACGCGATCCACGTGCTGGTGCCGAGCTGGCAGTGGCGTTCCACCGGGGGCAGCCCCTACTCCCTGGCCGTGCTCGACCCCGCCGAGGTGCTGCGCTCCCGCGCCTACCCGGCCTGGGCGTCGCTGCAGACGACCGTCGCCGTGGGCGACCGCGCCTGGTCCGTGCGCCTCGAGGGCGGCCGGGCCACCGTGGAGCCCACCGACAGCGAGCCGGCCGTGCGGTTCACGCGCCGCGGGCTTGCGGTCGTGTGGAGTGGCAGCCAGTCACTCGCCGCGGCCCGGCAGGCGGGTCTGGCCGAGGGAGCGGACGACCTCTGGACGCTGTTCGGTGCCGGACAGGTGCACATCCGCGACTACTTCTGAGGCCGTGGGCGCGTTCGGCGCGCTGAGCCGATGGGGCAGCTCGTCCGTCAGCGCCGCACGCCGATGACGTCGCGCACCTCGCGGTCGACGCCCAACCCCTTGCGCTCGAAGCGCGTTACGGGCCGCTCGTCGAAGCGGGGGGCGAAGCCCCCGTGCTCCGGGCCGGCCGGGTCATCCGGGTGGGCCCGCTCCCCGGCGTGCGGGTTCTCGAACTGCTCACTGGCCTCCACCACGTCACGCATCCACCAGGCGTAGTCCGCCCAGTCCGTGGCCAATCGCCACACACCCCCGGGGCGCAGGGCCCGCGCCACGTCGTCGGCCAGCGCACGGCTCACCAGCCGCCGCTTGTGGTGCTTGGCCTTGGGCCAGGGGTCGGGGAAGAAGGTCCACACCTCAGCCAGCGAGCCGGGCTCGAACATGGTCGCGAAGGCCCGCGCCGCATCGACCTCGATGACGCGTACGTTCCCCAGCTCGTGGTGCGCGAGCTGCGAGACGATCTGCGCCGCTCCGGGGTGCCACACCTCGATGGCCAGGTGGTCCATCTCCGGGTGCGCCAGCGCATGGGCCGCCACGGCGTCACCCGACCCGGCGCCGATCTCCACCACCAACGGCGCCACCCGACCGAAGACCGCCTCGGCGTCGAAACGGTAGGACGGGTCCACCGAGAGCGGCTCCGTGGTGCGCGGCGGCTCCACCACCAGGCGGTCAGCGTGCTTCTCCCACGCCTGCGCGTGCCTGGGGTCCGGCCGCTCACCCCGGATGACGTACGAACGCGTCACCCGCTTGAGCCGCCCGTCCGGCAACCGCTCGGCATCCCCCCGGGAGACACCCGAGTGCTCCACCGCGGCACCCGCGGCGGCAGGTGCCCCCTTACGGGGGGCGCCCTCGGGCACCCGGCCGCCGCTCACCGCATCGGTGCTCACTTGGCGTCCTTGGCCTTCTCGCCGTCCTGGCTGAGCGCAGCGATGAAGGCCTCCTGCGGGACCTCGACGGTGCCCACCATCTTCATGCGCTTCTTGCCCTCCTTCTGCTTCTCCAGCAGCTTGCGCTTGCGGCTGATGTCACCGCCGTAGCACTTGGACAGCACGTCCTTGCGGATGGCACGGATGGTCTCGCGGGCGATGATGCGGGAGCCCACGGCCGCCTGGATGGGCACCTCGAACTGCTGCCGCGGAATCAGCTCCTTGAGCTTGCCGGCCATCTCCACGCCGTACGCGTAGGCCTTGTCCTTGTGCACGATCGAACTGAAGGCATCCACCTGGTCGCCCTGCAGCAGGATGTCCACCTTCACCAGGTCGGCCTCCTGGTAGCCCGCCTCGGAGTACTCGAACGAGGCATACCCCCGGGTACGGGACTTCAGGTTGTCGAAGAAGTCGAACACGATCTCCGCCAGCGGCAGCGTGTAGCGCATCTCCACCCGCTCCTCGGAGAGGTAGTCCATGCCCGCCAGGTCACCCCGGCGCGACTGGCACAGCTCCATCACCGAGCCGATGAACTCCGAGGGCGTCAGGATGGTCGCCTTCACGACGGGCTCGGTGATGCTGGACACCTTGCCGGCGGGGAACTCACTCGGGTTGGTCACCACCACCTCGGTGCCGTCCTCCATGCGCACCGTGTAGATCACGTTGGGCATGGTGGAGATGAGGTCCAGGTTGTTCTCGCGCTCCAGGCGCTCACGCACGATCTCCAGGTGCAGCATGCCCAGGAAGCCCACGCGGAAGCCGAACCCCAGCGCCGCGGAGGTCTCCGGCTCGTACACCAGCGCCGCGTCGTTCAGCTTCAGCTTGTCCAGCGCCTCGCGCAGCACCGGGTAGTCCGAGCCGTCGATGGGGTACAGCCCCGAGTAGACCATCGGGCTGGGGTCCTTGTAGCCGCCGATCGGCTCGGTGGCACCCCGCACCTGGGAGGTGATGGTGTCACCCACCTTGGACTGTCGGACATCCTTCACCCCGGTGATGAGGTAGCCGGTCTCCCCCACACCCAGGCCCTTGGTGGCCTGCGGCTCGGGCGAGATCACACCGATCTCCAGCAGCTCGTGGGAGGCGCCGGTGGACATCATCGAGATGCGCTCGCGCGGCGTGAGCTGACCGTCCACCACCCGCACGTAGGTGACCACACCGCGGTAGGTGTCGTAGACGGAGTCGAAGATCATCGCCCGGGGCGGCGCGTCCGCATCGCCCACCGGCGGGGGGATCATCGCCACCACGTGGTCCAGCAGGTCCTCCACGCCCGCACCGGTCTTGCCCGAGACCTGCAGCACGTCCTGGGGCTCACATCCGATGAGGCCCGCGATCTCCTCAGCGTACTTCTCCGGCTGCGCGGCCGGCAGGTCGATCTTGTTGAGCACCGGAATGATGGTGAGCTCGTTCTCCATGGCCAGGTACAGGTTGGCCAGGGTCTGGGCCTCGATGCCCTGCGCGGCGTCGACCAGCAGGATCGCGCCCTCACAGGCGGCCAGGGAGCGGGACACCTCGTACGTGAAGTCGACGTGCCCGGGGGTGTCGATCATGTTCAGGACGAAGGTCTCCTGGTCCTTGCCCTCCCCCAGGGCCCAGGGCATGCGCACGGCCTGCGACTTGATGGTGATGCCGCGCTCGCGCTCGATGTCCATCCGGTCCAGGTACTGGGCACGCATGTCACGTGGCTGGACCACCTCGGTGATCTGCAGCATGCGATCGGCCAGCGTCGACTTGCCGTGGTCGATGTGGGCGATGATGCAGAAGTTCCGGATCTGCGACGGCGGGGTCGCGGCCGGCTGCAGGGCGGTACGGGCAACGGGGGACACGGAGCGGGGCACCTCGGGTGACTCGGGGGCGGTCGGGTCAGGTCAGACCAGGTCGGGGCAGTCTTTCACGCCCGCCGCCGTACCCCAGCATCGTGGGTGCACGCACGAACGGGCCACCGGGGTGTCCTCCGGTGGCCCGTTCGTGGTGGGTCGGCGATCAGTTGTCGCGGACGGCGTCCTTCAGGTTCTCGCCGGCCTGCTTCATGTCGGCCTGGGACTGCTGTCCCCGGCCCTCGGCCTGCAGGCGCTCGTTGTCACCTGCGTCCCCGGCCACCTCCTTGGCCTTGCCAGTCACCTTGTCGGCAGCGTTCTGCATCTTGTCCTGGATGCCCATGAAGAGCCTCCTTCCTGCCCCGACGCGCGGGACCTCGTCCCTCCACCCTCCCTCGCACCCCACCGGGATCGCAAGCCCACTGCCCGCCTGTCCCTGGCGGCCCCCTCGCGCCCCGCCGTCACGATGGGTAGCGTGGAGGCATGGCTTGGCAACAGATCGCATCCCGTGTCGGACGAATCGTCACCCGCCGGCTGGTGAGCCGGGGCGTGCGCGCCGGAATGAACAGGGCCCAGGGCTCGAAGGGGCAGCAGGGCCAGCGCCCGCCCCAGGAGGGAACCGGAGGCCCCCCTCCCCGTCAGGGCTGAGGGAACCGGAGGCCCCCCTCCCCATCAGGGCTGAAGCAGAAACCCATCGCACACGAGGAAGGCCCCGCCGACCGGCGGGGCCTTCCTCGTGTTCTGTTGTGGAGCTAAGGGGATTCGAACCCCTGACCTCCTCCATGCCATGGAGGCGCGCTACCAACTGCGCCATAGCCCCGTGCGGGTTGTTGCCCCTCTCGGAGCGACCGGTGAATATTACACACACAACCCCCTGAACCACCAAATCGTCACTCCCCCAAGGGAGATCAGGCCTGGGAGGAGTCCTCGTCGGCCGGGATCCACCACGGGCGCTGCTCGGCTTCCTCCTGCGCCGCAGCCGCCTGGGAACGGCCCTCGGGGTGCTCCGGGAGCTGCAGGTCCACCACCGGGCAGTCCTTCCACAGCCGCTCCAGGTCGTAGAACTCCCGGTCCTCCTGGTGCTGCACGTGCAGCACGATGTCGCCGAAGTCCACCAGCACCCAGCGGTTCTCCCGCTCGCCCTCGCGACGCTTCGGCTTGACCCCGGCCGCCAGACAGGCGTCGGTCACCGCATCGACCACGGCATGCACCTGACGCTCGGTCGGTGCGGAGGCGATCAGGAAGATGTCCGTCAGCGCAAGGTGCTCGCTCACGTCCAGCGCCACGATCTCCTCGGCGAACTTCTCGTCGGCCGCCCGAGCGGCGGTACGGGCCAGGTCGATGGCCTCGGGGGTGGCAGTCACGCAGTGTCCTCCTGGACGGGTTCGTGGGTGTCTTGACGGCCCGGCGCCGTGGCCGAGGGAAGGATCGCACTGAAGCCCTCCTCGGACTCCGTGGCCTGGTCGGTGTAGAGGCCGTGCTTGTTGATGTACTGCACGACGCCGTCCGGGACCAGGTACCAGACCGGCAGGCCGTCGGCGACCCGCTCACGGCAGTCGGTGGAACTGATCGCCATGGCCGGGATCTCGGTCAGCGTGACCTTGTCCTCCGGCAGGCCGGTGGCACTCAGCTCATGGCCGGGGCGGCTCACGCCGATGAAGTGCGCGAGCTCCCACAGCTCCTCCACGCCCTTCCAGGACAGGATCTGCCCCAGGGCGTCTGCCCCGGTGATGAAGAACAGCTCGGCGTCCGGGTAGCGCTCCGAGAGGTCGTGCAGCGTGTCCCGCGTGTACGTCGGCCCCGGTCGGTCGATGTCCACCCGGCTCACGGAGAACCGGGGGTTGGAGGCCGTGGCCACGACCGTCATCAGGTACCGGTCCTCCGCCGGGGAGACCTTCTTGCCCTCCTTCTGCCACGGGTGGCCCGTGGGCACGAAGAGCACCTGGTCGAGGTCGAACGTGGCCGCCACCTCGCTGGCGGCCACGAGGTGTCCGTGGTGGATGGGGTCGAAGGTCCCACCCATCACACCCAAACGCATCGTCAGCGACGACCTGCCGGGGTGGCGCGCTGGTTCTGACGGTGCCGGATGTGGTCGGCAGCGAACTCCTGGTCCTCCGGGTTCATGGGCACCGCGTGGCGGAACTGCCACAGGATGGCCAGCAGGGCCAGGAGGATGCCCAGGGCGATGACGCCGAACCAGATGGGGTCGAAGGGCAGCGCGACGCCACCGTGGGCGCCGTCGGCTTCCTGGGCAAGGACCGTCAGAACGTTGTGCATGGGCTGCATCCTACCGGCTGAACCCGCTCAGTCGTCCGCGGTCCAGACGCCCGCGCGGCGCTCGGCCTCCATCTCCCGGCGCACCTCGCTCTCGGCGTCCTTGCGAGCGTGGAAGGCCTCCCGCTTCTCCGAACGAGTGGGCCGCGAACGCTCCTCCAGCCGCAGGTCCGAGCCCCTCGATCCCAGGTGCTCGGCACCGGCGGTGATGGTGGGCTCCCAGTCGAAGACGACACCGTCACCGGGGCCGATGACGACGGTGTCGCCCGCCACCGCACCAGCGGCGACGAGCTGGTCCTCCACGCCGGCCCGCTGCAGCCGGTCGGCCAGGTAGCCGACGGCCTCGTCGTTGGCGAAGTCCGTCTGGTGCGTCCAGCGCTCCACCCGCTCGCCGACCACGCGGAAGTAGGGACCTTCGTGACTGTTCTCCCGCGTGACGGTGAAGCCGGCGTCGTCCTTGGCCTTCGGACGGACGACCACCCGGGCGGGCTCCGCCGGCGGCAGGCTCGCACGGTGCCTGGCCACGTGCCGGGCCAGCGAGAACTTCAGCGGCTCCAGACCCTGGTGGGCCACGGCCGAGACGATGTGGACCTCCACCCCGCGCTCGACCAGCATCGGCTCGACCATCTCGGCCAGCTCCCGCGCCTCGGGCACGTCGGCCTTGTTCAGCACCACCACGCGCGTGCGCTCGGCCAGCGGTCGGCCACCGAGGGCCTCGTCCGGGACGTACTGGCGCAGCTCGGCCTCGATGACGTCGAGGTCCGTCAGCGGGTCGCGTCCGGGCTCGAGCGTGGCGCAGTCCACCACGTGCACCAGCACCCCGCACCGCTCCACGTGGCGCAGGAACTCCAGTCCCAGACCCCTGCCCTGCGCGGCGCCGGGGATCAGCCCGGGGACGTCGGCCACGGTGAATCGCTCGTCCCCGGCCGTCACCACGCCCAGGTTGGGCACGAGTGTGGTGAAGGGGTACTCAGCGATCTTGGGGCGGGCCGAGGAGAGCACCGACACCAGGGAGGACTTGCCCGCCGAGGGGAAGCCGATGAGGGCGACGTCGGCAAGCGTCTTGAGCTCGAGCACCACCTCGCGCTCCTCGCCCGGCTCCCCCAGCAGCGCGAAGCCGGGCGCCTTGCGACGCTTGCTGGCCAGGGCCTTGTTGCCCAGGCCGCCACGGCCCCCGCGGGCCGCCACGTACTGCGTGCCGTGACCCACGAGATCGGCGAGCACCTCACCCTCGCGACTCTTCACGACGGTGCCCTCGGGCACGCGCAGCACCAGGTGCTCCCCCGCCGCGCCATTGCGCTCGTCGCCCTCACCGGGCTGGCCGTTGGGCGCGCTGCGGTGCGGTCCGCGGTGGAACTCCAGCAGCGTGGTGACCTGGTCGTCCACCTCGAGCAGCACGTCACCGCCGTGCCCACCGTTGCCCCCATCGGGGCCACCCAGCGGCTTGAACTTCTCCCGGTGCACGGACGCCACACCGTGACCGCCCTTGCCGGCGGACAGGTGGAGCACCACGCGGTCCACGAAAGTCGTCATGAGGAGCCTCCAGCTCAAGGGGTGGGTCGGGCGGGGGTCGCCGGGTCACCCGGGGGATCTGACGCCGATGGGGGCGATGCCTCGAGTGTGGCATCGCCCCCATCGGGGAGGGTCCGGTGGGACCCCGTGCGGCGCGGAGGCCGCGAGTGAACGTCTCAGACGGCGGCCGCGTCGGCGCCCACGATGGACACCGTCTTGCGACCACGCTTGCTGCCGAACTCGACGGCACCGGCCTCGAGGGCGAACAGCGTGTCGTCCTTGCCACGGCCCACGTTCTCACCCGGGTGGAAGTGGGTACCGCGCTGGCGCACGATGATCTCGCCGGCCTTCACCACCTGGCCACCGAAGCGCTTCACGCCGAGGCGCTGCGCGTTCGAGTCACGGCCGTTGCGGCTCGAGGACACACCCTTCTTGCTTGCCATATGGCTTCTCCCTGCGTTCTGCTGCGGATGGAGTCCGAGGACTTCGGATCAGGCGTTGATCGCCGTGATCTTCACCTCGGTCAGCGGCTGACGGTGACCCTGGCGCCGCTTGTAACCGGTCTTGTTCTTGTAGTGCTGGATGGTGATCTTGGGGCCCTTGGTGGCACCCAGGATCTCCGCCGTGACGCTCGCCGAGGCGAGCTTGTCGGAGCCGGCGGTCACGGTGGAGCCGTCGACGAGCAGGAGCGGCTGCAGGTCAATGCTCTCGCCGGCCTCACCGGCCACCTTGTCGACGGTGAGCACGTCACCGACGAAAACCTTCTCCTGGCGGCCACCGGCGCGGACGATCGCGTACACGTTGAGCTCACTCTCTGGTCTGCTGGACAACTGGTTCGGGGTGTTCATGATCACCCGTGCCGGCCCGAGGGGCCGGGCCGCGGCTCCGCCCCCTGAGGGGTCGTGGAACCGGGGGTGTCTCACGAACGATGGCGCGCTGCGCAGTGCCTGTCGCGGAAGGAACTGCTCACCGCGATCAACCAGATGCACCACACGTGGGCGCGCCGACGTTCTACTCTACACGCTGCACCCGCCCGGCTCAAGCCGGTGCGGCACCGTCTCCCTGCGGGGCGACGACCCGTCGACGGGGGGTCCGCCGGGTGATGGTGCTCTTCTCCGCGACCCCGGCTCCCCCGGCGACACTGGTGGTCGGAGCGGGCTGCGGCTCGACGGTGACCGAGGGGGCCGCAGCACCGGTGCTGGCTGCGCGGCGACGCGACGAGCGTCGCGCCGGGGCCGGCGGGGGCTCGGGGGCGTCGGCGACCGGGGAGCCCACGTAGGACGCGGCCTGGCCGGCGGGAGCCTCGGAGGACGCAGCCTGGGTGGCTGCCTCGGTGTCTGCCGCGTCGGCCGTGGGCGCACTGCGGCGACCGATGCGGCCGGTCACGACCGGGGCGGCCGCATCGGCAGGGGCCTGGGCGGGCGCCTGGGCCTGCTTGGCCTGCTCGGCCGGCTCGGGCGTCTCGCTCATCTCGGCCGGCTGAGCCTTCTCGGCCTTCTCCGGTGCCTGCTCGGCCTGCTGCTCCGGCGCGCCCTCCTCGTCACCCTTCAGCGCGGCCGCGTGCACGGCCCGGGCGATCTGGGCGACCGACGGGCCCGACCCACGGGGAGCGGACGAGGTCGACTCGCCCTGCTGGCGGGAGTCCTTGCCGGACTGCTGGCGACTGGAGCGGCGGCCGCCGCCCGATCCGCCACCACGGACGGCCACGGGGGCGTCCTGCACCACCAGGCCGTGCCCGTCGCAGTGCTCGCAGGTCTCGCCGTACACCTCCACGAGGCCGCTGCCCACCCGCTTGCGCGTCATCTGCACCAGCCCCAGCGAGGTCACCTCGGCCACCTGGTGCTTCGTGCGGTCGCGGGCCAAGCACTCCACGAGGCGGCGGACCACCAGGTCACGGTTGCTCTCCAGCACCATGTCGATGAAGTCCACGACGATGATGCCTCCGATGTCACGCAGGCGCAGCTGGCGGACGATCTCCTCGGCCGCCTCGATGTTGTTCTTGGTGACGGTCTCCTCGAGGTTCCCGCCCGACCCGACGAACTTGCCGGTGTTGACGTCCACCACCGTCATCGCCTCGGTCCGGTCGAAGATCAGCGAACCGCCGGACGGCAGCCACACCTTGCGGTCCATGGCCTTGGCGATCTGCTCCTCGATGCGGTGGTGCTCGAAGACGTCCTGCTCACCCTCCCAGCGCTCGAGCTTGGCGGTGAGGTCCGGGGCGACCGCATCGATGTAGCTGGTGACCGACTCCCATGCCGTGGGGCCGGAGACGACCAGCTTGGTGAAGTCCTCGTTGAACACGTCGCGGATCACCCGGACGGTCAGATCGGGCTCACCGTGCACGAGCGCCGGCGCCGAGCCCTTGGCCTCCGCAGCGGAGATGCGCTCCCACTGCGTGCTGAGACGCTCCACGTCCGCGCGCAGCTCGGACTCGGAGGCGCCCTCGGCGGCCGTGCGGACGATCACGCCCGCCTCGGCCGGGACCACGTCCTTGAGGATCTTCTTGAGCCGCGCGCGCTCGGTGTCGGGCAGCTTGCGGCTGATGCCGGTGGTGGTGTTCCCCGGCACGTAGACCAGGTAGCGACCCGGCAGGGACACCTGACCGGTCAGACGGGCCCCCTTGTGTCCGATGGGGTCCCTGGTCACCTGCACGAGCACGGGCTGACCGGGCTGCAGGGCGCTCTCGATGCGCTTCTGCTCGCCCTTCGGCAGGCCCGCGGCGTCCCAGTTGACCTCGCCGGCGTAGAGGACACCGTTGCGACCCTTGCCGATGTCGACGAAGGCGGCCTCCATGGACGGCAGGACGTTCTGCACGCGCCCCAGGTAGACGTTGCCCACCATCGTGGTCTGCTGCTGGCGGTCGATGTAGTGCTCCACCAGCACGTCGTCCTCGAGCACGCCCACCTGGGTGTAGTCCGCGGACTCGCGCACCACCATGGTGCGCTGCACACTCTCCCGGCGGGCGAGGAACTCGGCCTCGGTGAGGACCGTGCGGCGACGCCCGGCCTCGCGGCCCTCCCGGCGACGCTGCTTCTTGGCGGCCAGGCGGGTGGAGCCCTGGACGCCGGTCACCTCGTCGGAGGCGTCGGAACCACCGGCCTCCTCCGAGCGACCACCCTGGCCGCGGGACCGGTTGCGTCCCCCGCGGGAGCGCTTGCGGGCGCGGCGCGATCCGCGACCGGAGTCCGCGTCGTCCTCGTCGTCGCGACCGGAGCCGCCCGCATCGCGCGCGTCGTCGGTGTCGTCCTGCTCGTCGTCGTCCTGCTGGCCACGGTCCCCGCGACCACGGCCGTCACTGCCCTCGTCGGACTGTCCTCGCCCGCGGCCCCCGCGACGGCGGCGGGTACGACGGCCACCGTTCTCGCCGGAGTCGTCGCCCTCGGAGGATGTCCTGCCCTCGTCGTCGCGGTCGCCCTGGGAGTCACGGTCATCGCGGTCATCCCGGTCGTTCTGGGAGTCCTGCGCGGACCCGTCCTGCTGGTCGCGCCGGTCGTCCTGCGCCGCGTCCCCGCCCCGTCCACGGGAGCCGCCGCGCTCCCCGCGCGTCCGCTGCCGGCGCTGCGGGCGGGTGCGACCGCCGGTGCCCTCACCGGAGTCGTCGGAGTCCTGGGCGTCCCGGGAGTCGTCACGGTCGTGAGCACCGGAGCCGTCGTTGCCGCGCTCGTCGGCGTCATCGGCCCGGTCGTCGCCGGAACGCCCGCGGCGGGAGCCCCCACGTCCCTGCTGGCGGCGGCCCTCACGGCCGGAGTCATCCTGCTCACCACGGCGCGAGCGGCGCGCCGGACGCTCCTGCTGCTGGTCGGCGTCGTCCTCGGTGTCCTGGTGGGCACCGCGGCTGCGCGTCGCCCGCATCGCCTCCGGGTCCGGCGCCTGGAAGAGCAGGGCGAAGCTGCCGGGCTGCTGGGTCTGGTCCGCATCCATGTGGAGACCTCCACCGTCCGGTGGTCGTCACCCCTGGACGGGCACGGAGCTCGGCTCCGGCCCGTCCCGACCATCCTCGCGGTCATTCGTGCCGCCCTCGGCGGCGAAAAAGTCAGGGGTACGGCCACGGCTCGCGCGAGGCGCGTCACCGGCCGCCGGCGCGCTTTCGGTGACCGATGCGGTCAGGCAGTTCGCGCCGGGAACGTGACCCGGGGTGTGGGGTCACGCACCGCGCCCAGTGTCGCACACCGACCCCCTCGTGGCGGGGACGGCGCTCAGGAGTCCTCGCGGACCTTGATGGCCAGGGCGTTGAGGAGCCCGATGGCCACCCACGAGGCGAACATCGACGACCCGCCGTAGCTCACGAACGGCAGCGGCACACCGGTCATGGGCATGACACCCATGGTCATGCCGATGTTCTCGAAGGTCTGGAAGCCGAACCAGCAGGCGATGCCCACGGCCACCAGGCGGGGGAAGACGTCCGTGGTCTGCTGGGCGATCCGCAGGGCCCGCAGCACCACGAAGGCCATCAGGAGCACCAGCAGTCCGCCTCCCAGCAGACCCAGCTCCTCGGCGACCACGGCGAAGATGAAGTCGCTCTCGTCCACCGGCAGGAAGCCACCCTGGGCCTGGCGACCCTGCAGGTAGCCCTGGCCGAACAGGCCACCGGACCCGACGGCGATCTTGGACTGGATCACCTGGTAGCCGTCGCCGCTGGGGTCGGCCTCGGGGTTCAGGAAGGTGGTGAGGCGGTCCATCTGGTGCGGCGCCAGCAGACCCGAGGTGATGGCCACCGTGGCCACGGAGATCGCACCCACCAGGGCTGCGAGCACCCACCAGCGGCTCGCGCCCGAGAGCGCCACCACGCCGAAGCCCAGCACGCCGATGACCAGCCCAGACCCGAGATCGGGCTGCAGCATGACCAGACCGAGTGTCAGGAAGACCAGTGTCCAGGCCAGGATCACCTGCAGGTGGCCCGGGGAGGCGACCTTCGGCCGCAGTCGGTCGCTCAGGGCCCAGGCCAGCCCCAGGCACAGGGCCACCTTCATGAACTCGGTGGGCTGGATGGTGAAGCCGCCACCGATCACGATCCACGACTTGGCCCCATAGATCTCCTTGCCGATCAGGAGCACCAGCACGAGTCCGGCCCAGCCCAGCACCATCAACCACGGGGTCAGGCTGCGGAGGCGGTAGACGTCCAGGCGGGAGACCAGTGCGAACAGCACCACGCCCACGCTCAGGTTCAGCAGGTGCCGGACCGCCGTGGCGGCACCGGTGTCCATGCGCGTGGTGCTGTAGACCGCCATGGCCCCCAGCAGACTGAGTGCGAGGCACACCCCCACCAGCGGCCAGTCGGTGTGCTGGAGCAGGCGCTCCACCGCCGGCTTCTCCCGCGGGAGGTCCACCGGCCGCGCAGCGCCCAGCGGGGCGGCGTAACGGTGGGGCACCGAGGTCGGCTCGTGGGCGGCCTGGACCCCGTCCCGCACGGCCGTGCGGGAGCGCTCCGGGCGGGTGCTGGGAGACAGCTCGGGGAATGCACCGCTCATGACAGCACCTCTCGCGCTGCGGCCACGTCGGCCGTCATCTGCTCGATGAGGGGACCGATCCCCTCGTAGCGCACCATCCCCCGCAGCCGCTCCACGAACTCGATGGTCACGGACTCGCCGTAGAGGTCGAGGTCGCTGCGGTCCAGCACGTGGGCCTCCACCGTGCGACGGTGGGCGTCGAAGGTGGGGTTGCTGCCCACGGAGATGGCAGCGGGCTGCCGTCGCTCGGGGTCGTCCTCGTCCAGGGTGTCGCGCACCAACCAGCCGGCGTACACCCCATCGGCGGGCACCATCCCCTCGGCGTCGGCAGACAGGTTGGCGGTCGGGAAGCCCAGCTCACGGCCGCGGCGTTCCCCGTGCACGACGGTCCCCCGCACGGCGTGGGGGCGCCCGAGGTGCTCCAGCGCGGTGTCGATGCGGCCCTGGCCCAACGCGGTGCGCACGGCGGTGGACGACCAGCGCGGGGTGGCGGGGTCGCCCACGTCGTCCAGCACCACCACCTCGAAGCCGAGCTCCTCCCCCAGCTCGCGCAGCGTGTCGACGGTGCCGGCGTTCTTGCGGCCGAAGCGCGAGTCGCGGCCCACCACGATGCGGCGCATGCCGAAGTGGTGCACGTACGTCTCGGTGACGAACTCCCGCGGGGTCTGCGCGGCGAGCTCGTGCGTGAAGGCCTGGGCCACGGTCACGTCCACCCCGGCACGCTCCAGGTGCTCCAGCCGCTGCTCCAGACTGCACAAGGCCTCCGGGGCGCGCTCGGGGTGCAGCACCTCCAGCGGGTGGGGGTGGAAGGTGAGCACGATCGAGGTGAGGTCGTGCTCGCGGGCCTCCCGCGTGAGGCGGTCCAGCACGGCCCGGTGACCGCGGTGCATCCCGTCGAAGGTCCCGATCGTGACGACGCTCCCGCGCCGTCGGACGTCGTCCGGAACCTGGTCGGGGTGGGTCAGTCTCAGCACGGCCGGAAGTCTACGCGCCGGAGGGCGCCGCGGGCGGGAACACGGTGACCGGGCGCCACCGCTCGCCCGCGGGCTCCACGACGGCCAGCAGGGCCCCGTCGGGACCGAGCAGGGCGGCACGACCGTCTGCGGGCAGCGGCGGGCGAGGGCCGGACAGCACCCGGCCCGTGGAGTCGACCCGGGCCCACGCCGGCGCCTCGGGCAGCGTGACCTGCTGGCCGTTGCCCACCCGGGCCGCGAGCTCGGCGTCCACCGTGGCGATGGGCAGGACGCGGCGGGCGACCTCCCCCATCGAGAGCACCGGCATCGATGCGGGGAGCGCACCGGACTCGCGGGCGGCGACCAGCTCCTCCACCGGCGTGGCGGCACCCAGGGTGAAGCCACCCACGGCCTCGCGGCGCAGGGCAGTGAGGTGCGCCGCGGAGCCGAGGGAGCGCCCCAGATCCCGGGCCAGGGCACGGACGTAGGTGCCGGAGGAGACCCGGACCCTCACGTCGAGGTCGAGCACCTCGGTGCCGGAGGTGCCCCGCGCGGCACGTGCGTCGAGCAGCTCGAAGGCGTGCACCGTGACCGGCCGGGCAGCCAGCTCGAACTCCTCCCCGTCGCGGACCTTCGCGTGGGCGCGCTTGCCGTCCACCTTGAGTGCGCTCACGGCGCTGGGGACCTGCTCGATGTCGCCGGTCAGCGCGTTGCAGGCGTCGCGCAGGGGCTGCGGATCGGCCACCAGGGCGTCACGGTCGGCCACCCCGGGCGTCTCGGTGAGCTCGCCCTGGGCGTCCTCGGTGGTGGTGCCCTCCCCCACCCGCATGGTGGCGGTGTAGGTCTTGTCCGCCCCCACCAGGTGGGTCAGCAGGCGGGTGGCGCGACCCACCCCCACCAGGAGAACCCCGGTGGCCATGGGGTCCAGCGTGCCGGCGTGACCCACCTTGCGGGTGGCGCACAGCCACCGGCAGCGCGACACGATGTCGTGTGAGGTGGGGCCGGCGGGCTTGTCGAGGACCAGCAGGCCGTCCGGAGCCGGGTCGGGCCGGGTCACCGGGCGCTCACTCCGCGTCATCCGCCGGCTTCTTGTAGGGGTCCTCACCGCCGGCGTACTGGGCACCGGCGTTCTCGGAGGCGCGGCGCTCGTCCTCCTCCTTGGCGCGGCGCAGCACGTCCTCCAGGTGGGCGGCGTCCTCGGGCAGCGCGTCGTGCACGAACTCCAGGGAGGGGGTCAGGCGGATGCCCAACCCCTTGCCCACCAGGGAGCGCAGCCTCCCCCGGTTGCGCTCCAGCAGCTCGGCAGTGAGCTCACGCTGGCGCTCGTCGCCCAGCACCGTCCAGAAGACGGTGGCCTGCTGCAGGTCCGGCGTCACCCGGGTGTCGGTGATGGTGATCATGCCCAGGTCGGGGTCCTTGACCACCGCGGCGACGTTCTCCGCCAGGAGGTCACGGATGCGGTCGGCGATCTTGCGGGCGCGGGCGGGGTCTGCCATCGCGGCACCTACTTCCAGCTGGTCGGGACATGACGTGGGGGCCCAGCCTAGGTCAGGCCCCCGACAGGCCGCAGGGCCGCACCCAGTGGGTACGGCCCTGCGGGACGAGTGCGCAGCGCGTCAGTCGCGCGGCTTCTCGCGCATCTCGTAGGTGGTGATCAGGTCACCCTCCTGCACGTCGTTGAACGTGCCGAGGTTGATACCGCACTCGAAGCCCTCGCGCACCTCGGTGACGTCGTCCTTGAAGCGACGCAGCCCGGTGAGCTCGAGGCCCTCGGTGAGCACCACACCATCGCGGGTGATGCGTGCGCTGGACCCACGGGTGATGGTGCCCGAGCGCACGATGGAGCCGGCGATGTTGCCGAACTTGGAGGAACGGAAGACCTCGCGGATCTCGGCGGACCCGGTCTCCACCTCCTCGTACTCCGGCTTGAGCATGCCCTTGAGGGCGTTCTCGATGTCCTCGATCGCCTGGTAGATGACCGAGTAGTACCGGATCTCCACACCCTCGCGCTCGGCGTAGTCCGCGTTCTGACCCTCGGCCCGCACGTTGAAGCCGAGGATGATCGCGTCGGAGGCCACCGCGAGGTTGATGTTGTTCATCGTGATGGCGCCGACACCGCGGTCGATGATGCGCAGGTCGACCTCATCGCCGACGTCCAGCTGCAGCAGCGCGTCCTCCAGGGCCTCGACCGAACCCGACACGTCACCCTTGAGGATGAGGTTGAGGGTCTCGACCTTGCCCTTGGCGAGGGCCTCGTTGAGGTCCTCGAGGCTGATGCGCTTGCGGGCCTTGGCCAGCGAGGCCTGACGGTCCGCAGCCTCACGCTTCTCGGCGATCTGGCGTGCGGTCCGGTCGTCCGGGGCCACCACGAAGGTGTCACCGGCACGGGCCACCGAGTCCATGCCCAGCACCTGGACGGGACGGGAGGGCAGGGCCTCCTCGAGGTTGTTGCCGTGCTCGTCGAGCATCGCGCGGACGCGTCCGTAGGACGAGCCCGAGACGATGGCGTCGCCGACGCGCAGCGTTCCCGAGGTGACCAGCACGGTCGCCACGGCACCACGGCCACGGTCGAGGTTCGCCTCGATGGCCACACCGCGAGCGTCCTTGTCCGGGTTGGCCCGCAGCTCCAGCGCCGCGTCCGCGGTCAGCAGCACGGCCTCCAGCAGGGAGTCGATGTTGTCGCCCTGCTTGGCCGAGACGTCCACGAACATCACGTCGCCGCCGTACTCCTCGGCGATCAACTCGTACTCGGTCAGCTGCTGGCGGACCTTCGCCGGGTTGGCACCCGGGACGTCCACCTTGTTGACCGCCACCACGATCGGCACGTCGGCCGCCTTGGCGTGGTTCAGCGCCTCGATGGTCTGCGGCATCACACCGTCGTCGGCCGCCACCACGAGGATCGCGATGTCGGTGACCTTGGCACCACGGGCACGCATGGCGGTGAACGCCTCGTGACCAGGGGTGTCGATGAAGGTCAGAGCGCGCTGCTCGCCCTCGTGGTCGGTGTGCACCTGGTAGGCACCGATGTGCTGCGTGATGCCACCGGCCTCGGCACCACCGGTGTCCGCGTTGCGGATGGCGTCCAGCAGGCGGGTCTTTCCGTGGTCGACGTGACCCATGACGGTCACGACCGGCGGGCGCGGCAGCAGGTCCTCATCGGACTCGGCGGCCTCCTCGGCCTCCAGGTCGATGTTGAACGCGCTGAGCAGCTCGGCCTCCTCCTCCTCGGGGGAGACGACCTGGATGTCGTAGCCCAGCTCCGAGCCGAGCACACCGAAGGTGTCCTCGTCGAGGGACTGCGTGGCGGTGGCCATCTCACCGAGGTGGAAGAGCACCGTCACCAGCGAGGCCGGGTTGGCGTTGATCTTGTCCGCGAAGTCCGTGAGCGACGAGCCGCGGCGCACCTTGATGACGGTGGAGCCGTCACCACGGGGAACCTGCACACCTCCGATGGAGGGTGCCTGCATCTGCTCGAACTCTGCGCGCTTGGCGCGCTTCGACTTGCGGGCCTTGCGCTTGCCGCCACCGCGACCGAAGGCACCCTGGGTGCCTCCACGGCCGCCACGACCGCCGCGCGGACCCATGCCACCAGCGGGGCGCGGACCGCCGCCGGGACCACCACCGGGGCCACCACGGCCCCGCTGCGGACGCTCACCGGGGCGCGGCACCGCGGCCTTGCCCGGCATCATGTTCGGGTTCGGGCGCGGGCCACCACCGGGACGCGGTCCCGGCGTCGCACCCTCGGCGGGACGACGCTCACCGGGGCCGTTGGGGCCACCGGGACGGCGGTCGCCGCCCGGCTTGCCCGCACCACGGGCACTGGCCGGCTTGGGCATGCCCTGGCTGGAGGCGAACGGGTTGTTGCCCGGACGCGGAGCGCCCGGCTTTCCGGCACCGCGGGCGCTGCCCGGCTTGGGCATGCCCTGGCTGGGGGCGAACGGGTTGTTGCCCGGACGCGCGGACTTGGGGCTCGGGGCCGGACCCGGGGTGGGGGCCGACTTCTGCGACCGAGCCGGTGCGTCCTGGGACCGCTGCTGCCGCGGGGCGCCGGCAGCGTCCCCGGGCGTGGGGCCCGGCTTGCGCCCCGGCGTCGCCGGACTCTTCGCGGCCGGGCGCTCAGCGGGCGCCGTGCTCGCCGACTCCTCGTCCGCGGCCTGGGGCGTCCTGGGACCCGGCTTCTGGCCCGGCTTGGGGCCGGGAGTGGGCGCTGCGGGCTTCCTGGCCGCGGGGCCGGGGGTCGCGGCGCCGGGCTTGGCGGCCGGCGTGGCCGGCTTGGCGGACCCGTCGGCGCCCTTTGCTGCACCCTTGGCCGCATCCCTCGCCGGAGCGGCCTCCGCCGGCTGGGCGCCGGCGGGCGGGTTGTCGCGCACCTTGCGCACGACGGGGGCCTCGACGGTCGACGATGCCGACTTGACGAACTCCCCCTGTTCCTTCAGGTGGGCCAGCAACTCCTTGCTGGTGACTCCGAGCTCCTTCGCGAGCTCGTGGACCCTGAGCTTTGCCACGTTTCTCCTGTCTGGCCCTCGCCAGGCAGGCGGGGCCGTCGTCAGTACTGGGTGCTCATCGCTGAGTACTCATCGGGTGCTCATCGCGTGTTTCCCGCTTCCATGTCCTGTTCCTCTCGTCTGCCCGTCCGAGTCGTGAGCCGGTCGGCCCACTCGATGACCTCGGAGAGATCGACGTTGCCCGGGAGCCGCAGGGCTCTCGGGATGGCGCGCCGTTGCACGGCACGCTCGACGCACGCGGCATCGGGGTGGAGATGGGCTCCACGCCCGGGCAGCCTGCGCGCCGGGTCCAGCACCACTCGGGTGCCGGGACGGCGTGGTGTCCCGTCCTCGTGCTCACCGCCGCGCGGCACTCCGTGGACCTCGGCGGGGGCCGAGGTGAGCGGGAGCGCGACGAGGCGCACGAGGGCGTCCAACGGGGCCTTGCCGCGGCACCCGATGCACGTTCGCACCGGACACTCTGCGCGAGCCTCCACAGCAGGGCCGGGGTGCTCTCGGGCGGCGGGCGGACCCGCAGGGCCACTCATTCTAACCCTGCGGTGCGTCAGGGGCCGACCCCGGGCGCGCCACCGCACCGGAAGCGTCTGCCGACGCGGCTCCCTCGGCACCCGCCTCACCCGTGGTGTGGTCGGGCTGGATGTCGATGCGCCACCCGGTCAGGCGAGCGGCCAGCCTCGCGTTCTGCCCCTCCTTGCCGATGGCCAGGGAGAGCTGGTGGGCCGGCACGGTCACCCGCGCCGAACGCGTCTTCTCGTCCACGACGGTGACCGAGGTCACCTTGGCCGGGGAGAGCGCGGCCGCGACGAAACGCCGCGGGTCGTCGTCGTAGTCGACGATGTCGATCTTCTCCCCCTGGAGCTCGTTCATGACCGCCCGGACGCGACCCCCCATCGGCCCGATGCAGGAGCCCTTGGCGTTCACACCCGCCTGCGTGGCACGCACGGCCACCTTGGAGCGGTGCCCGGCCTCCCGGGCGATGGACTCGATGCGGACCGTGCCGTCGGCGACCTCCGGCACCTCCAGCGCGAAGAGCTTGCGCACCAGGTTCGGGTGCGTGCGGCTCAGGCCGATGATCGGCCCCTTCATGCCGCGCTTGGCGTGGATCACGTAGCACCGGATGCGGTCGCCGTGGCGGTACTCCTCGAGGGGGACCTGCTCGGAGGTGCCGAGCAGGCCCTCGATGGCGCCGAGGTCCACGTGGATGGCGTGGGGGTCGCTGCTCTGCTGGATGACACCGGCGACGATGTCGCCCTCCTTGCCCTTGAAGTCACCCAGCACGGCCTCGTCCTCGAGGTCGCGCAGGCGCTGCCGGATCACCTGACGCACGGTGAAGGCACCGATGCGGCCGAAGTCCTCCGGGGTGTCGTCGAACTCGGGGCCGGCCTCGCCGCGCGTCCCGTCCTCCAGGACGGGAGCGTCCTCGCGGGCCCAGACCACGACCTGGCCGGTGCGGCGGTCGAGCTCGACGCGGGCGTTGCGGCGGCCACCGGCCTCGTGCTGGTATGCCTGCAACAACGCGGTCTCGAGCGCCGGGACCAGCACGTCCAGCGGGATCTCCCGCTCGCGCTCCACCTCACGGAGCACTGCCATGTCGATCTTCATGTTCTTCTCCTCGCAGATGCCCCCGCAGGGGCGATGGACTGGGGTGCCGGACTCAGCGGCGGAACTCGACCTGCACCTGCCCCGTGCCGGCCTCGGCCAGGGAGAGCTCTCGGCCGTCCTCCAGCACGATGTGCTCGTCGGCGACGCGGGTGATGCGCTCGGTGAAGGGGTCCCCCTCCAACGGCCGGAACTCGACCCGACGGCCGACCGCACGCCGGAAGTGCTCGAGGGAGGTCAGGGGACGGTCGACGCCGGGCGAGCTGACCTCGAGCGTGTAGGGCTGCTCCCCGAAGGGGTCGTCGGCGTCGATGCCGGAGCTCACCAGGTCGGTGGCCTCTGCCACCTGGTCGAGGGTGATGGGCTCGAGGGTGGTGGCGCCGTCGTCATCAACCGGGAGGGCCGGCTCCACGAGCACCCGCACGACCGAGCGCTTCCCGGCCGGGGTGATCACGACGTCGGGGACCTCGAGCCCCAGGGGGGCCACTGCCGCGCTGGACAGCTCCCGCACCCGTTCGGTGCGTTCCTGCAGTGTCACGGGGCCTCCTGGTGCGCCGCCGGGGCGGCTGTTCTCGAGTCGGATGCTCAGCGACCCCGCTGCCGGGAGCGAGGGCGCCGAATTGTGGCCAGCATCGTAGCGACCCGGAGGGCCCCCGGGCGAGCCGGGACCCGGCCGCGGGCGCCGCACGTGTCATCATCGGGGCGTGATGAGCCTGCGTCCGCCTCGAGACCCCCGCCCCGCCCACGCCGCCCCCGGCGCCGACGCGCCGCTGAGCCGGCGTGCATGGGCGCGCGCGACGCTGCTCGGTGTCGCCCTGCCGGTGGGTCTCAGCGGGTGCGGCGTGCACCTCGAGAGCGACGAGCACCCGCCCCGGGACGACGAGGACCCCCGGACCTCACTGCGCCTGGTGCAGAGTGGAGCGCGCTACGCCATGCGGACCTCGGTGGCGCACGGCTCCCGCACCCGGTGGGTCACCGAGGGGCTGCAGAAGCAGGTGCTCCACCTCCGGGACATCACCGGCGCGGTGGAGATCGACCCCCAGAAGGTGCTGCAGCCCGAGGTGAACGGCGACGTCGCCCGCGCCCTGCTCGCCTCCGCGGACGCGATGCTGCCCCGACTGCACGAGGCCGGGGACGACCTGCCGCTGGCCAGCGACATGGTGGCCTGGTGGATCGGCGCCTCCCACGTCATCGACCCGCGGGGCGCGCTGCCCTCCCTGCCGAACGACGCCGCGGCCCAGGCGGCGAGCACCATCGAGGGGCTGCACGAGGTGACCTGGGCGATGCAGGTGCTCACCACCCGCCTCGCGGCCGAGGCGCGCCAGCGGAGCCTGCGCAACATCCGCCACCTGCAGGACGTGCGGCGCGTGGTGGACAACCTCGCCGGCGCGGCAGGTCCCGAGCAGGAGATCGCCTACCAGATGCCGCGAGAGGTCATGGACCTCGAGGAGCGCGCCGACCGCTTCACCCACTTCCTCGACGCCTGGAGCGCCGAGCTGCGCGGGCAGATCCGCGAGAACGCCGAGGACGGCAAGCACGTGCACCTGCTCACCGCACTGCTCGGGATCGCCACGGGGCTGCAGATGGACTGGAACGGGCACTCGACGCCGGCGGTGCCGCCGAACGACGACGCCTCGGACGACTGAGGGAAAGAGGGGGAACGATGGTCCTGCACACCGCACACCGCCGCACGGGGAGGGTTGCCGCGGCCCTGGCCGCCGGCGCCCTGGTGCTCACGGCCTGCTCCGAGGAGCAGCCCGCCGAGGAGACGAGCGCAGAGAGCGCCGAGAGCGACGCGCCGAGCGAGTCCGGCGAGACCAGCGAGCCCACGGAGTCCGGTGAGACCAGCGAGCCCACGGAGTCCGGGGGGTCGGGTGATGCGGCGGCGCCGAGCGCCTCCGGGGAGGCCGAGCCGTCGGATGAGTCGCCCAGCGAGTCCGGTGAGCCGTCCGGTTCCGATGGAGCCCCCAGCGAGGCGTTCACGGTGGTCACCACGGGTGACATGCTCACCCACTTCGTCCTCCAGGAGCGCGCCGACGCCCTGGAGCCCGGGCCCGGATTCGCGTTCGGGGGCATGCTCGCGGAGGTCGCTCCCCTCATCGAGGCGGCGGACCTGGCCATCTGCGGGCAGGAGACGCCCCTCTCGGCGGACAACACCGACCTCACCGCCAGCGCCGGCACCTTCGAGTTCAACGCACCGCGAGAGCTGGCCACCGCCATGGCTGGGGCCGGGTACGACGCGTGCAACACCGCCTCGAACCACACCTGGGACAAGGGACTGCAGGGCGTCAAGCAGACCCGGGCCGTGTTGCAGGACAACGACATCACACCCATCGGCCCCGTCCCGCCCGGCGACGGCGGCCCAGGCCACCCGGTGCTCCTGGAGGCCGGGGACGCCACCCTCGGTGTGCTGACCTACTCCTACAACACGCTCAACTCCGTGGGTGTGACGAGCCACCCCGACCTGCCGTGGATGGACCCGCACCTCTACCGCGGCCGCCAGGCGAGCGGCATCATCGAGGACGCCCGCGCAGCCCGCGAGGCAGGGGCCGACGTCGTGATGGTCGGCATGCACTGGGGCGCCGAGTACCAGCAGGAACCGACCCCTGAGATGCGCGAGATCGCCCGCGACGTGCTCGGCAGCGGCGCCGTCGACGCCATCGCCGGCGCGCACGCCCACGTGGTCCAGCCCTGCGAGACGATCGACGGTCGCACCGTGGCGTACGGCATGGGCAACTTCCTCTCCGAGCAGGGACCGAACCGCTACCCGGCCACTCCCGCAGCCACCCAGGACGGCGTGCTGCTGCGCTGGACGTTCACCCCCCAGCAGCAGGGCGACGAGACCACCTGGTCGCAGGAGCTGGAGTACCAGCCGACCTTCGTGACCCGCCCCGACTTCGTGGTGCAGCCCACCAGCGAGTCGGTGAACCCCACCTCGTTCCAGCGGACCGTGCAGGCGATGACCGCCCTCGGCGACGGTGCCTGCGACGCCACGCTGCTGAAGTGACCTCTTCCACACCACCCCAGGACGGACCCATGCGCCCCACGCCCACCGCACGCCTCCTCGCCCTCGCGACCCTCAGCAGCCTCGCCCTCGCTGCCTGCGGTGGCGGGGACTCCTCCACCGACGACGATTCGGGTGGCACCGACTCCCCCACCCAGAGCAGCCCGGACCAGAGCACGTCAGCCGAGCCCTCGGGAGACGGCGAGCCGTCCGGCAGCGACGAGCCCAGCGGTGACGACACCGCATCGGAGGGCACGTCCCCCAGTGGCGAGCCCTCCGCATCGGGCAGCGAGTCCCCGGACGACGAGGCCTCCCCCAGCGGCTCCGGGGAGCCCGCCGCGGCCGGCACCTCCTTCACCGTGGTGGCCACCGGCGACGTGCTGGTGCACAGCGACATCATCACGCAGGCCGGCAGGAACGGCCCCGGGGAGGCGTACGACTTCACGCCGATGTTCGCGCCGGTCACGCCCTGGCTCGCCGGCGGGGACCTCACGATCTGCAACCAGGAGACCCCGCTCTCGCCCGACAACACCGGCCTGACCGACAGCATGAAGATCGCGGTCTTCAACACCCCGCACGAGCAGGCCGACGCCCTGGTGGAGGCCGGCATCGACGCCTGCAGCACCGCCAACAACCACACCCTCGACCAGGGCGTCGAGGGCGCACGCGACACCCGCCAGATCATGAACGACGCCGGCGTGGTGCCGATCGGCCCCGCCGAGGTGCCCACCGGCGGCCAGCAGGGCGACGGCTCCGACAACCCGGTGGTGCTGGATGCTGGCGGTCAGAAGGTCGGCGTGCTGACCTACTCGTACAACGTGGCCAACGCCGGACTGTCGGCCAACCTCTCCTCCCACCCCTGGATGGAGAAGCACATGTGGTTCGCGCAGAAGAAGGCCGGCATCGAGGCACAGGCGCAGCAGGCACGCGACGAGGGTGCCGACGTGGTCGTGGCGGTGATCCACTGGGGCGCCGAGTACTCCATCCCCCCGCGCCCCGAGCAGGAGCAGCTCGCCCAGCAGCTGCTCCAGGGCGACCAGGTGGACGCGATCTTCGGACACCACGCCCACCTGCCGCAGCCGTGCGCCACGATCAACGACAAGACCGTGTTCTACGGGCTGGGCAACTTCCTCTCGGCCCAGCGCAAGAAGCCCACCAACAACTTCCCGCCGCACGTGCAGGACGGCATGATCGGCGGGGTCACCTTCACCGCCGACGGCAAGGGTGGGTGGACACAGCAGGCCAGTTACAAGCCGACCATCGTCACGCAGCCCGAGTTCGTCATCGAGCCGGTGAGCGAGACCGAGCACCCCGAGAGCTTCCAGCGCACCAGCAGCACCCTGCAGAAGCTGGGCGCGGACTCCTGCAACGCCGAGATCATGGAGCCGCAGGGCTGAACCCGGGGGCCCACCGCGACAGACTCACTCCACCGTGCTGTGACGCGGTGGAGTGAGTCTGTCGCGGGGAGGAGTGCGGGGCTGGGCAGGGGCGGAGTCAGGTGAGGGGGAGCAGGTCCCACCCGAGGCGCAGCAGGAAGGCGCCCACCACCACGATGAAGACCATGCGGACGAAGCCTCCCCCGCGGGCCACCGCCGTCCGCGCCCCCAGGTACCCGCCGAGCACGTTGCCCGCCGCCATGGCCAGACCCACCTGCCACACGACCGCCCCCATCGGCACGAACACGACCAGAGCGGCCAGGTTCGTGGCGACGTTGGCGATCTTGGCCTTGGCGCTGGCGGCCAGGAAGTCGTAACCCAGCAGACCCACCAGGGCGAACACCAGGAAGCTGCCCGTCCCCGGACCCAGTGCACCGTCGTAGAAGCCGATGGCTGCCCCGGCCAACCCGGCGACGGCCAGGTGCTGCCGCCCGTCGAAGCGCAGCCGTGCCTCCCGTCCCAGGTCCTTCTTGAGCAGCGTGTATGTGCCCACCAGCACCAGCGCCACCATGATGATGGGGGTGAAGGCCTCCTTCGGGATCAGTGCCGCCACCCGGGCCCCGAGGAATGACCCGGCGAAGGCCAGCGCCGCCAAGGGCACAGCGGTACGCAGGTCCGGTCTCACCCGACGGTAGTAGGTCACCGCACTCACCGAGGTGCCGGCGATGGCCGCGATCTTGTTGGTGGCCAGCACCTGCACCGGGGCGGCCTGGGGCAGCCCCAGCATCAACGCCGGGAGCTGCACCAGACCGCCACCGCCCACCACCGCATCGATCCACCCGGCCAGCAGGCCGGCGGCGAACATCAGGGCCAGGAGGGTGAGCGTGACCTCCAGCTCAGGCACGCGGCGCCCGTGCGGTCACTGCCCGCGCACCTCGGCCACGACGGTCTCGACGGCGGCGTCCACCGCCACGGCGCGCGAGGTGCCAGCGGCGCGGTCCTTGAGCTCCACCTCCCCCTCGGCCAAGCCCTTGCCGACCACGAGGATGGTGGGCACACCGATCAGCTCGGCGTCCTTGAACTTCACGCCCGGGGACACCTTCGGCCGGTCGTCCAGCAGCACCGTCAGCCCCTGCTCCTCCAGGGATGCGGTGAGCTCCTCGGCCTTCTCCAGCACCGCCGCGTCCTTGCCGGTGGCCACCACGTGCACGTCGGCCGGCGCCAGCTCACGCGGCCAGACCAGACCGATCTCGTCGTGGTGCGTCTCGGCCACCACACCGACGGCGCGGGTGATGCCGATGCCGTACGAGCCCATCTGCACCGTCACGAGCTTGCCATTCTGGTCGAGCACCTTGAGCCCCAGCGCCTCGGCGTACTTGGTGCCGAGCTGGAAGATGTGCCCCATCTCCACACCACGGGCCAGCCGCAGCGCGCCGGCGCCGGTGGGGCTCGGGTCGCCCTCGCGGATGGTGGCGGCGTGGATGGCGCCGTCCGCCGTGAAGTCCCGGCCGTGCACCAGCTCGAACACGTGCTTGCCGTGCTCGTCCGCCCCGGTCACCCAGGCGCTGCCGGGCGTGACCAGCGGGTCCAGCAGGTAGCGGATGCCGGTGGCCTTCTCCTCCCCCAGCACGCCGGGGCCGATGTAGCCCTTGGCCAGCGCCGGGTACTGGGCGAAGTCCTCGTCCTCGAAGGGCTGCACCTCGGCCGGGGACACCTGGGCCTCCAGGCGCTTGGCGTCGACCTCCCGATCACCGGGGACACCGATGGCCAGAGGCTCCCGGGTGCCATCGGGGTTCACCAGCATCACGACCACGTTCTTCAGCGTGTCCGCCGCGGTCCACTCCCTGCCGTCGGCACGGGGGTGATGGGCGTTGGCAGCAGCCACCAGGGTCTCGATGGTGGGCGTGTCCGGGGTGTCCTCCACGTGCGCGGCGGGCAGCTGGCCCCACAGGGCGGTGCGCTCGGCCTCATCGGTGGGCACCGGGGTCACCGGCATCTGCACGGCCTCCACGTTGGCCGCGTAGCCGGAGTCGTCGCGGACGAAGGTGTCCTCACCGGACTCCATCACCGCCAGGAACTCCTCGGAGGCCGAGCCGCCCATGGCGCCGGAGTCGGCGTGCACCACCACGTACTCGAAGCCCAAGCGGTCGAAGACGCGGGTGTAGGCCTCGCGGTGACGCTGGTAGGCGGCCTCCAGCCCGGCCTCGTCCACGTCGAAGGAGTAGGCGTCCTTCATGGTGAACTCCCGGCCGCGCAACACGCCGGCGCGCGGACGCACCTCGTCGCGGTACTTGGGCAGCATCTGGAAGAGCGACAGGGGCAGGTCCTTGTACGAGGTGTACAGGTCCTTCACCGCCAGGGTGAACATCTCCTCGTGCGTGGGGCCCAGCAACATGTCCGCGCCCTTGCGGTCCGTCAGGCGGAACAGGTCGTCGCCGTACTCGGTCCAGCGGTTGCTGGCCTCGTAGGGCTCGCGGGGCAGCAGCGAGGGGAACGCGATCTCCTGGTCGCCGATGGCCTCCATCTCCTCGCGGACGATGGCCTTGACCTTCTCCATGACCTTCAGACCCAGCGGCAGCCAGGTGTAGATGCCCGGGGCGACGCGACGCACGTACCCGGCCCGCACGAGCAGGCGGTGACCCGGCAGCTCGGCATCGGTCGGGTCCTCCCGCAGGGTTCGCAGGAACAGGGTCGACATGCGCATCGCCATCGGCTCAGCCTCTCGTGGTCGTGGGACGCCCGGCCACGCGCCGGGTGCGGCACGAGGTTACCCGGCATCAGCTGCTGCGCAGCACCTCCGCCGCCTGTCCCAGCTTCTCCAGGCTGTCCGCCACCTGGTCGGTGAGCCGGTCGTACTGGGCCACGCGCTCCGGGTCGGGCTCGATGACCTCCTCCTCACCGGTGAGGGTGTCCTCGTCGGCGAGCAGCTGCAGGGCCGCGGGCAGGTCGTCCGCCAACCCGGTGGCCCAGGCCCCCAGGGCGGCCGCGCCGAGCCCGGAGCCCTCCGCCCCGGCCGCCACCACCAGCGGGCGGTTCAGCACGCCGGAGAGCACGTCGCGCCAGAGGTCGCTGCGGAACACCCCACCGGTGGCGCGGATCTCGCGGACCGGGTGGATGGTCTCCACCTGCCGCAGCACCGCCTCCACCTGCAACGCCACACCCTCCACGGCCGCGCGCACGAAGTGTCCGCGGGTGTGGCTGGCCCGCAGCCCCACGAACGCCCCGCGCACCGCCGGGTCCCACAGGGGTGCCCGCTCGGCACCCAACCAGGGCACCATGGCCAACCCCTCGGAGCCCGGTGGCACGGACTGCGCCAGGGCCAGCAGGTCGGAGTCGACCGTCTCCCCCGGCGACTCCATCAGGTCCCGCCCGAAGACGTCACCGGCCCACCGGACCACCGAGCCGCCCGTGGTCAGTGCCCCACCGACCGCCCACTGGTCACGCGTCAGCGCGTAGCAGAACAGCCGTCCGGCGGGGTCGATGCGGGGTTCGGGCACGATCTGTCGCAGCGCCGCCGACGTGCCGATGGAGAGCCCGGCCACCCCGGGCTCCAGCGCCCCGGTGCCGAGGTTCCCCAGTGGCCCGTCGCCCGCACCCACCACCACCGGCGTGGCCACCGGCAGCCCGAGCCGCTCCGCCACGCGCCGGGTGAGCCCCAGCGCCGCCGTGGTGTCCAGCACCTCCGGCAGCTGGTCCTGCCGCACCCCCACCAGCTCCAGCGTCTCCGGCGACCACTGCCCCGTGCGCAGGTCCAGCAGGCCGGTGCCGCTGGCGTTCGACAGGTCCGTGGCCAGGGTGCCGGTGAGCTGGTGCAGCACCACGTCCTTGAGACCCGCCCAGGCCCGGACGCGTCCGAAGAGCTCGGGCTCCTCCTGCGCGAACCACAGGAGCTTGGACAGCGGGGCGAAGGGGTGCACCGGCGTCCCGGAACGTTCGTGCAGGGTGGCGCCCAGTCCCTCGCGCGCCAGCCGCGCCGACTGTTCGGCCGCCCGGCCGTCGGCCCAGGTGACCAGCGGCGTCAGCGGACGCAGCTCCTCATCGAGCCCCACCAGCCCGTGCATGGCCGTGCTCACCGACAGACAGGCCACCTGGCTGCCGGAGACCCGGTGCACGCACTCGGCCAGCGCCGCGGAGACCGCGGCGAGCACCGTGGGCACCTCCTGGACCGCCCACCCCGGGCGGGGACGCAGCAGCGGGTACTCCCTCTCCACCGTGGTGCGAAAGGGGGCCCCGATGCCGAAGGCGGTGACCTTGGCGGCCGTGGTGCCGACGTCGATCCCGATGACGACCTGGTGCGGGGGTGCCTGGTGCTGTGCCATGCGTGCATGCCCTCCTGGGCTCGGGGTCTACAGGATGATGGTGGCGAAGGTCCCCACGCGCCGCATGCCGACCCGGAGGTAGACCGCCCGCGCGGAGTGGTTGTAGTCGTTCACGTAGAGGTGCACCGTGCCCACCCGCTCCCGGGGCGCGGTGGCCGTGGCCTGCGACCAGCCCGGCTGCGCCGGACCCGGCAGCCCCTCGGTGAGCAGCTGCTCCACCACGCCCGCCATGGCGCCGGTGGCCAGGCCCTTTCCCCGGGCGGACGGATGCGTCCAGACCCCCTGCACCTGCGCAACGCCCAGGGCGAGGGAGCCCACATCGGCCTTGAAGAGCACCCGCCCACGCTCCACGACCACGAAGGTGCGCCCCTGGGAGATCAGCTGTGCGAAGCCGGCGCGGTAACGCGCCGGCGAACCCTGGTACGGCGGGTAGCCGATCTCCTCGGTGAACATCGCCGCACCCGCCGGATACACGATGTCGACCTCCTCCGGCCGTGCGGGGCGCACGCGCGGGTCGGGCTCGACGCCCAGCTGCGAGGGACGCGTGGAGGTGACCATGGACCACTGCTCCAGCCGCTCGTCGCGCGCCGGCCCCCACAGCGGCCGCAGGTGCTGCCACAGCATCCGGACGTCATCGACCTCCCCGAAGATCGAGCTCGACAGCGCGCGGCGGGAGGACACGTGGTCGGCCAGGGCCGGTGCCGAGCGGTCGTCGAGCCCCACCGGCACCACGTTGGCACCGCACAGGACCATCGCCTGCAGGCCTCCACCTCCCACCCAGCCCAGCGCCTGCCCACGGGCGTTGAGGACCCCCTCGTGAACCCGGGAGGCCACGAACACGCGGGCGGCCGGGTCCTGTGCGCAGAGCTGGAGGACCTCGTCGGTGTGCTGTGGACCGAGCGCCGCGACGTGGGCGGAGGGCCGCGGAGACCCGCGGCGCGTCCGGAACACCTCAGACCAGGTCGCCACGGATCTGGTCGATCCGTCCCTGTCCGTCGAGCTGGACCTCCACCTGACCCTCGCCGTCGTCGAAGCGCACCCGGGTGCCGTCGGTGGACCAGGTGGCGGGCCACGGGCCGTCCACACCCAGGTGGTGCAGCGCGCGACGGTGGTCGGTGAGCAGGCCGCTGTCCGCCGCCTCCTCCAGCAGGGCCGGCAACGAGGAGAGCTCGGGCGCCGGCAGGGTGATGCCGGAGATCAGCGTGACCACCCAGGTGCCGTTCCCCGCATCGGAGACGAAGTAGGGCTGCGTGCCGGTGATCTTGGCGGCCACGGTGCCGGCGTCGTGCGCGGCGGAGACGACCGCGGCGTCCACCTCCTGGCCGTCCAGCTGCAGCGGGACCTCCTGGGAGGTCAGCTCCGCCACCCCGTGGGCCTCGCCGAACTCACGCAGCTCGTGCGAGAGGCGCGCCGCGGGGGCGTCGGCGAACATCTCGTTCGCCCAGGCCCACAGCAGCGACTGGGGGCCCGGCGCCACCGATCCGATGAGGTGCAGGTCGCCGGTGATCTCCGCGCTGTCCGAGGCGAACTGGATCTGCCCGGCCTCCAGGTCCACGCCCACCTGGGCGTCCGGACCCACCTCCTGCTCCAGCAGCTGGTCGAACTGTCGCTGCGTGATGCGCGACCAGAGGAGGGCGTCGTTGAGGATCGTCGCGTGGTCGAGGGAGGGTGCCTGGGTCTGCTCCATGCCCGCAAGCCTAAGACCTCGTTCGCGGACCCGGGCTCCGGCCCAGGTCACCGTTCGGTCGCGATCAGGTTGCAAAGTGGTCACGAGTGCCCGGAACCGCGCCCACACGCGCCCCCGCGGACCTACGTTCCCCCCATGAGCCACAACTTCCCTCACCTGCGCCTTCTCGCGGTGGCCGCGGCCGCTGCCCTCACCCTCTCGGCCTGCGGGTCCGAGGAGGACAACTCCTCCGGGGGAGGTGGCGGCGGGGGTGACGATGCCTCCGCCGACCTGTCCCTCATCAGCGACGGCAAGCTGACCGTCTGCTCGGACATCCCCTACGAGCCCTTCGAGTACGAGGACGAGTCCGCCGAGTCCGGGTACGCCGGCTTCGACATCGACCTCACCTCCGAGATCGCCAAGGGCCTGGACCTGGAGCTCGCCGTGAAGGACGCGGACTTCTCCGGTCTGCAGTCCGGCCTCGCTCTCAACTCCGGCCAGTGCGACATGGTCGCCTCGGCCATGACCATCACCGAGGACCGCAAGAAGAACCTCGGCTTCTCCGACGGCTACTACGACTCCCTGCAGTCCCTGTTGGTGCCCGAGGGCAGCGACATCAAGGCCATCGGCGACCTCGACGGCAAGAAGGTGGGCGTGCAGCAGGCCACCTCCGGCGAGGCCTACGCCCAGGAGAACGCGAGCGGCGCCCAGCTGGTGGCCCTGCCCTCCAACGCCGAGATGGTGCAGGCCATCAAGGCCGGCCAGGTGGATGCCCTGCTGCAGGACAAGCCGGTCAACGAGGAGATCGCCAGCACCGGCGGCTACCAGGTGGTCGAGGAGTACGACACCGGAGAGACCTACGGCTTCGCCACCAAGAAGGACAACCAGGCCCTGCTCGACGCCGTGAACGGCGAGCTCAAGGAGCTGCGCGACAGCGGCAAGTACCAGGAGTTCTACGACGAGTACTTCACGGTCGACGGTGGCGGTGAGGAGTCGGGCGACGAGTCCAGCGCGTCCGACGAGTCCTCCCCCGCGGCCAGCTGAGCATGGCGCTGACGCGCAGGCAGCGCTCACGAGCACTGCAGACGGGGCTGTACGTCCTGGCTGCAGTGCTCGTGGTGCTGCTGCTGTTCACGATGAAGTGGGACGCGATCGCGGCCAACTTCTTCCTCACCGAGGGCTTTACCGGCACCTGGGAGACCATGGTGTTCACGGCAGCCAAGAACACCATCCTGTACACGCTGGTGGCGTTCGTCGGTGGCTTCCTGCTGGCCGTCGTGCTGGTGCTCATGAAGCTGGCCCCGGTGGCTCCCTTCCGCTGGTTCGCCACGGCCTACATCGAGCTCTTCCGCGGTCTGCCCGCGCTGCTGGTGATCCTCTTCATGGGCTTCGGCATCCCCATCGCCACCGGGTGGACCCCTCCGGGTGGCACCGTGGGCGCGGGCCTCGTGGGCCTGATGCTGGTGGCCGGCGCGTACATGGCCGAGACCCTGCGAGCCGGCATCCAGGCCGTCCCCAGCGGCCAGGTGGAGGCTGCCCGCTCGCTGGGCATGACTCCCGCCCAGACCATGGTGCACGTGACCTTCCCCCAGGCCTTGCGCATCGTGGTGCCGCCGCTGACCAACGAGCTGGTGATCCTCATCAAGGACACCTCGCTGCTGTTCGTCCTGGGCTTCATGACGCACCAGAAGGAGCTGACCACCGCTGCCCGTGACTTCATGAACAGCGGTCCCTCGGCCGGCACGTCCACCTCGCTGGTGTTCGCCGCCCTGCTCTACCTGGCCATCACCCTGCCCCTCACCCAGCTGGTGGCCTGGCTGGAGCGCCGACAGAACAGGAGGGGCCGCCGATGAGCGCCCACCGCCCGTTGCACCCCACCCACGACCTCGATGCGGATGCGCCCGCCATCAGCATCCGCGGGCTCCACAAGAGCTTCGGCGACGTGAAGGTGCTCGAGGGCATCGACCTCGACATCCAGCGCGGCCAGGTCGTGTGCGTCATCGGCCCCTCGGGCTCCGGCAAGTCGACCCTGCTGCGCTGCGTGAACCGTCTGGAGGAGCCCACGGCCGGCACCATCCACATCGAGGGGGTGGACATCACCGACCCGGACACCGAGCTCGATGCGGTGCGCTCCCGCATCGGCATGGTCTTCCAGTCGTTCAACCTGTTCAGCCACATGTCGGTGCTGCGCAATCTCACCCTCGCCCAGCAGAAGGTGAAGCGCCGCGGCGCCAAGGAGGCGCAGCGGATCGCGCGGGAGAACCTGGAGCGGGTGGGGCTCGGCCACAAGGCCGACGCGCACCCCTCGCAGCTGTCCGGCGGTCAGCAGCAGCGCGTCGCCATCGCCCGCGCGCTGTCGATGAACCCGGACATGATGCTCTTCGACGAGCCCACCTCGGCGCTGGACCCCGAGCTGGTGGGCGACGTGCTGGACTCCATGAAGGACCTCGCCCACGAGGGGATGACCATGATGGTGGTCACCCACGAGATGGGCTTCGCCCGCGAGGTGGGCGACCACCTGGTCTTCATGGCCGACGGCGACATCGTGGAGCAGGGAGACCCCCGCGAGGTGCTGGGCAACCCGCAGCACGCCCGCACCCAGGACTTCCTGGCCAAGGTGCTGTAGAGCCCGGGCTCAGCGGCGGCGCAGCACCGCCTCCAGCGCCTCGAGGACGGTGGGGTCCTCGATGGTGCTGGGCACCACGGGCGTCTCGCCGTCGGCGATCTGCCGCATGGTCTTGCGCAGGATCTTGCCCGAGCGCGTCTTGGGCAGGGCCTCCACCACGTCCACCTCGCGCAGGGCCGCCACGGCGCCCACCTCGTCGCGCACCCGCTGCACGAGCTCGGCCACCAGGGCGTCGCGTCCAGCATCGTCCAGCTCGATGCCGCTCTTGAGCACCACCAGCGCGCGGGGCACCTGGCCCTTCAGCGGGTCGGCCACGCCCATCACGGCGCACTCGGCCACGCTCGGGTGCCCGGCGAGGGCCTCCTCCAGCGACCCGCTGGACAGGCGGTGCCCGGCCACGTTCAGCACGTCGTCGGTGCGGCCCATCACGTAGACGTAGCCGTCGGCCTCCACCAGTCCCCCGTCGCCGGTGAGGTAGTGCTCCGGGTAGGCCGACAGGTAGCTGTTCACGTAGCGCTCGTCGTCCTTCCACAGCGTGGGCAGGGTGCCCGGCGGCAGCGGCAGACGCAGGCAGATGGCGCCCTCCGTACCGGGCTCCACCTCGCGTCCCGTCTCGTCGAGCACCTCGATGCGGAAGCCCGGCGTGGCCACCGTGGGTGACCCCGGGCGGATCTCCAGCGCCTCGATGCCCACCGGGTTGGTGGCGATGGGCCAGCCGGTCTCGGTCTGCCACCAGTTGTCCACCACCGGGATGCCCAGGTGGTCGGTGGCCCACTGCCAGGTGTCCGGGTCCAGTCGCTCCCCGGCCAGGAACAGGTGCTCCAGGGTGGAGACGTCGTGCTGCGCGAGCCCGGTGGCGTCCGGGTCCTCCTTCTTGATGGCCCGGATGGCGGTGGGCGCGGTGAACAGCCCCTTCACGCCGTACTGCTCCACCACCCGCCAGAAGGCCGCCGGGTCGGGCGTGCCCACGGGCTTGCCCTCGTAGAGCACCGTGGTGGCCCCGGTGAGCAGCGGCGCGTAGACGATGTAGGAGTGACCCACCACCCAGCCGACGTCGGAGGCGCAGAACCAGGTGTCGCCGGGGCCGATGCCGTACAGGTTGGTCATGGACCACCGCATCGCCACCGCGTAGCCGCCACAGTCGCGCACGATGCCCTTGGGCCGGCCGGTGGTGCCGGAGGTGTACAGCACGTACAGCGGGTCGGTGGCGGCCACGGGCGTCCAGGTGGCCGGCTCCACGGCACCGGGGGTCATGAGCGTGGCCCAGTCGACGTCACGCTCGCCCATCTCGGCGGCGTGCTGCTCGCGCTGCAGGATCACGCAGTGCTCAGGCTGGTGCGCCGAGCGGCGGATGGCCTCGTCCAGCATCGGCTTGTAGGGGATCACGCGGGTGCGCTCCACCCCGCACGATGCGGAGACGACGACCTTGGGTGCGACGTCCTCGATGCGGACCGCCAGCTCAGCGGGCGCGAAGCCGCCGAAGACCACCGAGTGCACGGCACCGAGCCGCGCGCAGGCGAGCATCGCGACGACGGCCTCGGGGACCATGGGCATGTAGATGACCACGGTGTCGCCCTGGGTGACCCCGAGCTCGCGCAGGCCGCCGGCGCAGCGCGCCACCTCATCGAGCAGCTGGGCGTAGGTGTAGGCGCGCTGGGTGCCGGTCACCGGGGAGTCGTAGAGCAGGGCCGCCTGGTCTCCGCGGCCGTCGATGACGTGACGGTCCAGGGCGTTGAAGCAGACGTTGAGCTCGCCGTCGGGGAACCAGCGGTACAGGGGTGCCGCGGAGTCGTCCAGGGCGCGGGTGGGGCGGCGGGACCACGAGATCTGCTGCGCCGCCTCCAGCCAGAAGCCCTCCGGGTCCTGGGTGCTGCGCTCCTGCAGGGCGCGGTAGCCCTCCCCCTGCTGGTCCGCCGCGCGGTCGGTGCTCTGCTCGCCCATGGCTCTGCCTCTCCATTCGTGACACCCGTCACACCGGTCTGACCGGGTCGGGTCACCGCGGTCGTGTGCACGGTGACCTGACGCAGATTCTGGCGGGCAGCACCGGAGCACGTCGAGATGAGCCGCCCCATCGAGACCGCTCCGTGACCTCCACCGGGTGCCGTGACGGGCACACGCGCCTAGGGTCGAGTCATGCGCATCGGAAACACGGAAGTCCGCCCGCTCGGCGGCGGCCCCGGCTGCCTCGTGATGATCCTGATCTCGATCATCGGATCGGTGCTCCTCACGGTGCTGCTCAACCTGGGCCTGTCGATGTTCTGACGGACCCGCTGCCCCGCGCCGGGGCGGGCTGGGCCGCCGCTCAGCCGACGCTGACCGTGGGCTGCCCCTCGGCGCCGTCCACGGGCTCGCCCATCTCCTCGGCGATCCGCATGGCCTCCTCGATGAGGGTCTCCACGATCTGGCTCTCCGGCACGGTCTTGATGACCTCGCCCTTGACGAAGATCTGGCCCTTGCCGTTGCCCGAGGCCACACCCAGGTCCGCCTCGCGCGCCTCACCGGGACCGTTCACGACGCAGCCCATCACGGCCACGCGCAGAGGCACGGTCATGCCCTCCAGGCCGGCGGTCACCTCATCGGCCAGCTTGTAGACGTCCACCTGGGCGCGCCCGCACGACGGGCAGGACACGATCTCCAGCTTGCGCGGGCGCAGGTTGAGCGCCTGCAGGATCTGCGTGCCGACCTTCACCTCCTCCACCGGCGGGGTGGAGAGGCTCACACGGATGGTGTCGCCGATGCCCTTGGCCAGCAGTGCACCGAAGGCGGTGGCCGACTTGATGGTGCCCTGGAAGGCGGGCCCGGCCTCGGTCACGCCCAGGTGCAGCGGCCACTCGCCCCGCTCGGCGAGCATCTCGTAGGCCCGGATCATCACGACCGGGTCGTTGTGCTTCACCGAGATCTTGAAGTCGTGGAAGTCGTGCTCCTCGAAGAGGCTGGCTTCCCAGACCGCCGACTCCACCAGCGCCTCGGCAGTGGGCTTGCCGTACTTCTCGTACAGGCGCGGGTCCAGCGAACCGGCGTTCACGCCGATGCGCAGCGAGACGCCGGCATCCTTCGCCGCCCGGGAGATCTCCCCGACCTTGTCGTCGAACTTCTTGATGTTGCCCGGGTTCACACGCACGGCGGCGCACCCCGCATCGATGGCGGCGAACACGTACTTGGGCTGGAAGTGGATGTCGGCGATCACGGGGATCTGCGACTTGGCCGCGATGATGGGCAGCGCATCCGCATCGTCCTGCGTGGGGCAGGCGACACGCACGATGTCGCAGCCGGCGGCCGTCAGCTCGGCGATCTGCTGGAGGGTGCCGTTGATGTCCGCCGTCTTGGTGGTGGTCATGGTCTGCACGCTGACCGGCGCGTCACCACCCACGAAGGTGCTGCCCACCTGGATCTTGCGGCTCTTCCGGCGCGGGGCCACGGTCTGCGGGACGGGCGCGGGCATTCCGAGCGAGACAGTCATGCCCCCAGTATCGCAAGGAACACCACGTGCGCATCCAGTGCCCCGGCCTCGCGCCGGTGGCGTCGATCACCCCAGACGTACCGGTGCCACGATGTCGGCGTAGATCAACAGCAGGGCCATGCCCAGCAGGAGCACCGCCATGCCGGTGGCCAGCGGCATCATGCGCGCGACGTCCACGTACCCCGGGTCCGGCAGTCCCCGCAGCCGCGCCCAGGCCTTCTTCGTGCCCTCCCACAGCGCGCCGGCCACGTGGCCGCCGTCCAGCGGCAGCAGGGGCACCAGGTTGAACACGAACAGCGCCAGGTTGAGGCTTGCCACCAGGCTCGTCCAGAAGGCGACCCGCTCGCCCCAGTCCAGTCCCAGCTCCTGGCTGGAGGTGACCTCACCGGCCACCCGCCCCACCCCCACCACGGACATCGGCCCGTTGGGGTCGCGCTCCTCCAGCCCCAGCACCGTCTGCCCGATGTCCCACAGGCGCGCCGGGATGGTGAGCACCACCGATGCGGTGCGGTACAGCCCGTCGCCGACGACACCGGGCACCTCCGTGACGGGCTGGCGCACCTGCTCCGATGCGGGGGACGCGCCCAGGTAGCCCACCTCCTGCAGCACCGGCTCGCCGTCGCGCTCCACCGCCTGGCCGTCCTGCACCACCGGACGCTCCCGCAGCACCGGGTGCGCGGTGAGCTCCACCTGCCGGCCATCACGCTGCACCACCAGCGGCAGCTCCTCCCCGGCGCTGGAGCGGATGGCCTCGGTGATCTCCTCCCAGCTGGACACCGTGGCGCCACCGGCCCGCAGCACGGTGTCCCCCGGCTGCAGTCCCGCCGCGGCCGCGGGGCTGGGCTCGTCCTGCGGACCGCACTCGGTGGCGGCGGGGTCCTGGGGTGCGCACTGGACGACGGTGGCCAGCGTGGTGGTGGGCTGCGCCGTCCCGTGGAGCGTGAGCAGCCCGGTGATGAGCACCACCGCGATGGCCAGATTCATCAGCGGGCCGCCGAGCATGATCATGACCTTGCGCCACACCGGCAGCTTGTAGAAGACGCGGTCGGCGTCCTGCGGCCCGACCTCCTCCATCGCCGCGTGGCGGGCGTCCTCGGACATCTGGTCCAGGAAGCCGGTCGAGGTCGAGCGCACCGTGCCGGCGGGGTCCTCCCGCCGCGGCGGCAGCATGCCGATCATGCGGATGTAGCCGCCCAGCGGGATGGCCTTGATGCCGTACTCGGTCTCGCCCCGGCGCCGCGACCACACCGTGGGCCCGAAGCCCACCATGTACTGGGTCACCTTCACCTTCGAGGCCTTGGCCGGGACGAGGTGGCCGATCTCGTGCAGGGCGATGGAGGCGCAGATGCCCAGGAAGACGACCACCACCCCCAGCAGGTAGAGCATCAGCGGCGCCCCACCGCATCGATGAGGCGGTGCGCGGCCGCCCGCGCCTCACCCTCGGCGGCGAGCACGGCCTCGAGGGTCAGGCCGGCCTCTCCCCCGCTGCCGAGCTGCTCCACGACGGCCGCCACGGTGTCGGTGATGTCGGTGAACCCGATGCGCGCGTCGTGGAAGGCGTCCACGCACTCCTCGTTCGCCGCGTTGTAGACCGCCGGAGCGGTGCCTCCCAGGCGGCCGACGTGCACGGCGAGGTCCACCGCCGGGAAGGCCTCGGAGTCCAGCGGCTCGAACTGCCAGGACTGGGCGCGGGTCCAGTCGGTGGGCTCGTCCACCCCGGTGAGGCGCTCCGGCCAGGACAGGCCCAGGGCGATGGGGACCAGCATCCGCGGCGGGCCGATCTGGGCGATGGTGGAGCCGTCGTGGAACTCCACCATCGAGTGGATCTGCTGCTGCGGGTGCACCACCACCTGGATGTCGTCGAAGGGCACGTCGAACAGCAGGTGGGCCTCGATGACCTCCAGGCCCTTGTTGACCAGGGTGGCCGAGTTGGTGGTGACCACACGCCCCATCGCGAAGTTGGGGTGGGCCAGGGCCTGCTCGGGCGTGACGTCGGCCAGCTCCGCGCGGCTGCGGCCCCGGAAGGGACCACCCGAGGCGGTGATGACCAGCCGGCGGACCTCCTCACGGCGGCCGCTGGGCAGGCACTGCGCGATGGCGGCGTGCTCGGAGTCCACCGGCACGATCTGGTCGGGACGCTGCAGGGCCGCGCGCACCAGCGGGCCGCCCACGATGAGCGACTCCTTGTTGGCCAGGGCCAGGGTGCTCCCGGCCTCCAGCGCGGCGAGGGTGGGGCGCAGGCCGATGGAGCCGGTGATGCCGTTGAGCACCACGTCCACCGGGTCGGCGGCCAGCTCGGTGGCGGCGTCCTCGCCCACCAGCACCCGGGGGTGCAGGTCCGCCCCGCCGGGCACCGCGTCCAGGGCGGCACGCAGGTCGGCCCGGTCGCCTCGCGCCAGGGCGACGACCTCGGGACGCAGGGCGGCCACCTGGCGGGCGAGCAGACCCAGGTCACTGCCCCCGGCGGCCAGGCCGTGCACCACGAAGCGGTCGGGGTGCTGCTGGATGACCTCGACCGCCTGGGTGCCGATGGAACCGGTGGAGCCCAGGAGGGTGACGCGACGCGCAGACATGGGCGTCAGGGTACGTCCGCGCGCCGCCCGGGTCAGCCGTGGGTCGCGAGCTCCCGCAGCGCGGCGCGGTCACCGTGGAAGCGGTTGACGTCATAGCCCTTGTCGGTGACCGGTCGGGTCTGCCACACGGTGTGGGTGGCGCCGTGCTGCGACCAGGACCAGGGGGCCGTGCCGGGGGTGGCGTCGTAGCGGGCGAGCCAGAGGTGGATGTCGGAGTAGTCGGCGCGGCCCACGCAGGTGTTCCACCAGTCCGCGTTGGTGTAGATGACCGGCTTGACCCCGGTGAGCTGCTCGTAGCGGCCGATGAAGTCGCGCACCCAGGCGTCCATCTGCGCATGGTCCATGCCGTAGCAGACCGGCCCGTAGGGGTTGTACTCCATGTCAAGCGCCCCGGGCAGGGTGCGCCCGTCGGGGCTCCAGCCCCCGCCGTTGGCCACGAAGAACTCCGCCTGCTGGGCGCCGGAGGACTCGGCGGGATTGGCGAAGTGGTACGACCCGCGCACCATCTGCTGCTCGGTGGCCCCGATCCACTGCGGGCTGAACACGGGGCTGGTGTAGTAGTCGCCCTCCGTGGCCTTGATCCACGCGAACTCCGCACCGACGTCGCTGAACCACTGCCAGTCCTGCACGGTGGTGTGGCTGCTGGTGTCGATGCCGTAGGGACCGTGGGCGTCGGCCGCCTGCGGGGCGATGGCGGACGCCGCCCCCACCGGACCGAGCGACGCGGTGCCCTCGACACCGGGGCGGACCTGATCGCGCAGGCTCCACCCCATCGTGGCCTGGCCGGGGCGCTCGATCCCCTGGGCGGTGGCCCGGTCGGTGGGCTCGGGCGCGACCTGCTCCGGCAGGCGCTCGCCGGGCGCGTGGCCCGCCTGGGCCGGGGCCAGCGAGCCGGCGGTGGCCAGCGCCAGGACGCCGGCGGCGAGAGCGGGACCGCGCCGGGCGCGGGACGTGCGAGGGGACGGGGTGCTGTCAGGCATGGCTGCTCCGAGGGAGGGGTCCACCGGTCGGCGCGTGCCTCCGGTGCGGTCGGGGGCCACGCTAGGGAGGCCCGCCGCACCGGGTCCGCGTCACGACCGGTCCGGCCGGGCATCCACACCGAGTCCTCAGCCGCCCTTGACCTGCCCTTGACCCGCGGGGGTCACGGGCAGGTCCGGCGATGGGGGGTCAGTCCGCGAGTCCCAGGTACTGCACCTCGAGGTACTCCTCCACGCCCTCGTGTCCACCCTCGCGGCCCAACCCGGACTGCTTCACCCCGCCGAAGGGCGCCGCCGGCTGGGAGACCACGCCCATGTTGAGGCCCACCATGCCGGTCTGCATGCGGGCGGCGAAGTCCATGAGTCGCGAGACGTCGCGGGAGTACACGAAGCCCACCAGGCCGAACTCGGTGTCGTTCGCCGCCGCCAGGGCCTCCTCCTCGCCCTCGACCACCTGGATGGGGGCCACCGGTCCGAAGACCTCCTCGGCCAGGATGCGGGCGCCGGCCGGCACGTCACCCAGCACCGTCGGCGGGTACCAGGACCCACCCTCGGGCAGCGTGCTGCGCAGCTCCTCGCAGCCCTGCGGCCCGCCGGTCAGGACCTTGGCCCCCTGGTCGAGCGCGTCGGCCACCAGCTCGGTGACCTTCCCCAGGCCGTCGGCGTCGATGAGGGGGCCCAGGTCGGTGCCCTCGTCACCGCCACGCCCCACCGTCCGTTGCGCGGCGACCTCCGCGAAGCGGGTGGAGAACTCCTCGGCCAGCTCGCGCACCACGATGAACCGGTTGGCCGCCGTGCAGGCCTGTCCGATGTTGCGGAACTTGGCCGCCATGGCGCCCTCCACCGCCTGCTCCAGGTCTGCGTCGCCCAGCACGACGAAGGGTGCGTTGCCGCCCAGCTCCATGGACGTGCGCAGCAGCGTCTCGGCGGCCTGGCCCTGCAGCGTGCGGCCCACGGGGGTGGAGCCGGTGAAGGTGAGCTTGCGGAGCCGCTCGTCGGCGATGAGCTCCCCCATCACCTCCGAGGTCTGGCTGGTGGTGACGCAGTTGGCCACGCCCTCGGGCACCCCGGCGCGGTGCAGCAGGTCCACCAACGCCATCGAGGTGAGCGGCGTGGCCGAGGCCGGCTTCAGCACCACCGTGCACCCGGCGGCGAGCGCCGGGCCGATCTTGCGCGTGCCCATCGCCAGCGGGAAGTTCCACGGGGTGATGGCCAGCACGGGCCCCACCGGCTTGTGGCGGGTGAGGATGGTGGAGCCACCGGCCGGGGCGGGCACCATGCGCCCCTCCAGGCGCACCGCCTCCTCGGAGAACCAGCGGAGGAACTCGGCCCCGTAGGCCACCTCGCCGCGGGACTCCTCCAGCGACTTGCCCATCTCCAGGGTCATGAGCGCCGCGAGCTCCTCGGTGTGCTCGATGAGCAGGTCGAAGGCGCGGCGCAGGATCTCCGAGCGCTCCCGCGGCGGGGTGGCGGCCCAGTCCTCCTGGGCGGCCACGGCCGCATCGAGGGCGGCCACACCGTCCTCAGGAGTGGCGTCGGCCACCTCGCGCAGGGTCTTCCCGTCGCTGGGGTCGGTGACCGCGAACGTCCCTCCCCCGGCGGGCTGCACCCACCGTCCGCCGACGAACAGTCCGGTCAGGTCCTCCCCCACCAGGTCGTCGAGCACCGTCCGCAGGTCACTGTGAGAGGTCATGCCCTCAGGGTGTCACTGTCGCCGCGGCCGCGCGAGCGATGTACAGCTCCTCGTTGGTGGGGGTCACCAGCACGGCGACCCGCGAGTCGTCTGCGGAGACCACCGTGGACTCCGCCCGGCCGCGGGGGACGGCGGCGTTGCGCCGGCCATCGAGGGACACGCCCAGCACGGCCAGCCGCTCGCACACCTCGGCGCGCAGCTCCACGTTGTTCTCGCCCACGCCCGCGGTGAAGACCAGCGCGCCCAGCCCGCCCATCACCGCGTGGAAGGCGCCCACGTAGCGGACGATGCGGTGGATGCTCACGTCGAGTGCCAGGCGCGCCGCGGCGTCGCCCGCGGTGGCCGCGGCACGGACCTCACGCATGTCGTTGGTGCCGGTCAGACCGCGCAACCCGCTGCGCCGGTTGAGCAGGTCGTCCACCTCGTCCACGTCCATGCCGTGGCGCAGCAGGTGCAAAAGCACGCCGGGGTCGATGTCCCCGGGCCGGGTGCCCATGACCAGACCCTCCAGGGGCGTCATCCCCATCGAGCAGTCCACCGGACGGCCGCCGTCCACGGCCGCGGCCGACGCACCGTTGCCCAGGTGCAGCACCACCACCTTGAGCTCCGCCGGGTCGCGGCCGAGGTCCTGTGCCGCCCGCTGGGAGACGTAGGCGTGGCTGGCCCCGTGGAACCCGTAGCGCTGCACGGCGTACTCCCGGGCCACCTCGGTGTCGATGGCGTAGGTGCGCACCTCCGGCGGGAGGTCGGCGAAGAACCCGGTGTCGAAGACCCCCACGTGCGGCACCTGGGGCAGCTGCTCACGCGCGGCCTCGATGCCCTGGATGTTGGCCGGGTTGTGCAGTGGCGCCAGCGGGGAGAGCTCACGCATCACCGCCAGGGTCTCGTCGTCCAGCACCACCGGCCGGTCGAAACGGCGCCCACCGTGGACCGTGCGGTGACCCACCACCTCCACGTCCTGGAGCAGGCCGGAGCCGCCCAACTGGTCGAGCACCCAGGCCAGGGCCTCGCGATGGTCCGTGAAGCGCTGGCTGCTGGTCAGCTCGTCGGCGCCCTCGCGCTCCAGGCTGGCGGCCCCGGCCGGCTCCCCGATCCGCTCCACCAGGCCCTTCGCGTGCACGGTGCCCGTGTCGGGGTCCACCACCTGGAACTTCACCGAGGAGGACCCGGCGTTGATGACCAGTGCGCTCACCTGTTGCTCCCTGCGTCGTCGGAGGCCGCCTGCACGGCCGTCATGAGGATGGTGTTGACGATGTCGTCCTCCAGCGCCCCGCGCGAGAGGTCGTTCACCGGGCGGGCCAGACCCTGCAGCAGCGGCCCCACGGCCAGGGCCCCCGCCATCCGCTGGACGGCCTTGTAGGTGTTGTTCCCGGTGTTGAGGTCCGGGAAGACCAGCACCGTGGCCTGCCCGGCCACCGGCGAGCCGGGCATCTTGGAGGCCGCCACGGAGGGCTCGACGGCGGCGTCGTACTGGATGGGACCGGCCACCGGCAGATCGGGCTCGGCCTGCCGCACCAGGTCGGTGGCCTCCCGCACCTTCTCCACCTCGCGGCCCGACCCGGACTCGCCGGTGGAGTAGCTGAGCATGGCCACCCGCGGCTCGATGCCGAAGGCGCGCGCCGTCGCCGCGCTGGCGGTGGCGATGCCGGCGAGCTCCTCACTGGTGGGCTCGGGGATCACGGCGCAGTCGGCGAAGACCAGCACCCGGTCGGCCAGACACATGAGGAAGGCACTGGAGACCTCGTTGCTGCCCTCGGCGGTGCCGATCACCTGGAAGGCGGGACGGATGGTGTCGGCCGTGGTGTGGGCCGCACCGCTGACCATGCCGTCGCACTGCCCGTCGCGGACCAGCAGGGTGCCGAAGTGGTTGACGTCCGTGACCACGGTGCGTGCGGTCTCCAGCGTCATGCCCTTGTGGCGTCGCAGGTCGGTGTACAGCTCGGCCAGCCGCTCGGTGTCCGGGTCGTCCGCCGGGTCACGCAGGGTGGCCCGCGACAGGTCGATGCCGAGCTCCCGGGACCGCCGCTGCATGGCCTCGACCTCTCCCAGGATGGTCAGGTCCACCAGGTCGCGGGTGAGCACCCGGCCGGCGGCGCGCAGGATGCGGTCGTCCGAGCCCTCGGGCAGCACGATGTGGCGACGGTGCTGTTCAGCGCGCTCCACCAGCTGGTGCTGGAACATCAGCGGCGTCACCACGGTGCTCGGTCGGAGGTCGAGCTGCGCCAGCACCGCCCGGGCGTCCAGGCGCGCCCCCACGTGGGCCAGTGCGGCGGTGGTCTTGCGGCCGCTCCCCTGCCCGAGCAGTCCGCGGACCGAGGCCGCCGCCCGCGCCGTCTCGTAGGTGTGCCCCGCGGTCTCGATGACGGGCAGCCGCAGTCCGAGCCCGTCCACCAGCTCACAGACCCGCTCCCCCAGCTCGAAACCACCGTTGAGCACCACGGCGCTCAGGGTGGGGAGCCGGTCCGAGGTGTGGGCGGCAATCAGTGTCAGCAGGATCTCCACCCGGTCACTGGCCGCGATGCACAGCTGCCCGTCGGCCAGCCGCTCCAGGATGTGCTCGGGGTTCATGCCACCCACCAGGATGTCCTCGACCTCCCGGTCCAGCGCGGCCTCGTCACCCCACAGAAGGGTGCCGTCCACCGCGGCCATGACGTCCCGCACCGTGGGGGCCGACAGCAGCGGCAGGTCGGCGATGGTGGCCAGCACCGGCACCGCGGTGCCGTCCTGGGCGACCAGCCCCTCCAGGGCGACGGTCACCGCATCGGGATCCACCCCGGTGACCCGGTTGCACACCACGCCCAGCACGGAGGCGTGCTGGGCCTGCGCCTCGTGGACGCACATCTCCACCACGGTGCGCACCTGCTCGCCGGTACGTCCGTCCCCGTGGACCACCAGCACCATCGGCGCCGAGAGGTTGGCCGCCACCCGCGCGTTGAACGAGAACTCGGTGGGGCCGGTGACGTCCGTGAAGTCCGTTCCCAGGACGATCACCAGGTCGGACTGCTCGGCCACCCGGTGGTAGGCGTTCACGATGCGGGACATCGCCTCGTCCTCGTCGGCGTGGACGTCCTCGTAGGTGACGCCCACCGCATCGACCGGGTCGAGGGTGGACCCCGCCCGGGCGAGCAGGGCGGTGAGGATGTCGTCGCTCTGCCTCTCGTGCAGGCGCGAGACCGGGCGGAACACGCCCACCCGCTCCACGGTGGCGGCGGCCGCCTCCACGAGGGACAGGGCGATGGCGGACTTTCCGGTGTTCCCCTCCGGGGAGGCGACCATGACGGTGCGGGCACTCATGGGGGCAACCATGCCAGCCCGCTCCCCCGCCGGCGCGCCCGACCGCCGGTACCGTGCGGGGGTGACTCCCGAGCACCTGCAGCCGACCCCCGCCATCCCCCTGGCCGGACACCGCGGCCACGCGCACACCCGGGGCGAGGAGGTGGCCGACGCCGAGCAGCTGGAGCGCCTGCTGCGCGAGGTCGAGGCCGGGCGCCGCGGCCTGTACCGGGTCGCACTGGAGAACCTGGACCTGCGCCCGGTCGCCGACCGCCTGCTGGCGCTGCCGGCCGAACGGTTGCAGGGTCTGGTGCTCTTCGGCGGGCAGGTGCCCGATCCACTGCGCGACCGCCTGCTCGACGCGGGTGCCATCCTGTTCCCGCCCGCGCCGGACGCCCCCGTGGCGCCCTACCGCGGCCACGCCTACACCGCCGCCGAGCTGTTCGCCGGGCTGTCACAGGGGTACGCGGACACCCCCGACGGGCGCGCCTACGCGTGGTTCCGCAACGAGCGGCTGGAGGGCGACGCCTACGTCTCGCTGCTGCGCGCCATCCACGACGACTCGATGGTGGACGCCCTCATCGACCCCCTGGCCGACCGCAGCGTGGTGGGCGTGATGGGCGGGCACTCCCTGGCCCGTGGCACCGACGAGTTCGCCGCCGCCGCCGGACTCGGTCATGCGCTGGCCGAGGCCGGCCACGTGGTGCTCACCGGCGGCGGGCCGGGCGCCATGGAGGCCGCCAACCTGGGTGCCCTCGCCCCCAGCGACGAGGCACTGCGCGGGGCTCTGGACGTGGTGGCGCAGGTGCCCTCCTTCGAGGACGTGGACGCCTGGGCACAGGCCGGCTTCGCCGCCAGGCAGGGCTGGGACGAGCCCGATCAGCTGCGCAGCGTGGGCATCCCCACCTGGTTCTACGGCCACGAGCCACCCAACGTCTTCGGCCAGCTGATCGCCAAGATGTTCTCCAACGCCCTGCGGGAGGACGTGCTGCTGGCCCAGTCGACCGCCGGCCTGGTGGTGCTCCCCGGTGCCGCCGGCACCGTGCAGGAGATCTTCCAGGTGGCCACCCGGCTGTACTACGCCACCCCCGGCAGCGAGCTGGGGGCGCTGGTCCTGGTGGGCCGCGAGCACTGGACGCAGACCCTGCCTGCGTGGCCCCTGCTGCAGGCACTGGGCACCGACCGGGACATGGGCGGTGTGCTGCACCTCGTGGACGACGTCGACGAGGCCGCGGACCTCATCGGCCCCGCCTGAACCGGCCCTCAGGCGAGGGTGCCCTCCGGGGCGGCCGCGAGCTGACCGCAGGCGCCGTCGATGTCCGAGCCGCGGGTGTCGCGCACCGTGGTGGGGATGCCGCCGGCGCGCAGCCGCTCCACGAACTGCTGCTCCACGCCCGGGCGGGAGGCGGTCCACTTGGACCCCGGCGTCGGGTTGAGCGGGATGGGGTTGACGTGCACCCAGCCGCGGCCGCGCGCGTTGAGCTTCTCGGCCAGCAGGTCGGCCCGCCAGGCCTGGTCGTTCATGTCCCGGATGAGGGCGTACTCGATGCTGACGCGCCGGCCCGTCGTCTGGAAGTAGCGGTAGGCGGCGTCCAGGGCCTCGTCCACCTTCCAGCGCTTGTTGATGGGGACCAGCTCGTCGCGCAGCTCGTCGTCGGGCGCATGCAGGCTCAGCGCGAGCGTGGCCGCCACGCCCTCGGCCGCGAACTTGTCGATGGCCGGCACCAGGCCCACCGTGCTCATGGTGATGCCACGGGCGCTCATGCCCAGACCGGCCGGCGCCGGGTCCACCATGCGGCGCACCGCATCGACCGCCTTGCGGTAGTTGGCCAGCGCCTCCCCCATGCCCATGAAGACCACGTTGTGCACGCGGTTCGGGCCGCCCGCGGCCAGCGGGGTGTCCAGGGCCGAGGTGTCGGCCGCGGACTCGTCGGGAAGGCCGTCGAGGCTCGGGTCGGCGTCGTTCTCCCCCAGCTCCACCTGGCCCTCGGCCAGTGCGGGCGGCGGCGCGAGCCCCGGGGCCTCGGGGTCGTTGAGCATGCGGTGGGCCGCCACCAGCTGGCCCACGATCTCGGCCGTGGAGAGGTTGCGCGTCAGCCCCTGCTGCCCGGTGGCGCAGAACGGGCAGTTCATGCCGCAGCCCGCCTGGCTCGACAGGCACAGGGTGACGCGCCTCGGGTAGCGCATCAGCACCGACTCCACCAGGGCGCCGTCGTGCAGCCGCCACAGGGTCTTGACCGTGGCGCCGTCGTCCGCCCGCATCACGCTCACCGGGGTGAGCAGGCGCGGCATCAGGCCACGCACCATGTCCTCGCGGCCCTCCTTGGGCAGGTCGGTCATGGCCGCCGGCTCGTCGGTGTACCGCTCGAAGTAGTGCTTGGAGAGCTGGTTGGCGCGGAAGGCCGGCCACCCCGCATCGGTCACGGCCTGCTTTCGCCCGGCCTCGTCGAGGTCGGCCAGGTGCTGCGGCGGCTTGCCGCGGCGGGGGGCGGCGAAGGTCAGCTCGCCGGGGCGGGGCGCCTTGGTGGTGGGCTGCGGAAGATCAGTCATCGCGGCCATTGTCCCACTGGTCAGGGAGCAGGGACGGTCGCGGCCAGGATGGCCCAGGCGACCGGGGCAGCGACCAGGAGTGAGTCCAGCCGGTCCATGATGCCGCCGTGCCCGGGCAGCAGCTCGCTCATGTCCTTGATGCCCAGGTCCCGCTTCAGTGCCGACTCGGCGAAGTCGCCCACCGTGGCGGCCAGGGCCACCGCGATGCCGAGCGGGACGCCCACCCACAGCGGCCCGCCCACCAGCCAGGCCATGGAGGCCACACCTCCCACCGCCGCGAGCACGACCGACCCGGCAAAGCCCTCCCAGGACTTCTTGGGGCTCAGGTTCGGCGCCATGGGCCGCTTGCCCAGGAAGACCCCGGTGGCGTACCCGCCGATGTCGGAGCAGGCCACCATCAGCACCAACGCGATCACCCGCATCACGCCGTCCTCGGGGGCGACCAGCAGCACCGCACACGCGGCCAGCACCCCCACGTAGCCCGTGATGAGGGCAGCGCCGGTGACGTCGGCCAGCGCCCGGGGCAGGCCGGTGGGTGCAGCGTGGGCGGGGTCCTCCGCATCGTCACGCTGCGGCCGGTAGGCCCGCCAGACCACCTGCAGCACCAGCATGCCCACGGCCGCCAGCGCAGCGCCCGAACCGCCGGCGAACCACGTGGCCCAGACGATCACCATCGGGCCGATGACGGTGGGCACCACCGGCACCCGGATACCGCCGGGACGGTTCTTCAGGGCGTTCATCAGCTCCCACGCGGCCACCGCACCCGCGGCCCCCGCGAGCAGCACGAAACCCTCGCGCCGGATCACCAGGGAGACGATGATCAGCGACGCGAGGGCGACGGCGACCGCGATGGCCGCAGGGAGGTTGCGGCCGGCTCGCGGGGTGGTGGCTGTCACGGGCAGTGGGAGGTGAGCCGGAGGTCAGACCTCGAGCAGCTCGGTCTCCTTGGCCTTCAGGATGCTCTCCACCTGGTCGGTGTGCTTCTTGGTGAGGGCCTCGAGCTCCTTCTCACCACGGGAGCCCTCGTCCTCGCCGATCTCCCCGTCCTTGACCAGCTTGTCGATGTGCTCCTTGGCCGCGCGACGGATGTTGCGCAGGGACACGCGGGCGTCCTCACCCTTGCCCTTCGCCAGCTTGATGTACTCCTTGCGGCGCTCCTCGGTGAGGGCCGGGAGCACGCAGCGGATCTGGTTGCCGTCGTTGGAGGGGTTCACCCCCAGGTCCGACTCGCGCAGAGCCTTCTCGATGGCGCTCATGGCCGACTTGTCGAAGGGCTGCACCAGGATGGTGCGGGCCTCGGGCACCTGGAAGGAGGCCAGCTGCTGCAGCGGGGTGGGCGCCCCGTAGTAGTCGACCATGATCTTGGAGAACATGCCCGCGTGCGCGCGGCCGGTGCGGATGTCCGCCATGTCCTCGTGGGCGACCTCGATGGCCTTGTCCATCTTCTGCTGGGCCTCGGCCAGCGCGTCCTTGACGGTCATGCGCGTCTCCTGTGTCGTCGTGGGTCGGTCGGTGTCGTGCCGGATCGGGTGAGCCGTGGGCTCAGTCGGCGGTGACGATGGTGCCGATTCTCTCACCGCGCAGCGCCTGCTCGATGGCGCCCTCGCCCTGCATGCCGAAGACCATCATCGGCAGCTTGTTCTCCATGCACAGGGAGAAGGCTGCGGCGTCGGCGATGCGGAGCTGCTTGGCGAGGGCCTCGGCGAAGGTGAGCCGCTCGTAGCGCTCGGCGGTCGGGTCGGTCCTGGGGTCGGCGCTGTAGACACCGTCCACGCCCGACTTGCTCATGAGCACCTCGTCGCACTTGATCTCCAGCGCGCGCTGGGCGGCGACCGTGTCGGTGGTGAAGAAGGGCATGCCGGCACCGGCACCGAAGATGACCACGCGCCCCTTCTCCAGGTGGCGGATGGCGCGGCGCGGGATGTACGGCTCGGCCACCTGCGTCATCTCGATGGCGGTCTGCACCCGCGTCTCGACACCCTCGGCCTCGAGGAAGTTCTGCAGGGCCAGGCAGTTCATGACGGTGCCCAGCATCCCCATGTAGTCCGCGCGCGTGCGCTCCATGCCCTTGGTCTGCAGCTCGGCACCGCGGAAGAAGTTCCCGCCGCCCACCACGATGGCGACCTGCACCCCACCCCGGACGGCGGCGGCGATCTGCGCCGCGATGCCCTTGACGACGTCCGGGTCCACCCCGACGGAACCACCACCGAAGACCTCTCCGGACATCTTCAACAGCACCCGGCGCGGGGCGGCGTTGCTGTGCTCTGTGGTCGTGCTCATCGGCGGGCCTCCTGGGGGAAGTTCGTGCGGGGCCGATCGGCCCGGACGATCCTTGCACACCCACCACGCGAACGGGGCACGGCCCACCCGGGTGGGTGGACCGTGCCCCGTCAGGCGCGGTGGGCTCAGCCCTGCAGGTCGGAACCGACCTTGAAGCGGGCGAAGCCGGTGACCTCGGCCCCGGCCTCCTCGGCCACCTTCGCCACGGACTTCTTGGGGTCCTTGGCGAACGGCTGGTCGAGCAGCACGTTGTCCTTGAAGTACGCGTTGACGCGGCCCTCGATGATCTTGGGCATGGCCTGCTCGGGCTTGCCCTCCTCCTTGGCGGTGGCCTCGGCCACCCGACGCTCGTTCTCCACGATCTCGGCGTCGACCTCGTCACGGGTCAGGACGGAGGGAGAGAACGCAGCGGCGTGCATGGCCACGTCGCGGCCGAACTGCTCGTCGGTGCCGGTGGTGGCCACCAGCACGCCGATCTGCGCCGGCAGGTCCGGGGAGGTCTTGTGCAGGTAGGCCACCACCTGGCCGCCCTCGGGGGCGGTCAGGCGAGCCAGGTTGCGCACCTCGATCTTCTCGCCGATCTCGGCGTTCGAGGAGTCCAGCAGCTCCTGCACGGTCTGGCCGTCCAGGGTGGAGGCCAGCAGGGCCTCGGCGCTGTCGACCTGCTGGTCGGCGGCGTGGGCCAGCACCTTGTCGGCCAGGGCGATGAACTTCTCACCCTTGGCGACGAAGTCGGTCTCGCAGTTGATCTCGAGCAGGGTGCCCGCACCGTCGGCGGTCTGGGCGGCGACCAGGCCGTTGGAGGCCGAGCGGCCCTCACGCTTGGTCACACCCTTCAGGCCCTTGATGCGCAGGGCCTCCTTGGCGGCCTCGATGTCGCCGTTCGACTCGTCGAGTGCCTTCTTCACGTCCAGCATGCCGGCGCCGGTCTGCTCGCGCAGGGCCTTGATGTCAGCAGCGGTGTAGTTCGCCATGAACCTGGTTTCTCCTCTGGAGATCGGTGGGTCAGCGGTCAGGTGGGGTGGCTCAGGCCTGGGCCGAGTCGGTGGACTCGCCCTCGGCGGCCGGGGTGCCGGTGGCGCCCTCGGTGGAGGCGTCCGGGGTGTCGGCCTGCTCGGCCGGCGCACCGGCCTCGACGGTGCCCTCGGGGGCAGCGGCGGCCTCGGCGGCGGAGGACTCCTGGGCCTGACCGGCCAGCAGCTCGCGCTCCCACTCGGCCATGGGCTCCTCGGCGGCGGCGTTGCCGCCACCGGAGCGGGCCATCAGGCCCTCGGCAGCGGCGTCGGCGATGATGCGCGTCAGCAGCGACACCGAGCGGATGGCGTCGTCGTTGCCCGGGACCGCGTAGTCGACCTCGTCGGGGTCGCAGTTGGTGTCCAGGATGGCGATGACCGGGATGCGGAGCTTGCGGGCCTCGGTGACGGCCAGGTGCTCCTTCTTGGTGTCCACGACCCACACGGCGGAGGGGGTGCGGGACATGTCGCGGATGCCACCCAGGGTGCGGTCGAGCTTGTCCAGCTCGCGCTTCAGGACCAGCAGCTCCTTCTTCGTGCGGCCGGAGTTGGCCACGTCGTCGAAGTCGATGGTCTCCAGCTCCTTGAGGCGCTCCAGGCGCTTGTGCACGGTCTGGAAGTTGGTGAGCATGCCGCCCAGCCAGCGGTGGTTCACGTAGGGCATCCCCACGCGGGTCGCCTGCTCGGCGATGGTCTCCTGGGCCTGCTTCTTGGTGCCGACGAACAGGACCGAGCCACCGTGGGCCACGGTCTGCTTGACGAACTCGTGGGCCTCGTTCAGGTAGGTCAGCGACTGCTGGAGGTCGATGATGTAGATGCCGTTGCGCTCGGTCATGATGAAGCGCTTCATCTTGGGGTTCCAGCGACGGGTCTGGTGTCCGAAGTGGACGCCGCTCTCGAGGAGCTGGCGCATGGTGACGACGGCCATGCCGAGGTCTCGCTTTCTGATGGGGTGCGGTTGTCTCCTGGCCCGGACGGCGCACCCCACCCCTCCTGCCCGGCGGGCGGTGTGGGGACCACGGGGCGCACGGTCAGTGGTCCGGGCGCGAATTCGTGTGAGGCCTCCTCCGATCCCACCCGTGGGGTTCCGCTGGGGGTTCCACTGGGGATTCCATCGGGGTGTTCACGCAGGACAGTTCACACGTGCGGTCAAGTCTAGCCCACGATGACGCGTGCCGGCAGCCGGGTGCGCTGTGACCAGCCCGGCAGCGCCATCGACCTGTCCACAGCCCCACGGCTCCCCGACCCCACGGCCCGGGGGTGCTGGGCCACCGTCGGCCCATGGCACCCATCCAGAAGTCCACCGGGACCCGAGCCCTCGTCCGCCTGCGCCGCCTCGGCGCCGGAGTGGTGGCCGCCTCCCTCCTGCTCGTCGGCGACCCGACCGGAGCCGTCGGGACGGACCCGTCCCCGCAGGCCGATTCCGCACAGCCCGAGGGTTCCACGGTCCCCACATGGCCCACGGGCTCCACACCCTCTGCGGCGGCGCAGCTGCCCCCGACCGTCTGGCTGCCCTGGCAGCACACGGTGCAGCTGGAGTCGGTCACCCGCCACGCGCCCCACACGTGGGCGCTGGCCACTGCGCTGGGCCAGATCCCGGGAACCGGCGCTGCGCAGCCCCTCGCGACCGGGCCGACCCCGCCCCTGCGCCCCACCTCCAACGCGTTGAACCCGCTGGACTACAAGTGGCCCGTCTGGCCGGTGACGATCCGCAGGGCCTTCAACCCCCCGAAGGAGACCTGGGGCCGTGGACACCGCGGGGTGGACCTGGAGGGCGTCCCCGGGCAGCCGGTCTTCGCGGCCGGGCCGGGTGTCGTCTCCTGGAGCGGCACCATCAACTCTGTGGGCTCGCTCTCGGTGACCCACACCCCACGACTGCGCACCACCTACCTCCCGCTGACCGGGCGGCTGCCCCTGGGCACCCCGGTGATCGCGGGTGTGCCCGTGGGTCTGCTGGCCCCGGGGCACTGTCTCCCGGCCTGCCTGCACTGGGGTGCCAAGGTGTCCGCACGCCGCTATGTCGACCCGACCCTGCTGCCGGACTTCGCCCCGGAGCTCAAGCCGCGAGACGAGCGCCGCCGCCGCTGACAGGTGCTCCTCAGGCCCGGGGGTGCGCCCGGTGGAAGGCCTCCCGCAGCCGCTCCACGGAGACGTGGGTGTAGACCTGTGTGGTGGCGAGGCTCGCGTGGCCCAGCAGCTCCTGCACCGAGCGGATGTCGGCTCCCGCATCGACCATGTGGGTCGCAGCCGAGTGCCGCAGCCCGTGGGGGCCGACGTCGGCGGCTCCCTCCACGCGCTGGGCGGCGCGGTGGACCACACGGCGCACCTCCCGGGGGTCAATGCGCCCGCCCCGCACGCCCAGGAAGGCGGCGTCGGCGCTGCGCGCGGTCTCCAGCACCGGTCGCCCCCGGTCCAGCCAGGCCTGCAGGGCCTCGGTGGCCGGCACCCCGAAGGGAGCGACCCGTTCCTTGCTGCCCTTTCCCCAGACGCGCACCGTGCGCTGTGACAGGTCCAGCGCAGGCCGGTCCAGCCCGACGAGCTCCCCCACCCGGATGCCGGTGGCGTAGAGCAGCTCGAGCATCGCCCGGTCCCGCAGCACGGCGGCGCGGGACACCGGGTCGTCGGCGGGTTCCGCCGTGGCGCCCTCCCCGTCCTGCCGCTCCCGCCCGGCCTCCCCCAGCTCGACCACCTGGGCCGCCTGCTCGGCCCGCAGCACCGCCGGAAGCCGCTTCTCCACACGCGGTGACACCAGACGTGCGGAGGGATCGCGCTTCAGGTGCCCCGTGGCCACCATCCAGCCGAAGAAGGTGCGCTGGGAGGCGGTGCCCCGCGCGAGGGTCGAGCGGGCAAGGCCGGCCGCAGCCCGCCGGGCCGCGAAGGCGCGCAGGTCGCTCAGGGTGACCTCGCGCCACTGCCGGGTCCCCGCCTGCTCCAGGTGCTCGGCGAGCGCCGTCAGGTCGGCGGTGTAGGCACGCACGGTGTGCACCGACCTCCCGCGCTCCAGGCGCAGGCGGTCAGCGAAGCGCTCGACCTCCCGCAGCAGACCCATGGGGGCGAGTCCACCACACGACGGGGCCCGTCACCGAGAGCGCACCCACCCGGCCCCGGTGCGCTCGGCCTGCCCGGCGAGGCCCAGCATCCCCAGCGCGAGCTCGGCCTCCCCCAGGGAGCGTCCGCCGGCGCGGGCCACGACGGTCGCCGTGCTGGGCCGTGGACCCAGGACGTCCCAGCACCACCGCAGGTCCGGCTCCACCGCGTCGCGGGCCGTGCTGGCGCCCTGCCGCTGGGGTGCGAGGTGGGAGCCCACCGGGGAGAGGTCCTCCACCGCCTCCTCAGGGGTGGTGACCAGGGTGGCCACGCCATCACGCACGATCTGGTGGGTGCCGATCGAGCGGTCGGAGGTGACCGGTCCGGGGACGGCCGCCACCGGGCGGGAGCACAGGTCGGCCCAACGGGCCGTGGACAACGAGCCCGAGCGCATACCCGCCTCCACCACGAGCGTGCCCGTGGAGAAGGCCGCGATGAGCCGGTTGCGGGTGAGGAAGCGCCCCCGGTGCGGCGCGCAGCCCGGCGCCGACTCGCTCACCACGGCCCCCGTGCCGGCCACCTCGGTCAGCAGGTCGGCGTTGCTGGCCGGGTACAGGCGGTCCACGCCCCCGGCCAGGAAGGCCACCGTCGTGCCCCCGGCGGCGAGCGCCCCCCGGTGCGCCGCCGCATCGATGCCGAAGGCCCCGCCGGAGACCACGGTGACCCCCAGTCCGGCCATGGCGTGCGACCATTCCCCCGCCACCGAGATGCCGTACCCCGTGGCCGAGCGCGCCCCCACCACCGCCACCGATGAGGCCAGCGCCTCCCGGAGGTTGACCGGGCCCCGCACCCACAGGCACACCGGAGGGTGCTCCAACCGGTCGGCACCCTCGGGCCACTCGTCGTCCCCGGGCACCACCACCCGGATGCCCAGGCGCCGGGCCCGTTCCTCCTCCGTGGCCGGGCACCAGGAGGACCACCGCGGGGCGAACCGGCCACCGCCGACCGAGGGGTCCTCCGCGATCCGGTCCAACGCCCCCTGCGGCCCCAGATCGGCGATCAGCCCGCTGGCCACCTTGTCGGTCGGTTCGGCCAGCCGGCTCCAGGCCGCCCGCGCCAGGCGTTCGGGCGACCACGTCGCCGGGGTGTCTGCTGACGTGCTCATGCTTCCTCCACTCCGCGCAGACACAGGGCCCGCGACACGTGCTCGGTCGACACCTCGTGGCTGTCGGCCAGGTCTGCCAGCGTCCGGGCGACGCGCAGGATGCGGTCGACGGCCCGGGTGCTCAGCACACCCGCCGCGTGCTGGCTGCGGAGCCGGCCCAGCGCCTCCTCGCCCACCGCGTGAGGGCCCCGGCGCAGGACCGCCCCGGGAACGTGGGCGTTGAGGGACCAGGCGCACCCACGCCATCGCTCCGCCTGCCGCTGCCGGGCAGCGGCCACCCGCTCTGCCACCGCGGCCGAGCCCTCGGGCTGGACGTCACCGGCGCCCCACGGGGTGCCGGGATCCATCTCCACCTGCAGGTCGATGCGGTCGCGCACCGGGCCGGACAGCCGCTTGCCATAGGTGCGGCGCGCCTGGGGCGTGCACTCGCACACCGGCGAGCCGGGGGCTCGACGCCCACCCCGCCCGCAGGGACAGGGGTTGGCGGCCAGCACCAGCTGGAACCTGGCCGGGAGCTCCACCGCGCCCTCCGAGCGCAGCAGCACCACCCGCCCCTCCTCGAGCGGCTGCCGCAGTCCCTCCAGGACGTCGCGGCGCAGCTCCGGTGCCTCATCAAGGAAGAGCACACCGTGCGTGGCCCGCGAGATGGCCCCCGGCCGGGGGCGACCTCCACCACCGCCCAGGATGGCGCTGGCCGTGGAGGCGTGGTGCGGCGCCACGAAGGGCCGGACCCGGGAGATGCCCACCAGCTCGGCCTCCATCACCGAGGCGATGGCCGCGACCTCCAGCGCCTCGTCCTCGTCCAGCGGGGGCAGGATGCCCGGCAGGCGGGCCGCGAGCATGGTCTTGCCCGTGCCCGGCGCCCCGTGCAGCAGCAGGTGGTGTGACCCGGCCGCAGCCACCTCCAGGGCCCGCTTGGCCTCCTCCTGCCCGAGGACCTCCGAGAGGCAGGGCGCCTCGTCCGCACCGGGTGGCTCCAGCGCCGGTGGTTCGCACCCCATCGGACGGCCATGGGTCACGTAGTCGTCCACCAGGGCGGCCAGGTGCTGGACGGGCACGACCTCGATACCGGGCACCTGCGACGCGATGGCCCAGGACGCCGCCGGCACCACCACCCGCGCCACCCCCGCGGCGCGGGCCGCGATGACGGCCGGCAGCACACCGGGAACCGCCCGGACCTCCCCGTCCAGGCCGAGCTCCCCGATGTGCGCGACCCGCGAGACCGGTTCGGCAGGCACGCTGCCCGCCGCCGCCAGGATGGCCAGGGTGATGCCCAGGTCGTAGCCCGTTCCGCGCTTGCGCAGGTCCGCCGGGGAGAGGTTCACCACCACCTTGCGGCTGGGCAGCTGCAGACCCGCGTTGGCCGTGGCGGCCCGGATGCGGTCCGGCGCCTGGGCACACGCGGCGTCCGGGAGTCCTCCCACCGTGAAGGTCGGCAGGCCCGCCCCCACGTCCGCCTCCACCTGGACCATCCGCCCCGTGATGCCCACGAGGCCCACCGCCCAGGTGCGCCCGAGGGTCACGACAGTGCCCCGGGGACGTGCTGCACGGTGGCCGGCCCCCGCCGTGGTGCCAGGACCCCCACCACGTCGATGCGGATCTCCGCCCAGCTGCCGGGGTGCTCCTGCAACCAGGCCGCCGTCAACCGACGCAGACGACGACGCTGGGCCAGGGTCACCATCTCGATGGGCGCGCCGAAGGCCACCGTGGAGCGCGTCTTGACCTCGCACACCACGAGGCGTGGGCCCAGTGCCACCACCAGGTCGATCTCTCCGAGGCGGTGGCGCCAGTTGCGGTCGAGCACACGCGCACCGCGCTCCTGCCACCACCGGGCGGCGATGTCCTCCCCGCGCCGCCCCAGGGTCGTCCGTTCACGAGTCATGCGCCCACCGTGACCGAGCGGCCACGTGCCGCGTGGGGGTCTGGCGGCGCCCCTGTGGGTGAGCGCCCGGGGCTCGAGGGCTCGGCCCAGGCGGGGCTCAGCCCGGCTCACCCCGAGACCCGGTGCCGGCTCAGGCGCAGGTCACTCCGGGACCTCGAGATCGGTCTTCGCCAGCTCCTCGACGTTCACGTCCTTGTAGGTCATCACGCGCACCCGGGAGACGAAGCGCGCCGGGCGGTAGATGTCCCACACCCAGGCGTCGGTCAGGTGCACGTCGAACCAGGTGTCCCCCGGCTCCCCCATCACCCGGACGTCCACGTCGTTGGCCAGGTAGAAGCGGCGGTCGGTCTCCACGACGTAGGCGAACAGGTTCACCACGTCGCGGTACTCCTTGTACAGCGCGAGCTCCGCCTCGGTCTCGAAGCGGTCCAGGTCCTCCTCGCTCATGACACCTCCCGGTGGCGCTCGTCCCACGGCTCGGACACCGTGGTGGTGGTCCCCCCATCCTGCACCCCCAGCCGCCAGGAACGGCGGTGGTGCACGCTCGGGCCCAGGCTCCCCAGGGCCGCACGGTGGTCGGAGGCCGCATAGCCCTTGTTGCGTTCCCACCCGTAGGCGACGCACCCCGGCGCCCCGGCCAGCTCGGCCATGATGCCGTCGCGTTCCACCTTGGCCAGCACGCTCGCAGCAGCCACCGAGGAGCACGTGCGGTCGGCCTTCGTGCGGGTGACCACCGGCGGCGTGCTCACACCCCCCACCGCGAAGAGCCCACTCTGCAGCGGGTCGGTGAGCCAGTCGTGGTTCCCGTCCAGCAGCACCACGTCCACCTCCACCCCCGTGGCCGCCAGGGCGCGGCGCCCGGCGAGTCGCAGGGCGGCCATGATGCCGTGGGCGTCGATCTCCTCGGGCCCGGCGTGCCCCACGCCGCGGGCCACACCCCATCGGGCCAGGCGCGGGACGAGCTGCTCCCGGCGGGCGGGCGTGAGGTCCTTGGAGTCGCGCACCCCCATCGGGGCGGTGCCGACGGCGGTGTCGACCACCACCACACCCACGCTCACCGGCCCCGCCAGGGCGCCCCGGCCCACCTCGTCCATGCCGGCCACCAGGGTGGCCCCGCCACGCAGCAGCTCGCGCTCGGTCCGCAGAGTGGGGACGACCACCCCGCCGGCACGCCCCGGGGTGCGCCGGCTCACGGGGAGGCAGGCACCGCGTCGAAGGCGTCGGACCCGGAGAGCGTGCCGGCGTTCTGGAACGGCCAGATCACCAGGAAGGCGCTGCCGGTGACGCGGTCCATGGGGACGGTGCCGTTGAAGCGGGAGTCCCCCGAGTTGGAACGGTGGTCGCCCATGACCCACACGTGGTCCGCCGGCACGTCCTCGTCGAACTCCACCAGGCTCGGCGGGTTGCCCGGGTAGACATAGGGCTCGTCGACGGCGGTGCCGTTGACGGAGACCCGCCCCTGGGCGTCGCAGCACTCGACGTGGTCGCCGGGCATGCCGATGACGCGCTTGATGAGGTACTCGTCGCCGTCGCCCGGCAGCACACCGACGAACTGGCCCGCCCGGTAGAGCGCGCTCTTCTCGTGCGTGGACTCCCCCAGCCACTGGCCGGGGTCCTGGAAGACGACGATGTCGCCGCGCTCGATGTCGAAGGGTGTCGGCGACAGCTTGCTCACCAGCAGCCGGTCACCCTCCTCGAGGGTGTTCTCCATGGATCCCGAGGGGATGAAGAAGGCCTGCACCAGGAAGGTCTTGATGAGGAAGGCGAAGAAGAGTGCGAGGGCGGCCACCACGACCGTCTCCTTGAGGGCGCTCCACCACCCGCCCCGCTTCTTCGGCTCGTCCCCCTTCTCGCCCGGGGTGTCCTGGGCGGCGAGGGAGCTGGCTCCCCCACCTGCCCCCTGCGTGCGGGGGGCTGCGGAGCCGTCCTCGTGGGGATCAGGCGACATCGGCTGGTTCTCCTGGGTCACGGGGCCCACCGTACGCGGGCCACCACCTCGTCGGAGCGCACCACACCCCCGCCGGGAGCGGAGAGGTGGGTGCGCGAGTCGTTCGATTCTGCCGCATTGTCCCCGACGACCCACCACTCGTCCTCACCCAGCCGCTCCTCGAAGCGCTGGTCGAGTCCCTCCCCACCCGGGCCCCGGGCAGGAACGGGATCGCCGTTGCGGGTCATGGCGCCGTCGGTGCAGCACGCGATGTGGTCCCCCGGCCCGGCCACCACGCGCTTCACCACGCGGACGGTCTGGCCCTCGGGGCCGGTGTCCCCCCAGGCGGCGGTGGCGTCCACCACCACGACGTCGCCCACCTCCACGGCACCGTCGGTGGGACCCGCCAGGCCGCCGACCAGCGTGGCGACCACCAGGTCTCCCTCGGCGTGGGTCGGCTCCATGGACGGCCCGTGGACCCGGTAGGTGCGCACGGTGGCGGCCAGGGCGATGGCCAGCGCGAGGGCGCAGGCCAGCAGAATCCACCCGATGCGGCGCAGGCTGCGCAGGCCGGCCGGCCGCTTTCGGGACCGGGCCGGGACACGCGCGAGCCGCCCTCGTCGCGAGGACGAGGACGGCTCGGGCAGGGTGCGTTGACGCATGGTCCGACGGCCCGGGGGGCCGGAGGTGTCAGGCCTTCGCGTCGGTGTTGTCGCGCTTCTCGCGGATGCGGGCAGCCTTGCCGCGCAGGTCGCGCAGGTAGTACAGCTTGGCGCGACGGACGTCACCGCGGGTGAGCACCTCGACCTTCTCCACCACCGGGGAGTGCACCGGGAAGGTGCGCTCGACGCCGATGCCGAAGCTCACCTTGCGCACGGTGTAGGTCTCGCCCACGCCGTGGCCGTGGCGGCGGATCACGATGCCCTTGAAGACCTGGGTACGAGTGCGGTTGCCCTCGATGACCTTCACGTGGACGTTGATGGTGTCACCGGCGCGGAAGTCCGGGACATCGTCGCGGAGGCTGGCTGCGTCGACGAAGTCGAGCTTGTGCATGTGCGTGTCGCTTTCCGTGGCGTGCGCGCAGGTCACGCTCACTGGTCACCACGGCGGGCCGTGGATCGTCAGAAGGGGTGCGGCCGACCATGCTGCCCGGAGCTTCACCCCCCTGCGGCAGGGGCCTCCCGGGCTGATCGACAGCGCGTCAGTCTGCCACAGACTCGCGCGCCGGGGCCAATCCGTGCTGACGGCGGTACTCCACCGCATCGGCGTGGTCCATCGCGTCCTCCGGCTCCCAGGCCGTGACGCCCTTCCAGCTGCTCGGCATCCGGTCGGAGGTGAAGGCCGGCGCCTTCCCCTCGCGCCGCTGGGCGCGGTAGTCCTTGAGCAGCCAGGAGGCCTTGGGCACGAGCACCAGCAGCGAACCGATGGTCAGCAGGGCCAGCAGCGGGAAGAGCACGTCCGCCAGGGCCCACAGGGTGGTGGGCTCGATGATGCAGCCGGCGAAGGTGAGGCACACGAACACCACCTTGAACACGGTGTGCACGGTGGTGTTGCGGGTGAGGTAGTGGATGTTCGACTCACCGTAGAAGTAGTCGGCGAGCACCGAGGTGAAGGCCAGGGTGAACAGCATCACCGCCAGGGCGATGCCGCCCCACGAGCCGACGGCGTTCACGATGCTCTGGTTGGCGAGCTCCACACCAGCCTCCGCACCACCGAGGTTCGGGTTGGCCGACAGCACGATGAAGGCGGTGATGGTGCAGACCACGAGCGTGTCGAGGTAGACGCCGAGAGTCTGTGCGAACCCCTGCTTGACCGGGTGCGAGATGGAGGCCGATGCGGCGGCGTGGCCGGAGAGGCCCATGCCCGCCTCGTTGGAGAACATGGCGCGCCGCACGCCCTGCATCACCATGGTGCCGAAGGCGCCGGCGGTGATCTCGCGGAAGCCCAGCGCCTGGCCGAAGATCTGCATGAAGACCTCCGGGATCTGCTCGACGTTGGCCACCACGATCGCCAGGCCCAGCAGCACGTACGCCGCAGCCATGAACGGCACCAGGGCCTCGGCGACCCGGCCGATGCGGCGCACGCCACCGAGGACCACCGCGGCGGTCAGCGCGGTGACCACGAAGGCCGTGAGCCACTTGACCCAGGTGATCTCGTCACCCGTGGCCTGCACGACGGCGACCGTGATGGTGTTCGCCTGCAGCATGTTGAACGAGATTCCCGCGCAGATCAGCACCATCACGGCGAAGATGACGCCCCCGATGCGGGAGCGCAGCGCCTTCTCGTAGACCACCGCACCACCACCGCGGTAGGAGTCGCCGTCACGCACCTTGTAGAGCTGGGCGACGGTCGACTCCACGAAGGCTGTGGCCCCGCCGACCAGGGCGATGACCCACATCCAGAAGACGGCACCTGCGCCACCCATGGCGACGGCGGTGGAGACACCCGCGATGTTGGCGGTGCCGATGCGGCCCGCCGCCGAGATGGAGAAGGCCGCCAGGGTGGAGACACTGCGGTCCTCGCCCTGCGCGTCCTTCAGCGGCGGGTCCAACAGGGTCCGGAACATCTCCGGGAGCATCGTGACCTGCACGGCGCGCGTCATCACCGTGAAGACGAGGCCGGCGATCAGCACGATCGGGATCATGGGGAGCCAGATGGCCTCCCCTGCGTCGGCGAGGAAACTGTTCAGGGCATCCATGGGGTCCTCACCCGGGCAGGGACAGCTCTCCCCCCGCGGGTTCGTCGAGTGTGTGGGTCAGGCGAGCATGTCAGGCCGTCGCGCCCGTGTCCGCTCGACGCGCTGGTCGTGGCGCCACTCGGCGATGCGGCGATGGTTCCCCGAGAGCAGGACCGGGGGCACCTCGTGCCCCCGCCAGCTGGCGGGCTTGGTGTAGACGGGGTACTCCAGCAGGCCGTCCTCGTGGGACTCCTCCACCAGGGACTCCGCATTGCCGATGACCCCGGGCAGCAGCCGCGCCACGGCCTCGGTCATGGCCAGCACGGCCACCTCCCCGCCATTGAGCACGTAGTCGCCGAGCGACAGGATGCGCAGCTCCAGCCGCTGGGCGTATTCGACCACCACGCGCTCGTCGATGCCCTCGTAGCGACCACAGGCGAAGACCAGCCAATCCCGCTCGGCGAGCTCCCGGGCCGTGGACTGGGTGAAGCGGTCACCCCCGGGGCCGGGCACCACCAGCGTGGGCGTGCGGTCCGGCGCGCTGGCGAGCACGTGGTCCAACGCCTCGCCCCAGGGCTCGGGGCGCATCACCATGCCGGCACCGCCGCCGTACGGGGTGCCGTCCACGGTGCGGTGGCGGTCGTGCGTGAAGTCGCGCAGGTCGTGGGTGCGGACCTCCAGCAGCCCGTCGCGCTGCGCCTTCCCGATGAGGGAGAGCTCCAGCGGGGCCAGGTACTCCGGGAAGATCGAGATGACGTCGATCCGCAGGGCGGGGCGGGGGCGCAGGGGCCCGGACGAGGTGGCAGGCATCAGTCCAGCGGCTCCAGCAGTCCGGCCGGGGCGGTCACGGTGACGCGCCCGGCATCGAGGTCGACCTGCGGCACGAGCTCCTCCACGAAGGGCACCAGCACGTCGTGCCCGGCGGTGGTGGTGAGCTCCAGCAGGTCCTGGGCAGGCCGCAGGTGCAGGTCCTTGACCGTGCCCAGCGGCTCCCCCTGGCCGTCCACGACCTGCAGTCCTCGCAGGTCCTCGGGGTAGAAGCCCTCGGGGTCGTCGTCGGTGTCCACCGGGGCCACCAGCACCACCCCGCGCAGGGCCTCGGCGCCACTGCGGTCGGTGACCTGCTCGAAGCCCAGCAGCGTGATGCCCTGGTGCACCCGCCGACTGGCCACGGTCAGCGGACCCTCCTCGGCGGGCACCGTCTGCACCGCCGTGCCCACCGCGAAGCGGACCTCGGGCTCGTCGGTGTGCAGCTGCACGGTCACCTCACCCTTCAGCGCATGGGGCTTGCCGATGCGGGCCAGCCGCACCATCCCCTCGGGGATCGTGCCGCGCTCGCGGTTGCTGTGCTGGGCCATGGGTTCCTCAGGGCTCCTGGATGGTGGGTCGACCTCACGCGCGTGGCCCGGTACCGATCCGGTACCGGGCCACGTTCACGTCGTGCTGGGGTGTGCGGGGGCGCTCAGGAACGGTCGGTGTCGACGATGTCGACCCGCACCTGGCGGCCGTCCCCCGCGAGCGCCTGGACCACCGTGCGCAGGGCACGCGCGGTCCGACCGCTGCGACCGATCACTCGCCCCAGGTCGGCGGGATGCACCCGCACCTGGAGGGTCTCGCCACGCCGGCCCTCGACGGACGACACGTGGACGTCCTCGTCGTGGTCGACGATGCCGCGGACCAGGTGGTCGAGCGCCTCGGTCAGCACCGGCCTCAGCCCTCCTGGGTGGAGGGGGTGTTCTCGGCGGCCTCGGCCTTGGCGTCCTCGGCGGCGGCCTCGGACTCGGCCTCAGCGGCCTTCGGGGCCTCGTCGGCCTTGTCCGCGGTGGTCTCGGTGGTGGGCTCGGCCTGCTCGGCCGCCTCGTCCGCCTTGGACTTCTTCTTCTTGGCGGTCGGCGCCTCGGCCGGCGCGTTCTCCGCGTCCTTCAGGGCCTGCTCGAAGAGCTCCTGCTTGGACGGCTTGGCCTCGGCGGTCTTCACGGAGGAGGAACCGGCCTCGCCCTTGAAGGTCGCCCAGTCACCGGTGATCTTCAGCAGGGCGGCGACCTGCTCGGTCGGCTGCGCACCGACGCCGAGCCAGTACTGCGCGCGCTCGGAGTTGATCTCGATGCGCGAGGGCTCCTCGGTCGGGTGGTACAGACCGATCTCCTCGATGGCGCGGCCATCGCGCTTCTGGCGCGAGTCCATGACGACGACGCGGTAGAACGGTGCACGGATCTTGCCCATGCGCTTCAGTCGGATCTTGACTGCCACGTGAGTGGAACTCCTGTTTCGTATCGGGTGGGATCCGGGGGTCATCCGGTGGGGTCACGGTGACGCCCGACGCCCGGGACTTGCGATGCGTCGGTGAGAGGGTCCGGCGCACAGCGAGTACCGGCCAATGATGCCAGACGACCGTGCGGGCTCCGAATCGGGGGTCAGCCGCGGCCCCACTCCTCCCGGGTGAGGCCGTGGAGCACGTGGTCGCACCACTGCTCGCAACCGTCCGGCCCGGGCACGAACAGCATCCGCTCGACGTACCCCTCCCGCCGGAAGCCCACCTTCTCCAGCACCGCCAGGCTGGCTCCGTTGTGCGGCTGCACGTTCGCCTCCACCCGGTGCAGGCCGAACCCGCCGGTGGGACCACCGTCAGCCCCCGGGTCCGGGGCCACTGGGAGGAGGGCCAGGTCGACCACCAGGCGCAGCGCCCGGGTGAACCACCCGGTGCCCGCCCAGGGATCCAGCGCGTCGTACCCCAGGGCCGCGCTCTGGAAACGCCCCCGCACGATGTTGTTCACGTTCACCCGCGCCACCACCGGGTGCAGCGGGGAGCCGTCCGGGGCGCACCCGGGGCGAGCCTCACCCCATCGGCCCTGCTGGGTGAGGTCGGCGGCGGCCGCCGCGGGGTCCTGCAGGCGCACCAGCACCGTGCGCTGGGACTCCGACTGGGCAGCCAGGCGCGCGCGGAAGTCGCCGGGGTCCACCGGGTTGAAGCGCGAGATGCGCTCGGCCGACAGCCGCACGGCCGTGGCGTACTCCTCCTCGTCGCCGGGCACCAGCGTGCTGGCCACCAGGCCGTCGGCCCTCCGCACCAGCTGGTGGGCCGGGGTGTGGGAGGGCAGCTGCGGGGCCTCAGCCACCGTGGCGCGCGCCGCGCAGGAGCACGTGGCGCGGGTCCGCCAGCACCCGCACGTCCTGCCGCGGGTCGTCGGCGTAGACCACCACGTCGGCGCTCGCGCCCTCCACGAGCCCCTCGTGCCCCAGCCACTCCCGGGCCTCCCAGGTGGCTGCACCGATGGCCTCGGTGGCGCTCATCCCCACCGACATCAGGGCCTCGACCTCGCGGGCGATGAGGCCGTGCGGGAGCTGACCTCCCGCATCGGTGCCGGCGTAGATGCGCACGCCCGCCTCGCGCGCCAGGGCGACCGTCTCGAAGCGTCGCTCGAACATGTCGCGCATGTGCGCGGCGTAGGCGGGGAACTTGGCCTCGCCCGCCGCGGCGAAGGCCGGGAAGTTCTCGATGTTGATGAGCGTGGGCACGATGGCGATGTCCTGCGCGGCGAAGATCTCCACCGACTCCGGCGTCAGACCGGTCGCGTGCTCGATGCAGTCGGTGCCGGCGGCGGCGAAGTCGAACAGGGACTGCTCGTCGAAGCAGTGCGCGGTCACCCGGGCGCCCTCCTCGTGGGCGGCGGCGATGGCCTCGGTGAGCACGTCCACCGGCCACAGCGGGCGCAGGTCCCCCGCATCGCGGTCGATCCAGTCGCCCACCAGCTTCACCCAGCCGTCGCCGGCGCGGGCCTCACGGCGCACGTACTCCACCAGCTGGTCGGGCTCGATCTCGTGGGCGAAGTTCCGGATGTAGCGCTTGGGGCGGGCGATGTGGCGACCCGCCCGGATGAGCCGCGGCAGGTCCTCCCGCTCCTGCATCCAGGAGGTGTCCACCGGGGACCCCGCGTCGCGCAGCAGCAGCGCACCGGCCTCCCGCTCGGAGACGGCGTGCTCCTCCGCGCGCTCGGGGGGCACTCCCCCCTCGGCCTCCAGACCCACGTGGCAGTGCGCGTCCACCAGGCCCGGCAGCACATAGCCCTCCAGGCGCTCGGTGGCCAGAGAGGCCGGCGGGGCCTCGAAGGTGAGGCGGCCGTCCACCACCCACGCCTCGGAGCGGACCTCCTCGGGCCCGGTGATGACCTGGCCCGTGAGGTGCCAGACCGGCTGCTGTGCGGTGCTCATGCCACCACCGTAGACGGCCCCCGCCCGATGGGGGCGGAGGCCGTCACGGGCCCGTGGTGCGAGGTCACGCGGTGGACGGGCCCACCCACACCTGCTGCGCGTTCACGAACTCCTTGATGCCGTGCGGGCCCAGCTCACGCCCGTAACCGGAGCGCTTGATGCCTCCCGAGGGCAGGCGAGGGTCGGTCTTGACGATGCCGTTGACGCTCACCTGGCCGGCCTCGATGCGGCGGGCCATCGCCGTGCCGCGCCCGGTCTCGGTCCAGAGCGCCGCGCCCAGCCCATAGGGGGTGTCGTTGGCCAGGGCGATCGCGGCCTCGGCGTCGTCGACGGCGACCACCGCGGCGACCGGACCGAAGGTCTCCTCGGTGCACACCGTCATCGAGTCGTCCACGTCCGTCAGCAGGGTGACCGGGTAGAAGAACCCGTCGCCCTGCGGCAGCTCCCCGCCCAGCACGCAGGTGGCGCCCGCATCGATGCTGGCGCGGACCTGTCGGTGCAGGTTCTCGCGGAGGTCCTCCCGGGCGATGGGGCCCACCTGCGTGGACTCCTGGGAGGGATCACCCACCACCAGGGCTGCCAGCTGCTCGGTGAGCAGGGTCACGAACTCGTCGTGCACCGCACGCTCCACGATGATCCGCTTGGCCGCGATGCAGGACTGGCCGGCGTTGATGATGCGCGACAGGGCCGCCACCTCCGCCGCCTTCTCAAGGTCCGCATCGGCCAGGACGACGAACGGGTCCGACCCACCGAGCTCCAGCACGGCAGGCTTGATCTCGCTGGCCGCCACGGCCGCGACGGTGGCCCCGGCCCGGTCGGAGCCCGTGAAGGAGACCGCGCGGATGCGGGGGTCACGGATGGCGGCCTCGACGTTCTCGGTGGTGGTCTGCAACGCCTGGAACACGCCCTCGGGCGCACCGGCGGCGCGGAAGACCTCCTCCAGCGCTGCCGCGCAGGCCGGCACGTGCGGGTCGTGCTTCATCACCGCGGTGTTGCCCGCCATCAGGGCCGGGGCCGAGAAGCGCAGCGCCAGCCAGAAGGGGGCGTTCCAGGGCAGGATCCCGAGCACCGGGCCCAGCGGCAGGTACTGCACCCAGGACTCCGTGGCGTCCGAGGCGATGTGCTCGTCAGCCAGGTACTGATCGGCGTGCTGGGCGTAGTGCTCGGCGCACCACGCCGCCTTCTCCACCTCACCGCGGGCCTCGCTGAGGGGCTTGCCCATCTCGCGGGTCATCAGCGGCGCCAGCTCCTCGGAGCGCTCACGCAGCACACGGGCCACGGCGCGCAGCACCTCGGCCCGCTCGGCAAAGGTGCGTTCCCGCCAGGCGGGGTAGGCCTCCTCGGCGCGCGCGAGGAGGGCGCTCACCTCATCAGGACTGGCGGCGGGGACCTCGGTGGTGAGGCGTCCGGTGGTCGGATCGATGGCCTGCAGGGTGCTCATGCGTCGCTCCTCTCAGGGGCGTGCCGATGGGTCGGTGGAGACCGGGTCAGGCCGGGTGGACGGTGAAGTCCTCCGGCAGCGTGAACAAGGACTCGCACCCGTCTGCGGTGACGGCGATGGTGTCGGAGATGCCGACGGTCTGGGTGCCGCCGACGCCCCACATCCACGGGATGATGTGGAAGGTCATCCCCTCCTCCAGCGGCCGCTCCTCGCGCTCCATCACCGAGAGGAAGTAGCCCTCGTCCCAGCTGGGCGGGAACGAGATGCCGATGGAGTAGCCCGCGCGGGTCACCAGCTGGGCGCCCACGTCGTTGGCCTCGATCAGCTCCCGGACCAGCCGGTCCACATGGCCCACGGGCACCCCCGGCTTCATCAGCGCGCGCACCTCCGCCAGGGCGTTCTTCATGGTCTCCTGGGCGGAGTGGAGCGCGTCGGTGAGCTCGCCGGTCACCGCGGTGCGCATCATCGCGGCGTGGTAGCGGCGGTAGCAGCCACCCACCTCCAGGAAGACGTGCTCCCCGGGCTGGATGGTGCGCCCCTCCCAGGTGGAGTGGCCGATCATCGAGCGCGGACCCGAGGCGATGTACGGCATCACCGCGGGGAACTCACCACCGGCGCTGAACATGGCGTGGCTCACCGCGGCGGCCACGTCGTTCTCCGTGGCGCCCGGGACCGCCGCCTGCAGCCCCGCGGCCATGCCCGCCTGACCGGCGACCGCGGCCCGGCGCATGACCTCGATCTCCACCGGCGACTTGGTGACGCGGCTCTCCTCGACCATGCCGTAGCAGTCCACCAGGTCGTGCTCCCAGGCCTCCATCAGGCGGTCCTGCTGGTAGGCCGGGAAGTAGTAGCTGTTGCGCTCGAAACCGACCCGGGCGCCGGGCGGGCCGATCTCCACGAGCACGTCCACCAGGGTCTTGATGGCGTCACCGGTGTCCGGGTAGGGCCGGGTGACCTCCACCCAGGTGCGGTGGATGACGTTGGACTCCTCCAGCTTGCGGGTCACCATGACCGGCTCGGACTCCAGCGGCACCACCAGCGCCTGGAAGAAGGAGTACCCGGTGGTCTGGTAGTCCGTCAGGTACATGATGTTGTCCGGGGCGGAGATGACCGCGACGTCCAGCTCGCGCTCGGCCATGCCCTGGCGCACCTGGGCCAGACGGCGCTCGTACTCCTCGGGCGGGAAGGTCATGTCGTCACGACGGCGCATCATCGACCCCCTGCCACGGCCTCGACGGCCTGCTCCAGCAGGTCCAGACCCTCGGCGAGGACCTCGTCCTCGATGGTCAGCGGCGGGATGAGCTTGATGACGCGCCCCTCGGTGCCGCACGGGCCGATGAGCAGACCGCGCTCGAAGCAGGCGGTCTGGACGGCCTTTGCGAACGCACCGTCCCGGGTGTCCAGAGCCTGCATCATGCCCTTGCCCCGCACCTCCCAGTCCTTGTCCGGGTGCGCCGCGGCGATGGATCGGAGCCGTTCGGCCATCACGGCGCCGCGGGCCTTCACCTGGTCCATCAGTGTGTCGTCGGTGAAGTAGTCCAGCGCCACCCGGCCGGCGGTGAAGGACAGACCCTGGCCGCGGAAGGTGCCGGTGTGGGCGCCGGGTGCCCAGTGGTCGTCCACCTCGGGCTTGTTGAGGTTCATGGCGATGGGGGTGCCGAACCCGCCCAGGCCCTTCGCCAGGGTGATGATGTCCGGGTCCAGCCCCATCCCGTCGAACGAGAAGTAGCTGCCCGTGCGGCCGATGCCGGCCTGGATGTCGTCGATGATGAACAGGGCACCCACCTCGCGGGCGAGCTCCTGCACCTCGTGCAGCCACTCGGCCGTGGCGACGTTCACACCACCTTCGGCCTGGATGGGCTCCACCAGGAAGGCCGCCGGCGGCGTGAGACCGCTCGAGACGTCGGCCAGCGCCGCGCGGTAGTCGGCCAGCGCAGTGTCCCCACCGGGCGCCGTCTCGAAGGGGAGGCGCACCACATCGGTCAACGGCACCCCCGCCCACTGGCGGAAGGCGTGGTTGGCGGTGGCCGCCAGCGAACCCAGGGTCATGCCGTGGAAGCCGTGGCTGAAGGCCACCACCTCACGGCGACCCGTGGCGCGGCGGGCGAGCTTGAGCGCGGCCTCCACGGCGTTGGATCCGGTGGGACCCATGAACTGCATGCGGTGGTCCATGCCGCGCGGGGCGAGCACCACCTCGTGGAAGCGCTCGATGAAGTCCCGCTTGGTGGTGGTGTAGGTGTCCAGCGAGTGCGCCACCCCATCGGCCTGGAGGAACTCGATCATGGCCTGCTTCATGCGGGGGTTGTTGTGCCCGAAGTTGAGCACCCCGGCCCCGCCGAAGAAGTCGATGTACCGGGTGCCGTCCTCAGCCACCTGGTGGGCGTTGGAGGCAGAGGCGAAGACCGTGGGGTAGGCGCGGCAGTAACCGCGGATCTCCGACTCGTGCTGCTCGAAGGGTGCGGTGTCCATGACAGGTACCTCGCGTTTCTCTCGGCGTCGTCGTGCCCGGAGAACCGCGTGACGTCCGTGGGCGCCGGCGCGATCTGGCCCCGGGAGATGACCCTCCCCCGCCGAGGAGCACCCCGTCAACCCCCCCCATCCACCACGAACCCCCGCCCCTGCAGGTGCAGGAACGGGGGGTCGCCGGGGGGCGGGCCCCGGGTCAGCCCTTGCCGTGGCCCCCGCCGCCGAGGAACTTCTCGAAGCCCTTGGGCAGCTGCAGGTCGCCGAGGCCCTCCTCGGTGTCCTTGGCAGGGGTGTTCCGGGCGCCCGGGTGGCCGCCGCCGCTCGCGCCATGGCCGCCGGCCTGGGAGCCGCCGCCGTGGCCGCCGGCGAGCGCGTCCAGCCCACCGAAGGCGGACTTCTTCTGCGGCTTCTCCGGCTCCTCACCGCCGCCGAACATCTCGTCCAGGCGACGCTGCTGCGCCTCCTCGGCCTTCCGCGCCTCGGCCGCCTCCTGCTGGGCACGCTTTGCGGGGTTGCCGGACTTGGCCTTGGATCGCTGGTTCTTGCCCTTCTTGCCCTTGGCACCTCCCCCGCCACCGGGGCCACCCATGCCCGGCATGCCGGGCATTCCCCCGGGCATCCCGGGCATGCCGCCGCCCTTCTTCATCTGCTTCATCATCTTCTGGGCGGCACCGAAGCGCTCCAGCAGCTGGTTCACCTCGGAGACGCTGACACCCGAACCCTTGGCGATGCGGGCCCGGCGCGAGCCGTTGATCTGCTTGGGGTGGGTCCGCTCGAACGGCGTCATGGAGCGCACCATGGCCTCGACGCGGTCGAACTCCTTCTCGTCCAGGGACTCGATCTGGGCACGCATCTGCCCCATCCCCGGCATCATGCCCAGGAGCTGCTTGAGGTTGCCCATCTTCTTGATGGCCGACATCTGCTCCAGGAAGTCGTGGAAGGTGAAGTCCTCGTCGGACATGAACTTCCGCGACATCTCCGCGGCCTGGGAGCGGTCGAAGGCCTGCTCGGCCTGCTCGATGAGGGTGAGCACGTCACCCATGTCGAGGATGCGGCTGGCCATCCGGTCGGGGTGGAAGACCTCGAAGTCCTTCACCTGCTCACCGGTGGAGGCGAACATGACGGGCTTGCCGGTCACGGAGGACACCGACAGGGCGGCACCACCCCGGGCGTCACCATCGAGCTTGGAGAGGACCACACCGGTGAAGTTGACGCCCTCGTCGAAGGCCATGGCGGTGTCGATGGCGGCCTGTCCGATCATCGCGTCGATGACGAACAGCACCTCCTCTGGGTTCACCGCGGCGCGGATGTCAGCAGCCTGCTGCATGAGGTTCTCGTCCACCGCCAGACGACCGGCGGTATCGATGATGACCACGTCGTGCTGACGGGCCTGCCCCTGGGCCACACCACGGCGGGCCACCTCCACCGGGTCGCCGAACGAACGGGTGCCCTCACCGGTGTCCAGCGCGGCGTCGTGGCCGAAGACGTTGCCCTTCTCCGGGGCGTAGACCGGCACCCCGGCGCGCTCCCCCACCACCTGGAGCTGGTTCACGGCGTTCGGTCGCTGCAGGTCACAGGCCACCAGCAGCGGGGTGTGCCCCTGCTGCTTGAGCCAGTAACCGAGCTTCCCGGCCAACGTGGTCTTTCCCGCACCCTGCAGACCGGCGAGCATGATCACCGTCGGCGGGCGCTTGGCGAAGCGGATGGTGCGCGTCTCGCCACCGAGGATGTCGACAAGCTCCTCGTTGACGATCTTCACGACCTGCTGCGCAGGGTTCAGGGCCTGGGAGACCTCGGCGCCGGTCGCACGCTCGCGCACCACGCGGGTGAACTGCTTGACGACAGGCAGCGCCACGTCGGCATCGAGCAGGGCGAGCCGGATGTCGCGGACGGTCGCGTTGACGTCGGACTCGGTGAGCTTGCCCTTGCGCTTCAGGTTGCCGAAGGTGAGGGTCAGGCGGTCGGAGAGGCTGTTGAACACCCGGCTGATTCTACGGGCTGACACAATCGGGCCATGCCGACTCCCCACATCGCTGCCGGACCCGACGACTTCGCCCCCGCCGTGCTCATGCCCGGCGACCCCAAGCGCGCCGAGCGCATCGCGCAGATGCTGATGCCGGACGCTCACCTGGTGACTGACGTGCGCGGCATGCTCGGCTTCACCGGCACCGTGGAGGTGGACGGCACCAGCCACCCGCTGAGCGTGATGGGCTCGGGCATGGGCCAGCCCAGCGCCACGATCTACGCCACCGAGCTGTTCCGCGAGTACGGCGTGCAGCGCATCATCCGCGTGGGCACCTGTGGCGGCATCGCCGAGGGCGTGCAGGTGGGTGACGTCATCATCGGCACCGGCGCGCACACGGACTCGATGATGAACCAGCACCGGGTGCCGGGCATCAACTTCTCCGCCACCGCGAGCTTCGAGCTGGCCGCCGCCGCCTGGGCCGCCCGTGACCAGGTGAGCGAGGGCACCGTGCTGGCCGGCCCCATCGTGAGCAAGGACCACTTCTACTGGACCGTGCCGGGCATGATCGACGGGCTGCGCGCCCACGGCACGCTGGGTGTGGAGATGGAGGCCGCGGCGCTGTACGGCGTGGCGAACGAGTTCGGGCGGCAGGCGCTGGCGGTGCTCACGGTGAGCGACCACCTCATCGACGGCTCCAAGGACATGAGCGCGCAGGAGCGGGAGACGCGTTTCCAGGGCGCGTTGGCCCTGGCCGTGGCGGCCGCCACCAGCTGAGCCCCGCCGCGGGGCCATCGCGCCATCGCGCCATCGCGCCAGACTCACTCCACCGCGCTATCGCGCCATCGCGCCAGACTCACTCCACCGCGCTACGACGCGGTCACGTGAGTCCCCCGCGGAAGGGGGACCAGCGCACCCCGCGCTGTGGTTACTCCACCGCGCTACAACACGGTCAAGTAAGGCCCGCGCGACACCAGCACCGGTGCGGAACTCACCCGCGCCGGCGCCACCCCCATCGCGCCAGACTCACTCCACCGCGTCACAGCACGGTCAAGTAGGTCCCGCGCGGATTGGGGGCGGGGATGGTGGGGCGGATTGGAGGCAGGGCTGGGGTCAGTGGCCTGCCAGGCGCAGGGCCACCACCTCCCGGAACAGGCCGGAGTCGCGCAGGGTCTCCACCGCATCGGCGGTGACGGGCTCGTCGAGCTCCAGCAGCGCCACCGCATCGCCACCCGGTTCGGTGCGCCCCAGCGCGAAGCTGGCGATGTTCACCCCGGCCGATGCGGCCAGCGTGCCGAGCCGACCGATCACCCCGGGCTGGTCGGAGTGGCGGGTGAACAGCATGTGCTCAGCGAGGACGGCGTCCAGCAGCACACCATCGACCTCCACCATGCGCGGACGGCCGTCCTCGAAGACCGTGCCGCGCACCAGCTGCTCCCCGGTGGCGGTGGACAGGGAGACCGACACCTCACCCTGGAAGGGGCCGCTGGCTGCCGTGCTGGCGTCCACCACCTCCACCCCCTGCTCGGCAGCCTTCACCGGCGCGGAGACGAGCGTGGTCTCCGGACTCCTTGCCCGCAGCACCCCGGCCAACGCGGCCGCGGTCACGGCACGGGCGTTGAGCTCCCGGGCCGTACCACCCAGCTGCACCGTGACCCGGTCGACGGGGTGCGGGGTGGCCTGACCCAGGAACGCCCCCAGGTCGTCCGCAAGCCGCACCCACGGGCCCAGGCCGGCGGCCTCCTCGGCCGAGACCGAGGGGGCGTTCAGGGCATGGGAGACCACCCCGTCCAGCAGCAGGTCCGCCAGCTGCTCGGCGAGCTGCACGGCGACCTTCTCCTGGGCCTCGGCCGTGGACGCCCCGAGGTGTGGGGTGCACACGACGCGCTCCAGGCCCAGCAGGGGTGAGTCGGTGGGCGGTTCCTGGTGGTACACGTCCACCGCCGCGGCCGAGACGTGGCCGGAGCGCACCGCATCGGCCAGCGCCTGCTCGTCGACCAGCGGCCCGCGGGCACAGTTGACGATGATCACCCCGGGGCGGGTGCGCGCCAGCGCCGCGGCGTCCAGCATGCCGCGGGTGGCATCGGTCAGCGGGACGTGCAGGGTGATGACCTCGCTGCGCTCCAGCAGGTCCTCCAGCGCGACCGACTCCACGCCCAGCTGGTCTGCCCGCTCGTCCGTCAGGTACGGGTCGTGGGCCAGCACGCGCATGCCCAGGCCGTGGGCGCGCTCGATCACCAACGCCCCCACGTTGCCGGCACCCACCACACCGAGTGTCTTGCCGTGCAGCTCGGTGCCCATGAAGGCCGACCGCTCCCAGCCCCCGGCGTGCGTGGAGGCGGACGCGGCCGGGATGTGGCGGGCCGCGGCCAGCATCATGGCCAGCGTGTGCTCGGCCGTGGTGACCGCGTTGCCGTAGGGGGTGTTCATCACGAGGACCCCACGGCGCGTGCACTCCTCCAGGTCGATCGTGTCGACCCCGATGCCGGCACGCCCCACCGCCTTGAGCCGCGGCGCGTGCTCGAGCAGCTCGGCGGTGACCCGCGTGGTGGAGCGCACGGCCAGGGCGTCGTACCCCGGCAGCGCGGCGGCCAGGGCCTCGGGGTCGCGGCCCAGCTCGGGACGCAGGTCGGCCTGCACCCCCCGCCGCTCCAACACGGCCAGGGCCGCCGGGGACAGGGAGTCGGAGACGAGCACCCGCGGCGCGGGCGTCGTCGGGTCGGTCTCGGAAGGACGCTCGCTCATGGGGTCTTCTCCTGGTCGCTGGGGGTGTCGGCGGGGACGTCGGTGGGGAGGTCGCGGGTGGGTGTGTCCGATGGGGTGACGCCGGCGCCGCTGCGCGCCGCGAGCTCGGTGTGGAAGGCCCACTCGACCCACGGCAGAAGGGCCGCCACGTCCTGCGTCTCGACGGTCGCGCCGCACCAGATGCGCAGTCCGGGCGGTGCGGTCCGGTAGGCCTGCACGTCGAGGGCCACCCCCTCATCGGCCAGGCGGGCGACCACGGCGGCGGCGAACTCGGCGTCACCTGCCACCTCCGGGTGTGTCCACCGCAGGCAGACCGAGGTGGTGGACCGGGTGGCGGGGTCGACAGGCAGGGGCTCCACCCAGTCGCGCTCCTCGGCGAAGGCGTAGACCAGCCCGGCGGAGCGCTCGCTGCGGGCCATCAGCTCGGGCAGGCCGATCTCACGGGCCCGGCGCATGGCGACGACCGCATCCTCCACGGCCAGCATCGAGGGGGTGTTCAGCACCGAGCCGGCGAACAGCCCCTCGTTGACCACTCCCCCGCTGGCCAGCCGCAGCGCCTTGGGCACCGGCCACGGCGGGACGTGCTCGCGCAGGCGCTCCACGGCCCGCGGGGAGAGCACCAGCATGCCGTGCGCCGCCTCACCGCCGAGCACCTTCTGCCAGGACCAGGTCACCACGTCGAGGCGGTCCCAGGGCAGGTCCATCGCGAAGACGGCCGAGGTGGCGTCGCAGATCACCAGGCCCTCGTGCTCGGCCGGGATGACCTCGGGCCCGGGCAGCCGCACCCCGGCCGTGGTGCCGTTCCAGGTGAGCACCACGTCGTGCGAGAAGTCCACCTCGCCCAGGTCCGGCAGGTGGCCGTGCTCGGCCACGTGTGCGCGGGCCTCCACCGGCAGCTGGTCGCGCAGGTCGGTCACCCAGTCGGCACCGAAGGAGTCCCAGGCCAGGACCTCCACCGGGCGGGGGCCCACCAGGTTCCACAGGGCCATCTCCACCGCGCCGGTGTCGCTCGCGGGGACGATGGCCACCCGGTGGTCCTCCGGGATGCCGAGCACCTCCCGGCTCAGGTCCAGCACCTCGCGGATGCGGGCGACCGCCTCGGCGCTGCGGTGGGACCGCCCGACGACCGCCCCGGACAGGTCCTGCAGGGACCAGCCGGTGAACTTGGTGGTGGGGCCACTGGAGAAGCACGTGTCGGCAGGGCGCTCGGCAGGACGCTCGGTGGGGCGCAACACGCCCTGGGGCGCGTGCTCGGCGGGAACTGGGCTGGTCATGGCTCTCCTCTCCGGGAACCTCGAGGTGACCTCGACCGGGCCACCGCGGGAACCTCCCTCCCATTATCGTGCGGTGCCATGGACACCGGTGCCACGCCCCCCGGCTCGCCCGGTCGCTGGACGGTCACGGTGATGACCGCCGCCGCCCGGCGGTCTCCCTTGGCCGATGCCGCCCGCGCCCTGGACGCTCCGGCCGATGCCCGGGTGGCCGGCGAGGGGGCCTGTCTGCAGTGGCCCCTCCCCGCATCGATGGCGCCCGGGATGCGGCAGCGGGCCGCGGCCTGGCGGGAGCACGGGGTGGACCTCGTGGTCCTGCCCGGCGACCCCACACCCCGACGGCTGCTGGTGGCGGACATGGACTCGACCATGATCGGCCAGGAGTGCCTCGACGAGCTCGCGGAGGTATGGGGCGTGGGCGCGAGGGTGCGCCAGGTCACCGAGCGCGCCATGGCCGGCGAGCTCGACTTCGCCGCCGCCCTGCACGAGCGGGTCGCCCTGCTGGCGGGCGCCCCCGCATCGTTGGTCGATGAGGTGCTGCACGCCCGCATCCGCCCGGCGGCGGGTGCGCAGCAGCTGGTGGCGGGCATGCGGCGCGCCGGGGCGCGGTGCGTGCTGGTCTCCGGGGGATTCACCGCCTTCAGTGGGCCCGTGGCCGCGCAGCTGGACATGGACGCCCACCACGCAAACGTGCTGGAGGTGCGCGACGGGCTCCTCACGGGCCGCGTGGTCCCCCCGGTGCTCGGGCAGGAGGCGAAGGTGGAGCGCCTCGAGCGGGAGCGCGGCACCGCCGGGCTGGCGGCGTGGCAGGTGGTGGCCGTCGGCGACGGGGCCAACGACCTGGGGATGCTGCGCGCTGCCGGCCTGGCGGTGGCCCTCCACGCCAAGCCCGCCGTGGCCGATGAGGTGGAGCGCTGGGAGCACGGCGCCCGCATCGACCATGCGGACGCGAGCGCCGTGCTCTGGCTGCAGGGCCTGGGCTGACCGCGCGCTGCCGGTCAGTCCAGCAGCGCGTCCACGAAGTCGGTGGCCACGAAGGGCGCCAGGTCGTCGGCGCCCTCCCCCAGGCCCACCAGCTTCACCGGCACACCCAGCGCCCGCTGCACCGCCACCACGATGCCGCCGCGCGCCGTGCCGTCCATCTTGGTCAGCACGATGCCGGTGACGTCCACCGCCTGGCTGAACACCTCGGCCTGCTTCATGCCGTTCTGGCCGGTGGTGGCGTCCAGCACCAGCAGCACCTCGTCGATCTGGCTGCGCTTCTCCACCACGCGCTTCACCTTGGCGAGCTCGTCCATGAGCCCGGCCTTGTTGTGCAGGCGCCCGGCGGTGTCCAGCAGCACGACGTCGGCCTCGGACTCCAGGCCCTCGCGCACCGCATCGAAGGCCACCGATGCGGGGTCGGCGCCCTCGGTCTCGCTGCGCACCGTCCGCACGCCCACGCGCTCACCCCAGGTCTGCAGCTGGTCGGCGGCGGCGGCACGGAAGGTGTCGGCGGCGCCCAGCACCACGTCCTTGTCCTCGGCCACCAGCACGCGCGCGATCTTGCCCACGGTGGTGGTCTTGCCAGTGCCGTTCACGCCCACGACCAGCACCACCGAGGGGCGGCCGTTCTGGCGGGTGGCGGCGATGCCGCGCTCCATGGTCGGATCCACCAGGCGCACCAGCTCCTCACGCAGCCAGCCGCGGACCAGCTCGGGGTCGGTGGTGTTCTCCACCTGCACCCGCTTGCGCAGGTTGTCCACCAGCTCGGTGGTGGCCTCCACGCCGAGGTCGCTGGCCAGCAGCGTGTCCTCGACCTCCTCCCAGGCCTCCTCGTCCAGGTCGCCGGAGCTCAGGAGCTTCAGCAGCGCCTGACCGACCGCGTTGTTGGAGCGCGAGAGCCGGGCGCGCAGACGCACCAGGCGGCCGTCCGCACTGGGCGGCGCCTCGATGGTGGTGGGCGCGTCCGCCGGGTCGGTCGTCCCGGGAGCCGTGTCCGGAGTGGTAGTGTCGGTGGGCGCGGCGTCCGCCTGAGGGGACTGCGTCCGGTCGGAGATGTCCGTCCGGTCGGCGACGTCGGTGTCGCCTCCCACCGGCATCGGCGGGATGGTGTGGCGCTCCTTGAGGTGCGTGGGCCCCTCATCGACCGTCGGCTTCTCGACCCCCGGGCCCGCCGTGGTCGTGTCCACCGGCTCGGTGCGCCGGTTGAAGTCCATGGCCGCGCCCTTGGCACGCTCCCCGTACGTGGACTTCTTGGCCGGGGTGTGCTCGATCGGCGGCCGGGTGGTGGTGCGCGGCTCCGGCTCGGGCGGCGCCTCGGTGGTGCTTCCGCCGCCGGCCTTGGCGCGCAGCCACGCCCACGTCCCGCCGCCCAGGAGGCCCAGCGTCAGACCGCCGGCGACGAGCTGTTCTGTCAGGGTGTCGAGAAATTCAGGCACGTCGGCAGTCTGTCACGCGTCACGCCCGGGGCAGCGCTGAGTCCTTGAGCCGCTGGCTGACGACCTGGCTGATGCCGTCGCCCTTCATGGAGACGCCGTAGAGCGCGTCGGCCACCTCCATCGTGCGCTTCTGGTGGGTGATGACGATGAGCTGGCTGGAGTCGCGCAGCTCCTCGAAGAGCTGGATGAGACGGCCCAGGTTGGTGTCGTCCAGCGCCGCCTCCACCTCATCCATGATGTAGAAGGGCGACGGGCGGGCCTTGAAGATGCTCACCAGCAGCGCCACCGCGGTCAGTGAGCGTTCCCCGCCAGAGAGCAGCGAGAGCCGCTTGACCTTCTTGCCCGGCGGGCGCGCCTGCACCTCGATGCCGGTGGTCAGCATGTCCTCGGGGTCGGTGAGCTCCAGGCGCCCCTCACCCCCGGGGAACAGCCGCGAGAACACGCCCTCGAACTCTCGCGCGGTGTCCTCGTAGGCCTCCACGAACGCGGTGCGCACCCGCTCGTCCACCTCCGCCACCAGCTCCAGCAGCGCCTCCTTGGAGGAGACCAGGTCGTCCAGCTGGCCCGCGAGGAACTGGTGGCGCTCCTCCATGGCCGCGTACTCCTCCAGCGCCAGCGGGTTCACTGCGCCCAGCGCCTTGAGGTCCCGCTCGGCGCGGCGCAGCCGCTTGGCCTGCTCGTCGCGCACGAACGGCACGGTCGCCGGGTTGTCCTCCTCGTCGCGGGTCTGCTCTCCGTCGTCGTCGAGCACAGGCACCTCGTTCTCGGGGCCGTACTCGGCCACGAGTGTCTCGGCCTCCATGCCGAGCTCCTCGGTGGCGCGCTGCTGCAGCGCCTCCACACGCAGGCGCATCTCCGCGCGGGCCACCTCGTCGCGGTGCACCGCATCGGTCAGCTCCCGCACCCGTTCGGTGAGCTCAGCGATGCGGGTGCGGCGGGCCGCGAGCTCGGCGCGCACCTCGGCGCGGCCCACCTCGGCACCCTGTCGGCCGGCCTCGGCCTCCTGCTGGGTCGCCTCCAGCCGCGCCACGAGGTCCTGCGCGCGCTCGGCGATGGACCGTGCGTGCTCCGCGGCCCGCCGCCGCTGGGCGGCACGCCGCGCAGCGTCCTGTCGGGCCAGCACCTCGTTGCGGGCCTGCGCGGCCAGCGCGTCACCGCGGCCGGAGATGGCCTTCAGCCGCTCCGCAGCCGTCCGAGCAGCCAGCCGTGCCTCGGTCTCGTGCGCGCGCGCCTGAGCAGCGGCCGTGGCCAGCCGGTCGCGCTCGGCGGTGTCGTCCGCGGCGTCCGGGGCCTGGGCGTCCTCCTCCCGCGCCGTGGCCAGCCGGGCCTCGAGGGCCTCCAGGTCCGCCCGGTCGGCCTCGGCCTCGTTCCGCCGGGTCGCGAGGCGCCCGGTGGCGTTCTCGATGGCGGAGCGCGCCGCCCGCTCCGCCTGCGCCGCCTGGGCAAGGTCTTCGGCCACGGCGGCCATCCGCGCATCGGACTCGTGCAGTGCGGCCAGCGCCGCATCGGCTGCCGGGCGGGCGCGGTCCAGCGCCTCCTGCGCAGCGTCGCGTGCGGCCTCGGCCGCGGTGACCTCCTGGCGGGACTGCTCCAGCTCGGCCACGGCGCGGTCGTGGTCGGCCGCCACCTCCACCGAGGAGGGGCCGGTCGAGGAGCCCCCGGTCACCCGGTGCCGGGTCCACAGCTCACCGGTGCTGGTGGCCACGGCCCGCACCTCCGGCACCGCCTCCAGCACGGCCCGGGCGGCCTCGGCGTCCGGCGCGAGGGCCACGCCCTGCAGCGCCTCGGCCACCGCACCGGCCAGCGCCGGGGAGACGCGCACCACGCCGGATGCCCAGACGGCGTCGCCCGGGAGCGCACCCGGACCACGCTCGTCGGCGACGGACAGCGCAACGGGCTCCCCCGCATCGGACCCGGAGGAGAGCACCAACGTGGCCTGGCCCGCCTCCTGCGCGGCCAGGTGCTCCAGCGCGGCCGTGGCCGCTCCGCGGCCCTCGACGACCAGCGCGGTGGCAACGGGCCCCAGGGCGACGGCCAGCGCAGCCTCGTGCCCCGCATCGACCTGCAGGTGGTCGGTCAGGTCACCCAGCACACCGGCGGGCGCGCCCTCGGCCACGAGCGTCGCCGAGCCGTCACGGCGCTGCAGGGCCACGGCCAGGCCCTCCACGCGGGCGGTGAGGCGCTGGGTGCGCTGCTGCGCGGTGTTCAGCCGGTTGCGCGCCTGCTCCAGCTCGGCCGCGGCGGCGTCCACGGCCGCCTGCGCCTCCTCGTGGGCGGCGTCCAGACCGGCCTCCCCGGACTCCGCCTCGTCCATGCCGCCCTCGAGCTCCGCCAGCCGAGCGCGTGCCTGCTGCGCCTGCTCCTCGCCGGCGGCGATGTCGGCCTCCAGCCGCTCGATCTCCGTCTGTGCCGAGGCCACGCGGGACCGGCGCACCTCCACCTGCCCGGCCAGCGTGGCCAGCCCCTCCCGGCGGTCAGCCGCGGCCTTCGCGAGGCGCTCCAACCGCTGCGCCTCGGCGGCGTGCGCGGCCTCGGCCTCCTCGCGGGCGGTGGTCGCCTGCGCGAGGTCTGCCTCGGTGGACTCGATGCGGGCGGCCTCGTCGGCCTCCTGCTGCTTCAGTTCCGCAGCCTGGGCCTGCAGCTGCTCGGGGTCACGGCCGGTGCGGCTGCGCTGCTCGGACTCGGTGGCGTCACGCTCGGCGAGGGTCGCGCGCTCGGCGGCCAGGCGGCCGGCGGCACGGGTGCGCTCGATGAGGGTGCCGGTGGTGAACCACAGCGTGCGGAAGGCGTCGTGGCGCTCGTCCGCGGCGGCCACGGCCTGCTCGAGCTCGCCCACCCCCTGGGTCGCGGCGGCCAGCGCCTGTTCGGCCTCCTCGCGCCGGGCCTGGGCAGCCCGTTCGTCCGCGAGGTCCGCGCTGAGGGCCGCCTGCTGCTGCACGAGGTCGTCGGCCAGCAGTCGGGCCCGGGCGTCCCGGACGGTGATGTGGATGACCGCCGCCCGGCGCGCCGTGGCCGCCTGCCGGCCCAGCGGGCCGAGCTGGCGGCGGATCTCCGCCGTCAGGTCACGCACCCGGGCGAGGTCGCCCTCCATCGAGTCCAGCTTGCGGAGCGCCTTCTCCTTGCGGCGGCGGTGCTTGAGCACCCCGGCGGCCTCTTCGATGAAGCCGCGTCGCTCCTCGGGGGTGGCGCGGAGCACCGCATCGAGCTGCCCCTGCCCCACGATGACGTGCATCTCCCGCCCGATGCCGGAGTCGCTGAGCAGCTCCTGCACGTCCAGCAGGCGGCAGGGGGTGCCGTTGATGGCGTACTCCGAGCCGCCGCTGCGGAACATGGTGCGGCTGATGGTGACCTCGGAGTAGTCGATCGGCAGGGCGCCGTCGGTGTTGTCGATGGTCATGGCCACCTCGGCGCGGCCCAACGGCGCGCGGCCGGAGGTGCCGGCGAAGATGACGTCCTCCATCTTGCCGCCGCGCAGCGACTTGGCGCCCTGTTCCCCCATCACCCAGGCCAGCGCGTCCACGACGTTCGACTTGCCCGAGCCGTTCGGGCCCACGATGCAGGTGATGCCCGGCTCCAGCTGCATCGTCGTGGACGAGGCGAACGACTTGAACCCCTTGAGGGTCAGGGACGTCACGTACACGGTGGAGGGTTTCCTGTCGGCCGGGGACCTGGGGACGGCGGGGCCGTCTGCCGCGCCATCCTACGAAAGGTGGCGTGGGGTGGGCCGTGTCGACGCCGGCGTCGGCGGCGACGACGACAGCGTCGGCATCGGCGACGACGGCGGCGGGCACGTTCCGGGCTGGGCACGTCCCGGGCGGCGGCGGGACCGGCAGCGCTCTGGACCCGCTGTGACTGGTCAGGCCTCGCGGTAGTCGTGGGGTTGGGTGGTGTGGGTCTGGCCGAGGAGGGTGGTCCAGTGGACGGTGCCGTCGTCGGTGATGGTGGCGTGCCAGCCGCGTGTGGTCTTACGGGTGTGGCCGCGGCGGGAGAGGCACTGCAGGTTCCCCGGGGTGGTGGGCCCGCCCTCGTCGAAGGGGATCACGTGGTCGAGCTCGCACTGCTGGGCGCTGACCCCGGAGCCGGGGTCGCGGGCGATGCCGTCCCGGGCGCGGACGAACCGGGCCACCGACGCCGTCGGCCGATACGTGTACGGCGAGACACTCACCGCGTGGCCGGTGGTCGGGTCGGCGACCAGGCGCTGCCACACCGACCCCTCCCGGGTCGCCACGGCACGGACATGCTCGGGGTCGAGATACCCGAACCCAGGCATCCACCCCAACGCCACACCCCGCAACCCCCGGTGGGCACCCCCGTCACCGGGGGTGTCCATCACATCTGCTGTCTGAGTGGTCGGTGGTCGCTGGCCGGGCGGTTCATCACCCGGAGGACTGCCGCCCGGAGGGCTATCACTGCCCGGAGGACTCGAACCATCCGGTCGGCCGCTTCCCGGTGGGCTAGGGCTGCCCGGTGGGCCGGTAGTGGGCACACTGGTCCCGTTGGTCGGGGTGGCAGCGTTTTCGAGCAGGACATCCAAGCCCACGACGACCGTCACACGTGCCGGGGGTAGGGCCGGGTCACCCACCTGGGGCACGGGGAACCAGTCATCCGACACGGTCCCGCAGGACGTGCACACCGGCGGCGCCGACAGCTCAGGAGACCCGGGCCCGGAGCCCACCGGGGCTGGGGGCCGCGTGCCCACACCGGTGCCGGTGTTCGTGGTCGCCCGGGCCGGGATCTGCGGCTCGTTGGTCGGGGTGGGCAGTGAGGGCTGGGTGAACGCGTCACCTGCCAGGCCGCCACTGCCGTCGCCAGCGGCGCTGCCGGGCTGGGTGAACGCGTCACCTGCCAGGCCGCCACTGCCATGAATGGCCGCCTCACCGGCGGTGCCGTTGCTGGGTGTGTTGCCGGGCTTGGTCGTGGGACTCGCGTGCTGGGGGTTGGTGCAGGTGCCGGGGAGCTGGCCGACCAGGAGCAGGTCGAGGTGGATGTCCGACCGCAACTGGGACAGGGTCCGCTGATCACCCGCAGCCTTCGCGCGGCGGGCCGCAGCGTCCAACCGGCCCCACGCAGCAGCCACCCGGGTGGCCTCACCCACCACCGTCAGCGACCCGGTCCCGTCATCACCCGCATGGGTCCACGACCCACGACCTTCGATCGCCTCGACCATCCGCTCCCGGGCCGCCTGCCGGTCGGCCGCCTCGACCTTCCGGATCCTGCGGCGCAACAACTCACGGAACGACGCAGCAGTCCGCGGCGACCCATCAGCTGCCCTGGTGAGGACGTCCTGCCCGATCGCGACCGCATCATCAGTCTTCAAGTGCTTGGTGTCAGCGAACCAGGTCAACACCCGCGACAGGGAGGCACGACCCTCCACCAGGGCTTCCCGCCCACACTCGACGCGTTCAGGATCGGAGGCGGCCAGGTTCACCAGGTGCCCGATCCGCCCAGCAGCCTCACCGGTGGCCGCGACGACCTCCTCAGTCACGATCACCGGCGCATCACACGGACGCAGGATCCCCGGCTCACCCTCATCCACACGCTGCTGCAAGTGAGCCACCGTGTGCGCGTACACCCGCCCGACCGCATCCATCAGCGCCACGTCCGCGGTCCGGGCGGACTCCACCGCCGACACGGCCTCACCCAGCGCCGCTTCGGCACGTTCCCACGCACCCTTCGCACGACCACCACAGGGCTTGTCTGCGGGTCTGGACGTGCCGCTGGACCGCTGCCCACCCGCACGGGACATGGGGCCCTGCCCCGTGTCGAACGACTCCTGCCGCATGCCCCCACCCCCTCAGATGGTCACCACGTGTTCAACTCACTGTCCGACACCCCGTCGAACTGATGTCCCCACACTAAACGAGACCACCGACAACCTCCCCCGGACGGCCAAACCCTGTGGACAACCGGCCAATCCCCCCTGGCCGGACCTCGCAGCAGTCCCCCCAGTGGCGTCCAGTCACAACCCGCCAGACACCACGGCCCCGCCACAGATGTGTTCCGTGGCGGGGCCGCAGCAGACGACAAGACGCCTCAGGCGATGGCACCGCCCACGGACCACAACGCCAGGGCCACACCGAAGGCCACCAGGCCCAGGGTGGTCTCCATGACCGTCCAGGTGCGCAGGGTGGTCTTGGTGTCCATCTCGAAGAAGCGACCCACCAGCCAGAAGCCGGAGTCGTTCACGTGCGAGAGCACCGTGGCACCGGCCGCGATGGCGATGACCAGGGCCACCAGCTGCACGTCACCGAGCGATGCGGCTCCCACGGCCGCCGAGAGCAGGCCGGCCGTGGTGGTCAGGGCCACCGTGGCCGAACCCTGCGCCACGCGCAGCAGGGTGGAGATGAGGAAGGCCTGCAGGATGAGGCTGATGCCCAGCCCGCCGAGCGAGTCGGTGAGGGCCTCGCCGATGCCGCTGGCGCGCAGCACGCCACCGAACATGCCACCGGCACCGGTGATGAGGATGATGGAGCAGATGGGGGCCAGCGCGTCGTCCAGGAGCTTCTGCAGCCCGTCCTTGCCGCCGCCCACACGGATGAGCAGGATGGCCGCCAGCAGCGTGATCAGCAGGGCGATGGGAGTGTCGCCCAGGAAGGTCAGCACACCGGCCAGGGCGTTGTCCTCGGCCACACGGCCGTCGGAGATGAGGGTGTTCGAGACCGTCTTGCCGGCGATGAGCAGCATCGGCAGCAGCAGCAGGCCCAGCACCAGGCCGAACCCGGGCGTGCGGCCCGCGGTGCCGGCCTCGCGCTCGGCGTCGGTCAGACCGTCACGGCCCCGCTCCTCACCCAGCAGCAGCGAGGGCAGCGGGATGTCGAAGCGGCGGCCCAGCCACTTGCTCACCAGGTACACACCGAGGTACCAGGAGATCACCGCGGCGACGGTGCCCAGCAGCAGGGTGAGGCCGATGTCGGCCGAGAACTCCGTGGCAGCAGCCACCGGGCCGGGGTGCGGCGGCACCAGGGCGTGCATGGCCGCGAAGGCACCGGCCGCCGGGATGGCGTAGTAGAGCACCGAGCCGCCGAAGCGACGCGCCACGGCCAGGATGATGGGCAGGAAGACGACGAGCCCCGCATCGAAGAAGATGGGGAAGCCGAAGAGCAGGGCGGCGACACCGAGCGCGAACGGGGCACGCTTCTCCCCGAAGCGGGAGATCAGCGAGTCCGCGAGCACCTGGGCGCCGCCGGAGACCTCGAGGATGCGGCCGAGCATGACGCCGAAGCCGACCAGCAGCGCCACACTGCCGAGCGTGCTGGAGAAGCCCGAGGACAGGGCGGCGGGCACGTCCGCGACGGGGATGCCGGCCACCAGCGCGGTGAGCGCACTGACCAGCACCAGCGCCACGAAGGCGTGGAGGCGGAAGTGAATGATGAGGGTGAGCAGCACGGCGATGGCGCCGGCTGCGATGAGCAGCAGGGTGCCTGAGCCGTAGGCAGGTGTGATGGGGTCCATGGGGCGCAGTGTCCTCCCCCAGCAGCCCGTCGGCAGTGCGCCACGCGGCACGCGTCTGCTTCACACCCGGGGAAATCCCCTCAGCGCTCGACGAATCCCTCGACGCCGGGGCGCGCGTCGCCGTCCTGGCGCACCACCGTCTCCACCTCACCGGGGCGACCGGCGGTGCTCGGGTCCTCCCGCAGCAGTTCCTCCAGGCGGTCGATGGCGTCGCGGTCGCCCTGGGCGACCACCTCCACCCGACCGTCGCGCATGTTGCGAGCGTGCCCCACCAGACCCAGCTCCAGGGCGCGGCTGCGCGTCCACCAGCGGAAGCCGACCCCCTGCACGCGCCCCCGGACGAACAGGGTGGCCCGGGAGGCCCCGGCCTGGTCGCCGGTGGTCGACGGTTCGTCGGGCGTGTTCATGGGTGCTCCTTCCGGCCCGCGGCGCGGGCCCGTGCGTCGTGGTCCCCAGTCTCTCGTGCCGCACCACCATCGGCGACGTGGGTCCGCGCCAGATCGGCGAGGAGAGATCCCAGCCCACCGCGGGCTCGTCCGGGTGCCCGGGCCGAGGTGGCGACGCGCACCGTGGTGGTGGAGACCACCTGTGCGCCGGCCCGGCGCAGCGCCTGCACGAGCCCGACGTCCTCCCCCACGGCCCGATGGGGAAAGCCCCCCACCTGCGCGTAGACGTCCTGCCGTACGGCGAGGTTCGCACCGTAGGCGTGCCAGTGCCCCCCGGGGTGGAGGCCCTCGGCCACCCGGCGCTCGTACGCCGCCCGCTCGGCCTCGGAGGCCTCCCAGGCGACCAGGTCCACCAGACCCGTCACCACCGAGGCGCCCTCTGCCCGGGCAATGGCCAGCAGGTCCTCCACCCAGCCGTCCGGCACCCGGGAGTCCGCGTCCGTGCTGAGCAGCCACAGCGCATCGGGCTGCGTGCGCTGCGTGGCCTGCGTGCTCTGCAGGCGCTGCAGGCGCTGCGCCCCGTGGCGCAGTGCCCGGTCCCGAACCTGACCCACGGTGGTGCTCACGTCGTCCACCAGCACCTCCCCCGTGACCCGGGGGTCACCGGTGGCACGCTCCAGCAGCGCTGTGGCGCGGCGGGCCGTCGCGTCGGTGCAGCGGTGGGCAGCGACCACCACGTGGACCCTGCGCACGAGCCCGGGTGCGTCCACCGCCCGCGTGGCCGCCCGCAGCACCGCCTCCAGGCAGGGCCCGATGTGGTCCTCCTCGTCGTGGGCGGGGATGCCCACCACCACGCTGGTCACCCGGGATCCCCCAGGCCCCCGGCCGCGCGGTCGACCGGGTGCTGTGCGAGGTACACCGTGAGGTCCTCCACCGCGTGGGCCACTCCCGCGTCCAGCGCCAGCCCCGCCGCTCCGGCCAGCACCCGGAGGTGTTCCAGCACCCGCCCCGCGGCCGTCGCGACCACCGCCCGCACCTCCCCGGAGACCGCCGCCACCTCCTGCCCCACCACCGGACCGAGCGTGTCCCAGTCCCTGACCTGCGCGGTGGGCAGCAGCTCCTCCAGGCGCAGCCCGGCCACCTGCAGTGCCGCCCCGGCCGCAGCCAGCTCGGTGCGCACGTGCCCCCAGCGCACCGCGCGATCGGGGGCCGCGGGCGCCCCCTGGCCCGCACGCTGGACCTCCCGGACGGCCCGTACCGTGGCACCCCACCACACGGCGGCGACCCCCACCCCTCCGGGCAGGAAGGCCGGACGGTGCAGGTACCACCCCGGCTCCCCCACCTCCGCGTCCGACGACGCACCCCGGTCCACCTCCACCGTCCACGACCGGCTGGGGGCCATACCCGTCGCGGCCCACGATGACGGATCGCCCACCAGGGTGCTCACGTCCAGCTCGAACAGCCGGTGGGTGCCGTCCGGGTCGACCCCCGTGACCAGGGCGCGGTCCAGCACCCCCACCCCGGAGGCGAAGCGGAGGGTGCCGTGCACCCGCCACCCACCATCCACCGGTTCCGCACGCGGACCCGTGCCCCGGGAACGGGAGGCCCAGACGCCGTACAGACAGTCCGGGGCAGCCCGCCGACCGGCCTGCGACAGGATGCGCACCGCATCGACATGGCCCTCGGCCAGACGCGACCAGGCGATGTCGGTGGCCCCACGGCGCCCCAGCGCGGCCAGCAGCTCCGGCCAGGTGAGCAGCGCCCAGTCCACGCCGTCCACCAGCGGCCACACCGCGGCGCGCAGCACGTCGGCCTCGGTGGAACGACGGGGGTGGTCACCCACCGGCACGGGGTCCGGCCACGGCGCGAGGCAGGATCCGAGGCTCCCGGAGTGGGGCAGGGCGGAGTCGGGCAGGGCGGAGTCGGGCGTCATGGCTGTCCTCCCGTGGACGGTGCGGTCCAACTGTGCAGCACGAAGTCCTCGTCCTGGTGGTCCACCAGCCGGCTCCACCCACGATCGGTCAGGGCCGTGTGCAGCTCGGCGTGGGCCGCCGCGCCCGAGAGGTGGCCGTCGTGGGGATGGTGACGCCAGGTCACCGCCACCACCTCGGCCCCCGGAGAGCCCGCCGTGACCGCCTCCAGCAGGTCGGGCACCATCGCCCGGGCCCCGTCGTCGAGGTAGTAGAGCACCTCGGAGAGGAGCACCAGGTCGCACGCGGCGAGCCCGGGAGGACGGGAGGGCAGGCGGTTCTGCAGCACTCGCGCGGTCTGGGGCTCGCCGGACCCACCACTGGTCAACCGGTCCCGTGTGAGCTCGACCGCCCGTGGGTCCGCATCGCTGCCCACCAGCTCGGCGCACCGTCCGAGCAGGTCCTGTGCCAGGTGACCGGTGCCGCTGGCGACGTCCCAAGCCCGCGCATAGCGCTCCTGCTGCAGACAGGCCGCCACGACCGCCCGCTTGCGGCGCTCGTACCAGAGGGTCCCGACGCCGAAGGGGTCGTCGTCGTGGGCGTACCAGCCCTTGGCGCTCATCGCCGGCCCCGCCGGGTCGCCGCCGGTGGCCATCACAGTGCCTCCTGCACGCACACGAGCTGCCGGCCGTGGTGGGCCAGGGCCTCGGGCGGCACCACCGCACCCCACCCCGGCGCCAGCTCACCGGTCTGCGAGGGATAGCACCGCAGAGCCGCCTGGCGTGCGGTGTCCGCCGCGCTGTCGGTCGTCCAGGACTGCAGCCGCCAGCCGGTCTGGGCGAGCTGCTCCGGCGAGCACCAGGCCGGCGCCCACACCGGGTACTCCCACACCGTCACACCTCGCAGTGCGGCCACGGCCGCGGCCGCCTCACCGACGGCCGCGTGGTCGGGGTGCGGGTCCAGTCGCCAGGGAACCAGCAGGACCCCGGGTCCCTCCGAGGCGACCACGTCCTCGACCCACGCGGTCACCGCATCGGCCTGCCGGGCCAGATCACCGTCCGGCAGTCCGGCGCACCGGCCCCGGCGTGCGCCCAGCGCCGTCAGGGCCGCCTCCCACTCCGCCCGGCGCGTGGCCCCCACGTCGTCGATGCCGGGCACCTCGCGGTCGCCGAAACACCCCTCGCCCGCCGTCGCCACGTGCACGACGACTGGACCGCGGTCCGCCAGGTGGGCGACCAGCCGCCCGGCACCCACCGTCTCGTCGTCGGGGTGCGCGCCGAGCACGGCCACCGGCCCGCGCTGCTCCGGCACCCGCCGGGCGGCGGGCAGGTCCCCCAGGGGCAGGGCGCCCGGGCTCAGCCGACCGGGCGGACGCGGGAGATCGGGGTGGGGTGTGAGCACCGGGTCACTGTCGCAGCCGCCGGGGCTCACCGCATCCGGGGCCCGGTCAGGGCAGCAGGGCGACCTTGCGCAGGATGGTGGCCGAGAGGTCGCTGGTGAGCGACTCAACATCGGACACGGTGTCCAGCACCACGTCGTCCCCGGACGCCTCCGCGCACAGGGCGGCCACCTTGCCCACCATGCTCAGCAGCTCGGTGCAGTAGCCCAGGTAGTGCGACATCTCCTCGCGCCCCATCGGGTCGGTCACCGACTCCACGGTGGGCACGTAGTCGGCCCGCAGGTGCTCTGGATCCTTGGTCACCTGGTGCATGTCGATGACGTGGGCCACCGAGCGCAACCGGTGCAGCAGCGCGAGCATGCGGGCCCGCTCCAGCCGCGCGGGCACCATCATGAGGAACCAGATGGCCACCGCGGAGAAGACCAGGTCGTTCACACCGCTCTCGAGCAGCGCCAGCCAGTCCGGGGGCTCCCCCACCCCGGTGCTGCGCAGGTGCCCGATGACGGCGACCGCCACCAACGCCGTGGCCACCGCGAGCGCCAGCGCCAGGGCCCCGGTGACCCAGCGCATCCACCGCAGGCGCAGGCGGCTGGAGTCCGAGGCCTCCTCCACCTCATCGGCCAGACGGCGCACGCGCAGGGCCACACGGTGGAGGCTGCGCTCGGGGAAACGGGCGCCGATGCGGCGGGCCAGCTGGTCGATGGAGTCCTGGACCAGGTCGGCCTCGAGGTGGTCCAGGCTCACCGGGTGCTCCCGCGGGGTGCCGACCGGGGCCGGGTCTGGCAGGTGGGGCACCAGTGGGAGCTGCGGCCGTCGAAGGGCGAGCGCAGCACGAGGCTGCCGCACCGGGGGCAGGGGCGGCCCTGCTGGCCGTACACCGCCAGGCGCCGGTCGAAGTAGCCGCTGGCACCGTTGACGTTCACGTACAGCGCGTCAAAGCTGGTGCCGCCCTGCTCCAGGGCCTCGGCCATCACGTCCTGCAGGTGGGCGAGCAGGGCCCGGGCGCGCGGCGCGGTCAGCGACTGCCCGGGCCGTTCCCCGTGCACCCCGGTGCGCCACAGGGCCTCGTCGGCGTAGATGTTGCCCACGCCGCTCACCAGACCCTGATCGAGGACGGCCCGCTTCACCGGGCCGCGGCGGGTGCGCAGCCGGGCGGCCACCCCCGCGGGGTCGAAGCAGGCCTCGAAGGGGTCGGGGGCGATGTGGGTGGTGGTCGCCGGCACACCGCCGGGGTGGTCGCCCCCGTGGGGGTCGGGGACCAGCGGCTCCACGGACCAGCCGCCGAAGGTGCGCTGGTCGGCGAAGCGCAGGGTGGGGCCGCCGTCCTCGAAGTCCAACCGGGCGTGCTCGTGGCGCACCGGGGGCTCCTCGGCGGGCAGCACCAGCATCTGTCCGCTCATCCCCAGGTGCGTCATCAGGGCATGGCCGTCGTCCAGCGGGAGCCAGAGGAACTTGCCCCGGCGCTCCGCCGAGAGCAGCCGACGTCCGATGAGGGCGCGCGCCAGAGCGGGTGCCCCACCCTCGTGACGGCGCGCCACCCGCTCGCCGCGCACGTCGGCCACCTCGATGCGGCGACCCACCACGTGGGAGTCCAGTCCGGCGCGGACCACCTCCACCTCGGGGAGCTCCGGCACGTCAGTCCTGTGCCGTCAGGTGGTGCCAGGCCGCTTCGGCCGCCATCATCTCCGCAGCCTTCTTGGTGGGTCCGGAGCCGGTGCCCGCCTCCTCGCCGCCCAGCACGGCGGTGGCCTCGAAGACCTTGGCGTGGTCCGGCCCGGAGTCGGTGATGCGGTACTCGGGCAGCCCCAGGCCGCGGGCCGAGCCCAGCTCCTGCAGGCTGGTCTTCCAGTCCAGGGCGGCGCCCATGGTCTGCGACTGCTCCATCAGCTCGTCCAACAGGTGGTGCACCACGGTGGTGGCGGCGTCCATGCCGGAGGACAGGTACACCGCGCCGATCACGGCCTCCACCCCATCGGCCAGGATCGAGTTCTTGGCACGCCCGCCGGAGTTCTCCTCCCCGCGCCCCAGCAGGAAGTAGTCGCCCAGTTCCAGCCGACCGGCCTCCCCGCCCAGGGCGCGAGCGCTCACGACGGCGCTGCGCAGTTTCGCCAGCTCGCCCTCGGGCAGGTCGGGGTTCACGCGGTAGAGGTGGTTGGTCACCACCAGGCCCAGCACCGAGTCGCCCAGGAACTCCAGCCGCTCGTTGTGCGGGGCGTCGTCGTTCTCGTAGCTGAACGAGCGGTGGGTCACCGCCTGCAGCAGCAGGTCGGCGTCGACGGGCACGCCGGCGACCTCCTCGAGCCGCGCCGCCAGCTCGGCGACGGGGCGGGCCGTGCGGCTCACTTCTCGTCGCGCTCGGACAGCTGCTGCAGCGCCGCCCAGCGGGGGTCGATCTCCTCGTGGGCGTGGTCCGGGTCGTCGGCCAGCCGCTCACCGCAGCGGTCGCACAGTCCCGGGCAGTCCTCGGTGCAGACCGGCTGGAAGGGGAAGCCGGGCACCACCGCATCGCGGATGGCCGGCTCGAGGTCCAGCAGGTCGCCGTCCAGCTCGCGGACGTCCTCCTGCGTCTCGGGATCGACCTCCTCGGCGTCCGGCCCGGTGCGGCCGCCGGGCCACACGTAGAGCACCTGGAAGTCCTCGTCCACGTCCTGCACGATCTCGGCCAGGCAGCGCACGCAACTGGCCTTCGCGGTGCCGGTGACGGTGCCGGAGGCCAGGACACCGTCCACCAGCGACTCCAGGCGCAGGTCCAGCTGCAGCGGGGAGCCGGCGGGCACGGCCATCACATCGGTGCCGATGCCCTCGGGGGCGGGGACCTCGAGCTCCCCGCTCTCCATGGTGCCGGCTCGTCGTCCGAAGGAGCGCAGGTCAAGGGCCAGGGGGTGCCGACGGTCGAGCTCGATCATGGGCCCCATGGTCCCACAGGCCCACCGGCCGGCATCGACTCAGGACAGCTCGGTCAGCGCGCGCCGCACCGGCTCGGGCACCAGCTCGGTCACGTCGCCCCCCGCGGCGGAGATCTGCCGCACCAGCGTGGAGGAGATGTGGGCCACCGCACCGTCTGCGGGCAGCAGCAGGGTCTCGATGCCGGAGAGGTGGCGGTTCATGGCGGCCATCGGGTGCTCGTAGGCGTAGTCGGTCTCGCTGCGGATGCCCTTGACCACCACGTCCGCGCCCACCGCACGGGCCACGTCCACCAGCAGACCGGTGTGGGCCGAGACCTCCACCCCGGGCAGGTCGGCCACGGACTCCTCGATGACACGCACCCGTACCGGCACCTCGAGGGTGCCGGTCTTGGCCGGGTTGTGCACCACGGCGACCACCACCCGGTCGTACAGGGCGGCCGCGCGGCGCACCACGTCGAGGTGGCCGTTGGTCAGCGGGTCGTAGGAACCGGGCAGCAGTGCGGTGGTGGTCACGACCCCATCGTGGCAGGTCACGGTGCGGCGCTCATCGGCCGTCGGCGTCGGACTCGGCCGCCGCCTCGGTCACGGGCTCGGTCACGGGCTCGGCGAACCACAGGGCCGTCTCCCCCTGCTCCCGGTGGCGGAAGCGCTCCAGCCCCGGCGGCCAGACCGGCTCCGGGCTGCGCACCGACCGCTCCACCACCACGATCGCGCCGGGCGCCAGCCAGTCGTCGGCGAGCGCCCCAAGCACTTCGGCCAGCTCCTCCTCGTCCAGCGGGTACGGGGGATCGAGCAGGGCCAGCACCACACGCCCGCCGTCGGGCAGGTCCGCCCCGTCGCCCACGAGGGCCCGACGTCCGGCGCCCAGGAAGGCGAGCACCGAGCGGTGGTGGGCGTGCACCGCATCGGTCCCGGCGAGACCCAGGCTGGCCAGGTTCTCCCGGAAGGTGGCGATGGCCCCGGCGGCCGAGTCCACCCCGTCCACCCGGCGGGCCCCGCGGCTGTGGGCCTCGAGGCCCAGGGCGCCTGACCCGGCGAACAGGTCCAGCACCCAGGCGTCCCGCAGCACCCCCTCGTGCTCCAGCATCGAGAAGAGGGACTCGCGCACCCGGTCGCTGGTGGGTCGGGTGTTGGCACCTCGTGGGGCGGCGATGCGGCGCCCGCCCAGGCTCCCGGCGATGATCCGCATCAGCTGCGCTCCAACCAGGCGGCGCTCTCGTCACGGTCGGCGACGGCACGGGCCAGGGGCGGCCAGCCGGTGAGCTCGGGGTCCTCGGCCACGTACGCCCGGGCGGCCTCCCGCGCCCGGTCGATGAGCTCGGCATCCTGCAGCACGCGCACGAAGTCCAGCCCCGAGGAACCGCTCTGGGCAGCCCCCAGCACGTCCCCCTCACGACGCATCTCCAGGTCGGCCCGGGCCAGCTCAAAACCGTCAGTGGTCCCCGCCACCCGTTCCAGGCGCTCCCGGGTGGGCCCGGCCTCGACGTGCGTGGCCAGCAGGCACAGCCCCGGGTGCCCGCCACGGCCGATGCGCCCGCGGAGCTGGTGCAGCTGCGCGATGCCGAAGCGGTCGGCGTCCATCACCAGCATCACGCTGGCGTTGGGCACGTCGACCCCCACCTCCACCACCGTGGTGGCCACCAGCACGTCGACCTCCCCCGCAACGAAGGCGGCCATCACCGCGTCCTTGGCCTCGGTGGGCATGCGGCCGTGCACCATCTCCACGCGGATCCCCCGGGGCGACAGGTGCTCCCGCGCGGTGACCACGAGCTCCTCCACCCCCACGGCCGGGGGACGCTCGGCGTCCTCGGGGGCCAGGCCGTCGGGGACCTCCACCAGCAGGCCGCTGGGGGCGTCCCCCGGGACCTCGGCACCGGAGCCGTCGTCGGGTGCCGTCTCGTCCGCGGCGTCGATGCGGGAGGCCACCACGAACGCCTGCCGCCCGGCGGACACCTCCTCGGCGATCCGCTGCCAGGCGCGGTCCACCCAGGTGCGGTTGCCCGCCGGCACCACGTGCGTCGTGATCGGCTGGCGGCCGGCGGGCAGCTCGTCCAGCACCGAGACGTCCATGTCGCCGAAGACGGTCATGGCCACGGTGCGCGGGATGGGGGTGGCGGTCATCACCAGCAGGTGCGGGGGCGGATCAGCCTTCGCGCGCAGGGCGTCACGCTGCTCCACGCCGAACCGGTGCTGCTCGTCGATGACCACCAGGGCCAGGTCGTCGAACTCCACCGTGTCCTGCAGCAGCGCATGGGTGCCCACCAGGATGTCCACCTGCCCGGTGACGGTGTCCAGCAGCACCTTCTGGCGCTGGGCGGCGGTCATGGATCCGGTGAGCAGGCGGATCTCCACCCCACCGGCCAGTCGGCCAGCCGTGGCCAGGTCCCCCAGCGTGGCCACCAGCCCCCGGTGGTGCTGCGTCGCCAGGATCTCGGTGGGTGCCAGCAGCGCGGCCTGCCCGCCGGAGTCCACGGCCTGGAGCATGGCGCGCAGCGCCACCATCGTCTTGCCGGAGCCGACGTCTCCCTGCAACAGCCGGTGCATGGGGTGGGTCCGCTCCAGCTCGGCGGCGATCTCCTGCCCCACCCGCTCCTGCGCACCGGTCAGCGCGAACGGCAGCGCCGCGTCGAAGCGCTCGGCCACGCCACCCTCCCGGCGGGGCCGCGGGGTCGCCGGGTCCGCCTCGTGGCGCACGCGCAACCGGGCCAGCACCACCTGCAGCTCGAACGCCTCGGAGTAGCGCAGCCGGTTGCGGCCGCGGGCCACGTCGGACCAGTCCGCCGGGCGGTGCAGGGCCGTCCACGCCTCGAGTGCGGTCATCTCGGTCCCGCTCCCGGCGGCCGCGGCCACCCCCAGCGGCACCACGTCGGGAGCCTCGTCCAGGGCGTGCAGCACCAGCGTGGCCGAGTTGTTCACCTGCAGGGAGGTCATGCCCTTGACCTCCTTGTAGAGCCCGATGAGGCCCGCGGCCGGATCTGCCCCGCCACCGGCGACCTCCCCCTGACTGTCCAGCACCACGTAGTCCGGGTGGGTCATCTGCAGCGTCCGCTTGAACTCCCCCACGGTGCCGATGAACATCACCCGGGCACCGGCCACCAGCCGGTCGGCGTGCCCGAAGGTGCTGAAGAAGGTGACCTCGATGCGGCCCCCCGCATCGTCGCGGACGGAGACCACCAGGCGCTTGCGGCGGGGCTGGTTGCGCATCGGCAGCTGGCTGGCTCTCACGACCTCGCCCACCACCACGGCGCTCTGCCCCACCACCAGGTCGGCCATCGCCTCGGGGCGGGCGGGGTCCAGGTAGCGGGTGGGCACGAACTGCACCAGGTCCCCCACGGTGCGCAGACCGCGCGCCTTCTCCAGCGCCGTCGCCTCCCGCGCGCCGATGACGGACGGCAGCGAGCTCTCCCAGGTCACCACCTGCGTCCTCCAGTCCTCACGCCAGTCCTCACTCCAACCCCACCAGCACCGGGAAGGCCTCCGGTCCACCCTCGATGACCTGCACCTCCAGGGCACGGCGCCGCAGTCGCAGGCTCGACTCCACGACCTTGCCCAGCGCCGGGTCCTGCCCCTCCCCGAGGATCACCGTCGCCAGCTCCACACCCCGTGTGGGCAGGCCCGCGATGACCTCGGCCAGCGCCCCGGGCACGTCCTCGGCACGGCTGACCTCGCGCCCGCCCACCAGGCCCACCACGCGGCCGTCGCCCAGCTGGCGCACGGCTCCGTCGGTGGTGGAGGTGGCCGCACTGGTCACCGCACGCACGGACTTCTCCACGTCGCCTGCGGGGTCCCAGACCGCCACGGCCGCCACGGCGCCCTGCAGGGAGGGGCACTCCAGCACCTGCAGCCAGATGCCGCGCTGCGCCACCTGCCGAGCGGCCTCCTGGGCGGGGAGCACCAGGTGGCCGTCCGCGGGCAGGAGCACCACCCGGGTGGCCCCACACGCCTCCACGCCCTGCACCAGGTCGCCGATGCCGGCACGCTGTCCGGGAGACGAGGGCACCACCTGCGCCCCGGCGGCGCGCAGCACACCCACCAGCCCGTCCCCCGAGGCCGCCACCAGCAGGGCCACCTCCCGGCGTCGCTCGTGGGAGCCGTCCAGGCCCTCCACGCGGACCTCGGCCACGTCACCGGCGCGGCGGCACAGGGCGGTCACCCGCGATGCGGTGCGCGCATCGGCCACGTGCACGTGCACCCGCCAGTGACGCCCGGCCCCGGCCACCACCACGGAGTCCCCCAGGTCCGTCAGTCGTCGCCGCAGGCGCTTGACCAGCCGTTCGGCGCGTCGGGCCGAGGACTCGGTGAGGGTGAGCCCCAGCACCACCTCGAGGGTGGAGTCGGAGTCAGCACCGGGCTGGTGCTCCCCGTCCCCCGCGTCCCCCGTGACCTCGTGCTCGGCGGGCTGCTCGATGTGCCCCTCGCTGTCGGCCTCGCCCTCGGTGCTCTCCGCGGCGCTGGTCGCGCCACGGGGCCCGCCATCCCGCGCACCCGCATCGCCCGGCGCGCCCACAGCGGACCTGGGGGCCCGGGCCTCCCGAGCCTGCCCGTCGCTGCCCAGCCACTGCAGCCCCGGGGCGTCCGGTGCCTCCAGGCCACAGGTCAGCACGAGGTGTCGCAGGGCCACCACGTAGCCCGCTGCCCCCGCATCCACCACGTGGGCCGCGGCCAGCGCGGGCAGCTCGTCGGGGGTGCGGGCCAGCGCCACGGTGGCCGCGTCCAGGGCGGCGCGGGCCACCTCGCCCACCGAGCGGCCCTCACGTGCGGCCTCCTGCGCGGCGTCTGCCGCGGCCCGGGAGACGCTGAGGATGGTGCCCTGCTCCGGGGTGGCGACCGCCTGCCAGGCCGAGGCGTCCGCACGCTCGAGCGCCCGGGCCAGACCCACCCCGTCCAGGCCACCGTCCTGGTCGCCGGCGGCGCCCCGGATGAGCTCCTGCGCGGCCCCCGCCACCAGCTGGGCCAGGATCACCCCGCTGTTCCCCCGCGCCGCCCACAGGATGGAGCGGGCCAGACCGTCGATGCTGGCGTGCACGTCCGCCGGGTCCCAGGGCGGGGCCGTGCGCAGCCCGGAGTCCAGGGTGAGGAACATGTTGGTGCCCGTGTCACCATCGGCCACCGGGAAGACGTTCACCGCATCGAGCTGGGGAGCCGACCGGCGCAGCCCGCTGCGGACGTTCAGCAACCACCGGCGGGCACCCAGCGCGGTGAGCCGCGCGTGCTGCGAACTGGTCATGCTCTCCTCGCCCTCTCCTCGCTCCGGGACCGGCTGAACGGGGCGCACCAGCGCCTCCGGGTGGACGCGCCCATGGTCGCACCCACCGGTGACAACCACCGGATTGGCCCCAACGGGTGAGGTCCGCTATTCTTCTCCGGTTGCCCGTGACCCCCGTGTGCAGGAACTCCCCGAGTCCCCCGCCGCGGAACTCCCGGTCGGGGCCCATTCGACCAACGATCACTCAGGAGAGAACCGTGGCTGCCACCTGCGACGTCTGCGGCAAGGGACCGAGCTTCGGTCACAACATCTCGCACTCCAACCGCCGCACCAAGCGCCGTTGGAACCCGAACATCCAGCGCGTGCGTGCCCGCGTCGGCGACAAGCTCGCCACCGTGAAGCGCATCAACGCCTGCACCTCGTGCCTCAAGGCCGGCAAGGTCGTGCGCTGACCCCACGGTGACCGGCCATTGGCCGACACCCCGCTCGCGAGAGCCGTGACAGGGCGCCCCACGGGGCGCCCTTCGTCATGCCCGGAAGTGGTCCCACCCGCCCTCGACGGCCCGTCCGTCCAGACTCACCGGCGCGGGGGCGTCCACGGCGCCCACGCATCGGCCGATCACCCGCCACCCCGCGGGCACCGTGGCCGATGCGGGGAAGCTCGCCAGCAGGCAGTGCTCCTCTCCCCCGGTGAGCACTGCCTCCCAGGCCGCCCGGTCATCCGTCCCGCCCAGGGCCTCGGCGGCCCGCTGCACGTCCGCGGCCAGGGCGTCGCCGTCCAGCAGCAGCCCCACCCCGCTGGCCGTGGCCAGGCGCGTGCCGTCCCTGCCGAGCCCGTCACTGACGTCGAGCATGGCCGTCGCCCCTGCCCGCGCGGCCGTCTCACCCGCATCGGCATCCGCCCGCGGTGCGCGGTGGTGCTCCAGGCACTCCGCCGCCCAGGATCCCTCGTCGGCCCCGGTCCGGCCGGCCTGCAGGAGCGACAGTCCCACCGCTGAGCGCCCCAACGGGCCGGAGACCGCCAGCTGGTCCCCCGGCCGGGCCCCCGAACGCAGCACCGGGGAGTCGCCCACGCTGCCCAGGGCGGTGATGCTCACCATCCGCGTCCCGACGGGCGCTGAGGACAGGTCTCCCCCGGTCACGACGATCCCGGCCTCGGTGGCCCGCTCCCCCACGCCGGCCGCGAGCTCCTCCACCCATTCCACGGGCGTTCCGGCATCGGCCACCAGGGTGAGCACCATCGAGGTGCACCGTCCCCCCATCGCGGTCACGTCGGCCAGGTTCTGCGCCACGGCCTTGGCCCCCACCTGCCACCCGGTGGACCACTCGTCCAGCCAGTCGGCGCCCCGCACCATCGTGTCCGTGGTCACGACGACGGCCCCGGGCGAGTGCACCACGGCGGCATCGTCGCCCGGCCCCACCAGGACGTCGCGCCCACGGGTGGGCAGGTGCTCCCAGAGGCGCGGGAGCAGGTCGTTCTCGGAGAGGTCAGCCAACGTGAGTGCCACTCCGCGACGCTACCCTGTGCCGATGCCCTCCCGCCGTCCCACCGTGCGCCCGTGGCCCCACCCCACCCCTCGCCTGATGGCGTTGGGTGCCGCCGCGACGATGGGGCTGAGCGTCACCCTGGCGGGCTGCTCGCGCGGGGAGGTCCCGGTCTCGGCCGCGCCCCTGGCGGCGGAGCCGGCCTGTCAGCAGGCGGTGGAGGCCTTCCCCGAGGTCGTGGCCGGACGGGTGGCCCAACCGGTCTCCGAGGAGGCCGAGAGCAGCGCAGCGGCGTGGGGGAACCCCGCCATCGTGGCCCGGTGCGGCGTGGTGCCGCCCGGACCCACCACCGACCCCTGCCTCACGGTCAACGAGGTGGACTGGGTGGTGCAGGAGCTGGATGACGGCGTGGCCCTGGTCACCTACGGGCGCACCCCGGCGCTGGAGATCCTCGTGCCCGCCAGCTACCCGCAGTCCGCGGACCTGGTGGCCGGCTTCGCCGAGGCGGCCGACGCCCTTCCCTCGACCGGCCGCGCCTGCACCTGATCAGCGCAGGCCGAGGGGGCGCTCCAGGGCGAGCGTGAGCAGCTCGTCGATGAGCTCCGGGTACGGGATGCCGGAGGCGGCCCACAGCGCGGGGTACATCGAGTAGGGGGTGAAGCCCGGCATCGTGTTGATCTCGTTGATGAGGATGCGCTCGTCGGGGGTGACGAAGAAGTCCACCCGGGCCAGGCCCTCACAGTCGGCGGCGTCGAAGGCGATGACCGCCAGGCGCCGGATCTCCTCGATGACGTGCTCGGGCGCCTCGGCGGGCGCGGACAGGGTGGTGGACGACTCGTCCAGGTACTTGGCCTCGAAGTCGTAGAAGCCGTGCCCCCCGGAGACCACGATCTCGCCGACCGTGCTGGCCCGCGGCGGCTCGGCACCGTGCCCGTCCAGCACCGCGCACTCCAGCTCGCGGCCGTCGATGCCCTGCTCCACCACGACCTTCAGGTCGTGCTCGCGGGCGGCCTCGATGGCCTCCTCCAGGGCGGACAGGTCGTCCACGCGGGTGATCCCCATGGAGGAGCCCGCACGGGCCGGCTTGACGAAGACCGGCAGCTCGAGCTCGGCCACGGCGTCCAGGGCACCCTGGCGGTCGGCGCGCCACCGGCGGTCGCTGATCACCCGGTAGGGCCCCACCTCCAGGCCGGCGGCCTCGAAGACCACCTTCATGTGGTGCTTGTCCATCATCATGGCCGAGGAGGCCACGCCGCAGCCCACGTAGCGCAGGTCTGCCATCTCCAGCAGCCCCTGCAGGGTGCCGTCCTCGCCGAACGGGCCGTGCAGCAGCGGGAAGACCACGTCCACCTCGCCCAGCAGCTCCGGCGGCAGCCCCTGCCGCACGACCTGCAGGTCGGTGTGCGTGGACCCCAGCGGCACGATGACGTGCTCGTCCCCGCCCGCGACCTGGGGGATGTGCCCGGCGCTGATGGCGAGCTCCTCCGGCGAGGCGGTCGAGACCACCCACTGGCCCTCACGCGTGATGCCGATGGGGACGACCTCCCAGCGCGTGGAGTCGATGGCCGCCATCACGCTGGCAGCGGTCGCGCAGGACACGGGGTGCTCACTGGACCGGCCGCCGAAGACGAGGGCGACGCGGGGGCGCGAGGACGGGGTCTGGTTCGAGGCACTCATCGTCGCAGGATCGTACTCGCCCGGGGGGCGGATCAGTACTGCTCGGCCTTGCGCACACGCGACATGAGGCGGCGGGCCGTCTCCTCCACCGAGACCCCCTCGTGCACCACACCGACGACCGCCGAGGCGATGGGCATGGGGATGTCGTGCTGCTGGGCCAGGTGCAGGATCGAGCGGCAGGACTTCACGCCCTCGGCCACCTGGTTCTGCGAGTCCAGGATGCTCTGGAGCTCCTCCCCCTGGCCCAGGCGCATGCCCACCTGGTGGTTCCGGGAGAGCTGGCTGGAGCAGGTGGCCACCAGGTCGCCGGCGCCCGCCAGGCCCAGGAAGGTGGTGGGATCGGCACCCAGTGCGGTGCCCAGCCGGGTGATCTCGGCCAGCCCGCGGGTGATGAGCATGGCGGAGGTGTTGTCGCCGTAGCCCATGCCCTGGGACATGCCCACGGCCAGGGCCACCACGTTCTTCACAGCGCCGCCGATCTCCGCACCGATCACGTCCGATGAGGTGTACGGCCGGAAGTAGGGCGCATCGCAGGCCTCGGCCACCGCATCGGCCCGCTCGGTGTCCGGGCAGGCCACCACCGAGGCGGAGGGCTGGCGCTGCACGATCTCGCCGGCGAGGTTCGGGCCGGAGAGCACCGCCACCCGGTCGGGGTCCACCGCAGCGGCCTCGGCGATGACCTGGCTCATGCGCAGGCCGGTGCCCAGCTCGATGCCCTTCATGAGGGACACCACGGTGGCCCCGGGGGCGATGACCGGACCCCAGTCGCGCAGGTTGTCGCGCAGGGTCTGCGAGGGCACGGCCAGCACCACGATCTCGGCGCCCGCGCACGCCTGCGCCACGTCCGTGGTGGCCCGCAACCCCTCGGGCAGCTGGTGGCCGGGCAGGTAGTCGACGTTCTGGTGGTCGCGGTTGATGCCGTCCACCAGCTCGGGCCGGCGACCCCACAGGGTCACCTCGGTGCCGGCGTCGGCCAGCACCTGCGCGAAGGCGGTGCCCCAACTGCCGGCTCCGAGCACGGCGGCGTGCGTCATGGTCGTCCTCTGCAGCGCATGGTCAGGTACGCGCACAGACTACGCCGCGACCGCCGGGGGATGGGGCGGGCCTCAGCTCCGGCTGCGACCGCCTGCGCACCCCGTCTCGGGCAGCGTGGAGGGGTCGGCCACGAAGCCCCGGAACATGGGGCTCGGGCGGAAGCGGGGCCCGGCCGTCCCGGGGATGCGCACCACCTCGCCGGTGCGGGGGTTCCGTCCGGTGCGGGGCGCGCGCTCCACCCGCTCGAAGGTTCCGAAGCCGGTGAGGGTGACGGTCCCTCCGGCCGCGACCTCACGGATCATCGCGTCCACCAGGATGTCGACACACTGCGAGGCAACACCCTGACCTCCCACGATCGGTTCCAAGGTCCTTGCCAGGTCCGCTTTGTTCATGGGGCCACCTCTCGGTCGTGTGCCGGGCCAGGGAGGGGATGGGGGGCTCCTCCGGTGGCGAGAGTAGGCAGAGCCGTGGTAGCGATCCAAGCGTCTGACGGGATTGCAACCAGGCCGTGACCTTCCACCGCTCAGGGGCCGTCCACGAACCCCTGCAGCCGTCCCCGCACCGAGGGTCTCCACCCAGGAGGAGGGACTGCCCGGGAGGTGCCCACACACGACGAAGGACCCCGGTCAGTTGACCGGGGTCCTTCGAGTTGTAGCCCCGACGGGATTTGAACCCGCGCTACCGCCTTGAGAGGGCGGCGTGCTAGGCCGCTACACAACGGGGCCGTATCGCTTTCGCGACTGGAGGACTCTACCACAGGTGGTGGGCCTCCGCAGCGCTTCGGAAGAAGCTCGGGAGCTTCTCCACCGCACTGGCTGGGGTACCAGGACTCGAACCTAGACTAAATGAACCAGAATCACTCGTGCTGCCAATTACACCATACCCCAAGGGTTTTCACCGTTCTGGCGCCGTTCCGTGAGGTCCGGTCGGCCAGTGGTGACCAGCCCGCCCCGCGGGGCGAACCGAGGCGACACCTTACACAGGTTCTCCCCGGTTCGCCAATCCGCGGGCAGCCGCGCACAGCAGCACCATGAGGTGCGCGCAGGCGTCCCCCGTCAGGCCGTCAGCTGGTCGCGCAGGGAACGCAGCCGGGCCAGCGTGGAGGGCTTGCCCAGGATCTCCATGGACTCGAACAGCGGCGGCGACACCTTGGCCCCGCTGAGAGCCACCCGCAGCGGCGTGAAGGCCACCTTGGGCTTGAGGCCCAGCCCGTCCAGCAGTGCAGCGCGGAGTGCTGCCTCGATGTCCTCGGTGGCCCAGCGGTCACCGCGCTCGTCCGCCGGGTCGCCCAGCACCACGGCCGGGGTGTCGGGCAGCTCCTCCAGGGCCGCGATGGCCGCACCGAGCACCTCCGGCGCGTCCTCCTTGAGTCCGGACACGGCGGCCTCGTCCCGCTCCAGGGCGGCGTCCTCCACGAAGAAGGGCCGCACCAGGCCCACGGCCTCGCTCAGGACGGGAACGCGCGTCTGCACCAGCTCGGCGACGCTCTTGAGGCGCGCCATCTCCCCCATCGAGGGACGGTCGGGCAGCACCCCGGCGTCCTGCAGGTGCGGCAGGAGACGACCGGTGAACTCCCCCGCATCGAGCATGCGCAGGTGGTCACCGTTGATGGACTCGGCCTTCTTCTGGTCCCAGCGCGCGGGGTTGGGGTTCACCGCGTGCACGTCGAAGGCCTCGACGAACTCCTGCGGGGTGAACACGTCCTGGTCGGCCCCGATCGACCACCCGAGAAGGGCCAGGTAGTTGATCATGCCCTCGCGGACGAAGCCACGGTCGCGGTGCAGGAAGAGATCGGCCTCCGGGTCGCGCTTGGAGAGCTTCTTGGTGCCGTTGCCCAGCACCAGCGGCAGGTGACCGAAGGTGGGCACCCGCTCGGCCTCCCCGATGGCGATGAGGGCGCGGTACAGCGCGATCTGGCGCGGGGTGGAGCTCAGCAGGTCCTCGCCGCGGATCACGTGGGTGATGCGCATCGCGGCGTCGTCCACCGGGTTCACCAACGTGTACAGGGGCACCCCGTTCCCGCGGACGATCACGAAGTCCGGGATCTGCCCGGCGGGGAAGGTCACCTCGCCGCGCACCATGTCGGTGAAGGTGATGTCCTCGTCCGGCATGCGCAGGCGCAGCACGGGCTCACGACCCTCGGCGCGGAAGGCCTGCTTCTGCTCCTCGGTGAGCTCACGGTCGTGGTTGTCGTAGCCCAGCTTGGGGTCCCGGCCGGCGGCCTTGTGGCGCTCCTCGACCTCCTCCGGGGTGGAGAAGGACTCGTACGCGTAGCCGGCCTCCACCAGCTTGCGCGCCACCTCGGCGTGGTGGCCGTGGCGCTCGCTCTGCCGGTAGGGGGCGTGCGGGCCGCCCTCGTGCACCCCCTCATCGGGGGTCATGCCCAGCCACTCGAGCATGTCGTAGATGCCCTGCGCGGACTCCTCGGAGTCGCGGCTGGCGTCGGTGTCCTCCAGGCGGAAGACGAAGGTGCCGCCGGTGTGGCGCGCGTAGGCCCAGTTGAACAGGGCGGTGCGCGCCAGGCCCACGTGGGGCGTTCCCGTGGGGCTCGGGCAGAAACGGACGCGCACGTCGGAGCCGGTCACCTCCGCGGACTCGGAGGCGTGGGCGGCGGGGGCGAGGGTCTGGTCAGCGGCTGCAGTCATGGTGGGAACAGCCTAGGACAGCCGGGCGGTGCGGGACCCAGCCCCACGACGCGTCACCGGCGCATGAGGGCCTCGACGAGGGTCTCCTGCATCCACCCCAGGAATCCGTGGTGCAGACCCAGCTGCAGGTCACGCTCCTCCTCCTCGGTCAGGCGCTCCCCCCGCTCGGCCTGACGGATCAGCCACGAGGTCCGGGCATCGGCCTGCTCGGAGTCGCCGTCCTCGGTGATGTCCAACCGGTCGGCCAGCACGATGCGGATGTCCGTCATGGCCGCCAGGACCTGCCGGGCCTCCTCGAGCGACAGGGCCAGCACACCGCTCTCGGACGCCCGGTCGCAGGCGGCGATGAGAGCGTTCAGGTTGGTCAGCTTGGTGCGGCGGATGCCCACGTGGGCCACCTCCGCGAACTCCAGGGCGATGATCGGCTCCAGGGGGTGCGCCTCGGGGAACAGACGGTGCAGCGCAGGGTCCGCCCCCGAGTCGTTGAGCAGGCCCAATGGTGAGATGCGGGGAACGTCCCCCCGGGCAGAGGGGACCGCGGGGTCGTCCGTCGCGGGCTCCGTGGGGTGCAGGCCGGCCGTCAGCGCCTCGAAGCGCGCGTCGACCGACGCCTGGTCATCGGCCTCCCCCGACGCACCCTCAGCGGCCCCGCCGTCTCCCCCGAGCCCACCGGCCCCGGGGTCCACCCGCTCGTCCACGCCCGGGATGCCACCCAGGATGAGGACAACCGCGGTGGCACTCTCGCTCAGCACCTGCAGCTCCAGGTCGTCCAGGTGGGCCACGGCGGCCTCACCCTCCCAGCGGAACGCGCGCGCCATCAGGTGTCCTGACCCAGCGTCGCCCACAGGCCGTACTCCTGCATGGCCTTGGTGTCGACCTCCATGGCCTCCCGGCTGCCCGTGGACACCACGCACCGCCCCTTGGTGTGGATGTCCATCATCATCGCCTCCGCCGTGCGCTGCGGGTACCCGAAGTGGTCCATGAGCACGAAGGTCACGTAGCTCATGAGGTTGACCGGGTCGTTCCAGACCAGCGTGTACCAGGGCGCGTCGAGGTCGGCCCGGTCGGCCAGCGCCACCGCGCCCTCGGGGTCTGACAGGGGTGTCGGGTCCAGGGGTTCAGCCACGCCCCCACTGTAGGGAAGGCCACCGACACCCGGCAGCCGCAGTCCACAGCCGGCCCCTCGACCGCCCGGCCCCGCGGACTCGGTCCACCCCACCCCCGTGGGCCGTACACCTAGGCTGGGGCGCGTGAACAGCACCGCCCTGATGACCGACCACTACGAGCTCACCATGGTGCAGGCCGCCCTGCGCAGCGGCGCCGCCCACCGGCGCAGCGTGTTCGAGCTCTTCGCCCGCCGCCTGCCCGAGGGCCGCCGCTACGGCGTGGTCGCCGGCACCGGGCGCTTCCTGGAGGCGTTGGCGGACTTCACCTTCGGCGAGGCCGAGCTCGAGCACCTGCGCCGCCACCGGGTGGTGGACGAGCCCACCCTGGAGTGGCTGGCCGACTACCGCTTCTCCGGTGACATCCACGGCTACCCCGAGGGCGAGATCTACTTCGGCCACTCCCCCCTGATGGTGGTGGAGTCGACCTTCGCCGAGGGCGTGATCCTGGAGACCCTCGCCCTGTCGATGCTGAACCACGACTCCGCGGTGGCCTCGGCCGCCAGCCGCATGACGGCCGTGGCGGGCGATCGTCCCTGCATCGAGATGGGCTCCCGGCGCACCTCCGAGGGGTCGGCCGTGGCCGCCGCGCGGGCCGCCCACGTGGCCGGCTTCGCCTCCTCCTCCAACCTGGAGGCCGGGCGTCGATGGGGTGTGCCCACCGCCGGGACCGCCGCCCACTCCTTCACCCTCCTGCACGACGACGAGCGCGCCGCCTTCGCCGCCCAGGTGGACTCCCTGGGCGCCTCCACCACCCTGCTCGTGGACACCTACGACGTCACCCGCGGCGTGCAGACCGCCGTCGAGGTGGCCGGCACCTCCCTGGGCGGGGTGCGGCTGGACTCCGGTGACCTGCTGGGCCAGGCCCACGCCGTGCGGCGACAGCTGGACGAGCTGGGGGCGAGCGACACCCGCATCGTGGTCACCAGCGACCTGGACGAGTACGCCATCGCCTCCCTGGCCGCCGGGCCGGTGGACGCCTACGGCGTGGGCACCCGCCTGGTGACCGGCTCGGGCCACCCCACCGCGGGCATGGTCTACAAGCTCGTCTCCCGCGAGGGGGACGACGGCGTGATGGTGGACGTGGCCAAGGCCAGCGCCAAGAAGACATCCGTGGGCGGGCGCAAGCACGCGATGCGCCGCATCGTCGATGGGGTGGCGACCGCCGAGCTGGTGGGCATCGGCGAGCACCCCGGCGGCGACGGCGACGACCGTGAGCTGCTGGTGCCGCTGGTGCAGGGCGGTCAGGTGGTGGTGGCCACCGGCGCCGAGGGGCTCGAGGCCGCCCGCGAGCGCCACGCCGCCTCCCGCGCCGAGCTGCCCGCCGGCGCCCTGCGGCTCTCCGCCGGCGACCCGGCGATCCCGACCATGTTCATCGACGAGGTGCCGGCGCCCGCCGAGGCGCTGGGGACGGAGCAGGCATGACCCAGCAGACGACCACCCGCACCACCGCCCTGCTGGTGGTGGACGTGCAGAACGACTTCTGCCCCGGCGGCTCGCTGGCCACCACCGAGGGCGATGCGGTGGCCCGCGCGATCGCCGAGCACATCCGCGCCGCCGGCGACCACTACGCCGCCGTGGTGGCCACGCAGGACTGGCACGAGGACCCCGGCGACCACTGGTCCGACGAGCCGGACTTCGTGGACTCCTGGCCGGTCCACTGCGAGGTGGGCACCCCGGGCGCGGAGTTCCACCCGGCCGTCGCCGAGGTGGCCGAGGCGTTCGACGCCGTCTTCCGCAAGGGCCGCTTCGAGGCCGCCTACAGCGGGTTCGAAGGCCACCTGGCCAGCGAGGGCGACACCAGCGGCGACGACGCCGAGCCGACCATGCTGGCCACCTGGCTGCGTGACCGCGGCATCGAGACGGTGGAGGTGTGTGGCATCGCCACCGACCACTGCGTGCGCGCGACCGTCATCGACGCCCTCTCTGCGGGCTTCGCCGCCCACGTGCTGCTGCCGCTGACCAGCGGCGTGGACGAGGCGGCCTCCACCTCTGCCGTGCAGGAGATGGAGGCCGCCGGTGCGACCACGGAGGGTCAGCCCCGCGTGACCGCCTGACGACGACCGGCCAGCACGAGCGCGCCACCGGCCAGCAGGGTCAGGCCCAGTGCGGCGCCGACCCCCTCGCCCGCCGCGCGCTGGTGCGCCACACCGGTGTCGATGATGGGGCCGTCCGAGTCGGTGACGCTCCACACGGTGGTGGTGCCGGAGATCTCGTTGCCCACCACCAGCAGCGGCTCGCCGGTGGGGCTGGCGGCGGCGTCGACGAATTCCAGGCCCTCCGGGCCCAGGTCGCCCTGCCCCTCGACGGCCTCGCCGTCGAACTCCGCGTCCCAGCCACGGTTGTCCGCCCAGGTGACGAACTGCGGCTGCTGCGGGTCGGACAGGTCGAACACCATGATCCCGGAGATGCGCTCCAGGCCGAGGAACAGGTAGGGGGTCCCCTCGACCTCACCCACGGCGACGGCCTCGGGCTCCACACCCTTGTCGTCGCTGCGGGAGTCCAGGGAGGGGTTCTCGTCGTGGTTGGCGTTCCACGCGTGCTCGGGCAGGGTGCCGTCCTCGATGAGGCCGAGCACGATCTGCTCCAGCTGGCCGCCGGACTCGAACACCGGCCTGCCCTGGGCGTCCACCACGGAGAACGACCGGCCACCGAAGGAGTACAGGGCCTCGTACAGCCCGGTCTCGGCGTTGCGGCCGTGCTCGGAGCTGACCTTCAGGTCGCCGGCGACCTCCTCGGACTGGAACCACTCGGCGTCCAGGTCGGGGAAGGCCGCGAGCTCGAGCTCGCCGATGGTGGTCTCCTCGGTGTACTCGCCCCACTCGCGGACGTCGCCCTCGTTGGCCGTCACGTAGTAGGTCTGGCCACCGGCCGTGAACGCCTCGATGGCGTCGGGCTGCATCATCGCCTCGATGGGCAGGCCGCCGATGGGGTGGGCCCGCTCGTCCTCCTTGGAGCTGTCGACGGCGGAGGACTCCCAGGAGCGCTGCTGCATCGGGCGGACGTCGGTGACCGTGGCCGAGGCGATGTCCACGATCGCCAGCGCGTTGGCCTCCTGCAGCGTCACGACGGCGGTGGTGCCCGAGGGGTCCACGGCCACGTACTCCGGCTCCAGGTTGCGCTCCACGCGGCTCGGCTCGCCGGTCGGCGCGGGCACGTCGGGGCCGAAGACCCGGACGCGCGGGTCGAGCGTGGTGGCGAAGGCGGAGAAGTCGGCGGTGCGCACCTGCTGCTGCGTCACCGCATCGGCCCCGGAGGAGAGGTCGATGACGCTGACGGTGCCGGCGGGGTCGACGGTGAAGTCGTCGTCCGGCTCGCCCTCATCGGCCGTGAGGACGTGCGTGCCGGTGGGCGAGATGCGGACCATGTCCGGCTGCGCGCCGACCCGCACGACGGAGGACGGCTCGAAGGCACCGGGGGTCAGGCGGCCGAGGACCACCCAGCCGGGCGACACCTTGTCCGGGGCCTCCACGGCCAGCGCCGCCAGCCCGCTGGGCAGGACGTCCACCGAGTTCACCTGGGCGCCCTCACCGATGACGGACCCGTCCGCCGCGGTGAGCCCCACCGGGCTGAAGCTCCCCGCCGGGGAGAGCTGGCCGCGCTCGTCGAGCCCCAGCACGTCCAGCTCACCGGCCTCGGCGTTCACCACGGCCACCTGGCCGGTGGTGGGGTCGAAGGCGGGGATCTCGGACGCCGCCTCGTCGAACGAGCCCGTCTCGTGGGTGGACAGCACCTCCATCTCCAGCGTGCCCTCCGCGTGTGCGGAGGGTGTGGTGAGCAGGGCACCAGCGGCCAGGGACAGGGCGAGCGCGGGGCGCAGGACGGACACAGTGGTCTCCTCGAGGGATCGGGGTGGGACCCCGCGACCCAAGCAGCCCCGGGTGCCGCCAGGGTGAACCCCACGTGAACCCCCGGCGGACCCGGGGCGGCCGTGCGGTGTCAGCCCTCGGTGACGGCCCGCTGCACCTCCTGCGCGTAGTGCAACTTCCCGGTGTAGTTCGGGTGCGTCCTGTCCGAGAGGAACCACCCGGGCTGGTCGGCGGAGATGCCCTTCCAGTCCGCGATGCTGATCTTGGGGTCCAGGTCCTCCGACTCCAGCTCGTCGAACATCTCCTGGTTGCCCTCGTCCCAGCTGCCGTGGGCGTGAGGACGCACCAGGACCACGTCCGTGACCGAGTCCTTCTCCGCGAGCCCGGTGGCCACCTCCAGCAGGTCGTCCTTCCTGATCAGGCCGTTGTTGCCCGTGTGGATGAGCACCACCTCGGACTCCACGTCATCGGCCTCCAGGGCCTCCTGGGCGAAGCCGAGCACGTGCTTGGACTGCACCCCCACGTCCGCGCGCAGGTCCAGGGCACCGAAGGCGCGCGACAGGATGGGCCCGGCGGACATCGGCACCGAGTCCCCGAAGATCGTCAGCCCCATGCACTGGGTGGAGTCGTCCAGGCGCAGACCGTCCTCACCCGGGGGCAGGGTGTCCACGGCCAGCTGGGACTCCCCCAGCCACTTCTCCTCGGCACCGTGGGAGACCCGGTCGCCCGTGATCTTCGTGGGGTCGCACTGGGCGTCCTTGCCGCCGGAGGCGGAGGGCGACGGGGACGGGTCCTGCGACGGGGCGGGATCCTGCGCCGAGGGCTCAGAGTCACCGGTCGCGGTGGCCTCGTCGTCGGGCGCCGGGGGCACCTCGGAGTCCGGGTTCTCCCCGGCACCGGTGTCGGTGGCGCCGGCGGAGGGGTCCTCCACCACGCCCACCTCGGAGTCACCCAGCACCTCCTCCACCTGCTGCTCCTCGAGCTGCTTCGGGTCGGTGGTCACGGCCACGGCCGTCATACCCACGGCCAGGGCCGCCGTGGCCGTCACCAGGCCGCTGGCCGCAGTGAGCGGAGCCCGGCCGGTACGACGCAGGCGGTCCCAGGTGGCCCGGAAGCCCTGCCGACGCACCGGGTTCTCCACCAGGCGGTAGCTCAGCTCCGCAGCTGCGAGGGTCAGCCCCCAGCGCACCGCCATCACCACCGGCTCGGACCACTGCACGTCGATGCCGGGACGCGTGAAGGCGGCGATGGGCCAGTGCCACAGGTACAGCGAGTAGCTGCGGGTACCCAGGTAACGCAGCGGGGGCAGGCTCAGCACCCACTCCACGGGACCAGGTCGGGTGGCGACCACGACGAGGACCGCCACCAGCACGGCCAGGGCCGCGAAGCCCCATCGGTACAGGGCCTCGGAGGTCTCGTCCATGGCCACGAAGTACCAGCCCAGCCCCGCCAGGCCGGCCACACCCACCAGGGTCCACAACGGGCCCGCCGGCCGCAGGGCCGGCAGCCGGTCGCTGAATCCCCGGCCGTCGCGCAGCGCCGCCAGGGCAGCGCCCGTGAGCAGGCCCATGGCGTGGGAGTCCGTGCCGAAGTAGAAACGGCTGGTGTCCCCCGAGGCCGGCAGGTCTGCCGCCGCGGTGCCCAGCCCCATCCACAGGGAGGACGCCACCGCACCGACCACCGAGAGGACCAACAGGGCCCAGCGGCGGCCACCCGGGCGCACGAACGCGAACGTGAGGCCCGCCACCACCAGCGGCCAGATCACGTAGAACTGCTCCTCCACGGCCAGCGACCACAGGTGCTGCAGCACCGGCGGACGCCCCGCGGCCTCGAAGTAGCTGCGCTCGGCCAGGACGTACCACCAGTTGGAGGTGTAGGTGCTGGCGGCCAGGACGTCTCCCAGGTAGGAGCGCACACCCCCACGATCGAGCACCAGCATCACCACCGACACCACGAGCAGCAGCAGGGCGACGGCGGGGAAGAGCCGTCGGATGCGGGCGGTCCAGAAGTGCTTCAGGTCCACCTGCCCGTCGCGCCAGCGCGTCAGGAGCTGACTGGTGATGAGGTAGCCCGAGAGCACGAAGAAGACGTCGACTCCCAGGAAGCCACCGTCCAGGCCGGTGTCGAAGTGGAAGAGCATCACCGAGACGACGGCGATGGCCCGCAGACCGTCCAACCCCGTCAGGTAACGACGCTGCGTGCCCTCACCGGGGACCTTCTGCCGCGCCCCCCGCGCGGGCCCGGACCACCCGGTGGCCACCGGACGCCGTGACGCCACGCTCCTGCGCTCGCCGCTCTCCCCCACAGTGCTCCTTCCCACCGGTCACGATGCCGTACGTGGTGCCTCTCGTGCGACACACGACGGTCCCGCCCCACGGGTGCGGGGCGGGACCGTCAGAGTACTCGCGCGCCGGGCTCAGTCGGACGGGGTGGGTGGCTCCTGGTCCGCCAGGGAGCGCTGCTCGGCCTGCGACGTCTGGGCGGTGGCGTGCCACGACCACGCGTAGGCGCCGTCCTCGCACGCCAGACCGCCCTCACCCAGGTCGAGCGGGCGGAAGGTGTCCACCATCACAGCCAGCTCGTCGAAGTACTCCACCCCGATCGAGTTCTCGTAGGCGCCGGGCTGCGGCCCGTGGGCGTGACCACCCGGGTGGAGGCTGATGGAGCCCTGCTTGATGCCGCTGCCCTTGCGCGCCTCGTAGTCACCGTCCACGTAGAACATGACCTCGTCGGAGTCCACGTTCGAGTGGTAGTAGGGCACCGGGATGCTCAGCGGGTGGTAGTCCACCTTGCGGGGCACGAAGTTGCAGACCACGAAGTTCCAGCCCTCGAACACCTGGTGGGCGGGTGGCGGCTGGTGCACCCGTCCGGTGATGGGCTCGTAGTCGGCCACGTTGAACACGTAGGGGTACAGGCAGCCGTCCCAGCCCACCACGTCCAGCGGGTGGAAGGGCAGGGTGTGGATGGTGCCGCCCTGGCCGCCGCTGGAGTTCTCCCCGGTGGCGCGGTGGCGGATGTAGACCTCGGTCTCCTCGTCGCGGTCGGCACCGATGTCCTCGGCCAGCAGCGGCTCGCTCGGACCCCGCAGGTCCCGTTCGCAGTAGGGCGAGTGCTCGAGCAGCTGCCCGAACTTGGAGAGGTAGCGCTTGGGCGGGCCGATGTGGCTGGAGGCCTCGATGGCGTACACGCGCAGCGGCTCGCTGTAGCCCACGTCGCCCGCATCGCGCGGGATCCAGCGGTGGGTGGTGGCCCGCGGCAGGATCAGGTAGTCGCCCTGGCCCACCTCGAAGGCGCCGAAGACGGTCTCGACCCGCGCGTTGCCGCGCTCCACGTACAGGCACTCGTCACCGATGGCGTTGCGGTACCAGGGGCTCACGGTGTCCGCGACCACGTACGACAGGCGGACGTCACCGTTGCCCATCAGCAGGCGGCGACCGGTGACCACGTCCACACCCTCGGTGGGCTCGTCCCCGCCGAACAGGTCGTGGGGCCGCAGGTGCAGCGGCCGCAGCGGATGGTTGGGGGTCAGCGTGGCGTCGGGGATGTCCCAGACGCGGGCGTCGGTGATGGTGGAGGGGATGTTGCGGTGGTACAGCAGGGAGGAGTCCGAGGAGAAGCCCTCCTCCCCCATCAGCTCCTCGTAGTACAGGCCCCCCTCGGGGGTGCGGTGCTGGGTGTGTCGCTTGGGGGGAATCGTCCCGACACTGCGGTAGTACGCCATTCCTCGACCTCCGTTGGCTGAGCTGTCGACCCCACAGTATGGGGTGACGTGGGCCACGTCGAAGTGCGTTAGCGTTCTGCGCATGGCGACCTCACCGGCGATGGACCTGCTCACGCGCGCCCTCGTGGACGATGCGGCGATCTTCCCTCCCGGCCTCTCTCCCGTCCCCGATGCGGTGACCCAGCACCTCCGCTGGCGCCAGGCCCCCCTCGGCTCCCGACTGGGCCCGCTGCTGCTCTCCGTGGACGCCATCGCCTCGCTGCCCGAGGTCCTCCAGGAGCTCGGCCCGAAGGGCCCCCCGGCGGACCAGCCGCTGCCGATCGGCATCGCCGCCCGCCCGGGCACCCCCCTCGAGCAGGTGGACCGGGCGGTGGCCACCCTGCGGGAGCTGGGTGATGCGGTGGAGCTGGCGACCATCGAGCTGGCCGCCCAGTCCGGGTGGCAGGGCGTCGCCCGCCACGGGGTGGACGTGGCGCTGGAGCTCCCCCGCGACCCCGCGGACTGGGACGAGCACCTGGATGCCCTGGAGGCCCGGCACGCCGACACCCGCCACGTGGTGGCCAAGTGGCGCACCCAGGCGCGCCCCGCCGGCCCCATCCCGACGCCCGACGAGCTCGCCGCGTTCCTCACCGCCTGCGTGGGACGCTCCCTGCCGTTCAAGCTCACCGGCGGCCTGCACCACGCCGTGGCCCGCACCGCCCCGGCCCAGTCCGGCGAGGGCACCGAGGAGATGCACGGCGCGCTGAACGTCGCCCACGCCACCCACCTGGCTCTGGGCGGGGCACCGACCACCGAGGTGGCGGCCGCCCTGGCCGAGCGGGACGGTGCCACGGTGGCTGCGGCGGTGACCGCCCTCGACGAGAGCCAGGTGGGGGCGCTGCGCGCCGCCTGGGTCTCCTTCGGCTGCTGCGGCGTCACCGACCCGCTGCGTGAGATGGCCGAGCTCGGCGTGCTCGACGACGCCGCCCTCATCGAACGTCCCTGACTCCCCCTTCCACCCCCATCCCCCCCTGCGAGGAGACGCATGAGCACCTGGCCCGACGTGCCCGCCGACCACCCCTTCGGCCCGGCGAACCTGCCCTACGGGGCCTTCGTCACCGAGGACGCGCCCAGTGCCCGCCTCGGTGTGCGGATCGGCGACCAGGTGCTCGACCTGGCTGCCGCCGTGCGCACCCAGGGGCTGGACGACGGCACCGTGTGGGCCGCCGCCCTGCTGGAGCCCACCCTCAACCGCCTGCTGGAGCTCGGCCACACCGCCTGGGCCGGCGCGCGCACCTGGATCACCGGGCTGTTCTCCGACCCCGCGAAGGCCGATGCGGTGCGCCCGCACCTCATCGACCTGGACCGGGTGGAGCTCGTGTTGCCCTTCCGCCCCGCGGACTACGTGGACTTCTACGCCTCGGAGCACCACGCCACGAACGTCGGCTCGATCTTCCGCCCCGACCAGGCTGCCCTGACGCCCAACTGGAAGCACCTCCCCATCGGCTATCACGGCCGCAGCTCCACCCTGGTGGTCTCGGGCACTGATGTGGTGCGCCCCAGCGGGCAGCGCAAGCCGAAGGACGCCGAGGTGCCCACCTTCGGCCCCAGCCAGCGCCTGGACATCGAGGCCGAGCTCGGCTTCCTGGTGGGCGGGCCCACTCCGGTGGGCTCGCGCGTCTCCGTGGACGACGCCGAGCAGCACCTGTTCGGCGTGATGCTCTTCAACGACTGGTCCGCGCGGGACATCCAGGCCTGGGAGTACGTCCCCCTGGGCCCCTTCCTGGGCAAGTCGTTCGCCTCCTCGGTGGGCGCCTGGGTGGTGCCGATGGACGCACTGTCCGCGGCCCGCATCGACCTGCCGGCGCAGGACCCGGAGCCCATGGAGTACCTGCGCGGTGACGGCTCCGGCCTGTTCGGGCTCGACATCGAGATGGAGGTGCGGCTCAACGGCACCCTCGTGGCCCGCCCGCCGTACGCCGAGATGTACTGGTCCCCGGCGCAGATGCTGGCCCACATGACCGTGAACGGCGCCGCACTGTCCGCTGCGGACGTGTTCGCCTCCGGCACCATCTCCGGTGATGAGAAGGGTGAGCGCGGCTCGTTCCTGGAGCTCTCCTGGAGCGGGCAGGAGCCGATCACCCTCGAGGACGGCAGCGAGCGGTCCTTCCTCGAGGACGGCGACACGGTGACCATCACCGGGTGGGCACCCGGGCCGGACGGCTCCCGCATCGGGCTGGGTGAGGTCACCGGGACGATCACCCCCGCGATCGGCCTCGACTGAGCCCCCTCCACCCGCCCCTTTCTCACTGCCGCCTCACAGCCGGGGAACGGTTCGCTCACACCTGTGGCCGCGCCGTTCCCCGGCGGGGGGGCGCGGCGCTAGCGTGGCCCGTGCCGGGCAGGGGTCCTGGCAACACACTCAGGGGAATGGGAGGGCCATCATGGCTCGCAGGGAACTGTCACTCACGACTGCCGCGCTGGTGGGCTGCGGCGCACTGCTGATGCCGGCGGCGGCCAGCGCCGACGAGGCGGTGGAGCACCGGATCACGTTCAGCGAACCCGACGACCGAGGTCGGATCGCGTTCACCCTCGAGGTCGAGGGGTGGCTGGGCCCGCACGTCGAGGGTGAGATGCCCGAGTACTCCATCTCGGCCAAGCGGCCCGGGGAGTCGCACTTCCACCACGCCATCGGCACCCCGTCCGCCGAGGAGCTGGTCTGCGTGGCGGGGGCGGACCCGCTGGAGTCCACGGTGGCCACGCCGTACGGCCCGGAGGCGGGACTCACCGAGGAGTTCGACGGCCTGTACGTCATCGGCACCTACTGCGACGGGTCGGAGGACGGCGCCGAGGTGCTGGGCGTGCTGGAGCGGACCGAGGACGGCTCGTGGGAGGCGACGGACGGCCCCATCGAGGTGGTCGAGGCTCCCGGGCCCATCGTGGACACCGGTCGGACGGCGCACGAGGGGTCGTGGTCGCTGGCCGCCGCGGTACTGGGCGGGCTGGCCCTCGCCGGCACCGGTGGCGCACTGGTGGCGCGGGGCCGACGCGCCTGACCGAGCCATCTCTCACGTCCCCGGGGAAGGCGGTGTCCCGCCTTCCCCGGGGACGTCTGCGTCGTGACCAGAACGTGACCTCTTCAGCACGCCAGAAGGAGCCCCGCGGGTCTAGGTTCAGATCGATCGGACTCTCATGTCCGCACTTCTCACGAGGAGCCTTCGATGCCCCGTGTTTCCCCCTGGGCGCTCACCGCAGCCCTGACCCTCACCACTCTCCCCGTGCTGGGCTCCGTCGCCCATGCCGATGAGGAGTCCCCCGGCCTGGAGTTCGACCTCACCGCCGGCGAGCGCCTCGAGGACGGCTCCCTGGCCTGGTCGGGCGTCATCACCGGCTCCACGGTCCCTGCCGCGTCCGGCGACCGGCTGCTGCACTGGGCCGTCACAGGCATCTCCTCCGCGACGGAGGAGGGCGACTTCGGTCCCGTGCTGGGCTACTGGGAGGCCGGCAGCCAGTGCGCCGGCGCCGGCGAGCCCGCACCGGTGCACCAAGCCCTGGCCAGCACCCCCGACGCCGATGTGGTGGGCGTGACCGAGGACATCCTGGGGGTGTCCATCCAGGCCTCCTGGTGCGACGCCGAGGGCGTGGAGCACTTCAGCTGGGTGTCCTTCGACCGCCGCGACCTGCCGGACGGTTCGGTGGAGTTCGTGGACTACGCCGGGGGCGACGACATCCCCGGGGGCGAGGTGTGGGAGGACGTGGACCTCGACCTGCCGACGGAGGATGAGGAGTGGGAGGCGGTGGCGATGGACTACACCGAGTTCTGGTCCGCCCTCGCCGAGACCATCGGCTCCGAGTGGGCGTGGCTCGCCGACGTGCCCGCCCCGCCGGAGGGCGCCGAGGCGTGGGCTGCCGAGCAGTGGCAGGAGTGGACGGCCGAACAGGTGGAGGCCGGAATCGTGCCGGCGGACCTGGCGTGGTTCCTGGGCGGAACCGAGGTGCCGCCGGAGTGGATCTGGCTGGATGAGCTCGATGAGGACTCGGCCACCTGGTCCGAGGAGGACATCCGGGCGCACGTGCGCGACCTGGTGGGTGCAGGTGTGCTGCCGCCCGAGCGTGCGTTGGCCGCCGAGCAGCTGCTGACGTGGTTCGTGTTCGGGACGTTGCCCGCCGGGGGCGACGAGGAGGGCCGTGACGAGGGAGCCGAGAGCGTGGGCCCGGTCGTGGACACCGGTCTCTCCGGCACCGAGGGCACCCTTCCCGCAGCGCTGGGCGGGGCAGCGCTGCTGGCTGCGGGGGGCGTGCTGCTGGCCCGCCGCCACCGGGTGGCCTGACCCGCCACACGGAAACGCCCCGCGGCAGCCGTTTCGCCACGCGGAGATCGCACCACCAGGAATACCCTCAGGGGGTATCCGGTTCACCCGGGTACCCCCTGGGAGCGTCTGCCCAGCCGTTGGCAGGGCCCCACTCGACCCGAGAGGACACGCGATGAGCACCACCGAGTACACCGTCACCGGCATGACCTGTGGCCACTGCGAGATGTCCGTGCGCGAGGAGGTCTCGGAGGTCCCCGGCGTGCAGGACGTGCAGGTGAGCCACGAGACCGGACGCCTGACCGTCGCCGGCACCGATGACGTGAGCACCGACGCCGTGATCGCCGCGGTCGAGGAGGCCGGCTACACCGCTGCCCGCGCCTGATGGGCGGCGCGGCCCGGGTGGCGGCCTACCTGGTGTCACTGGCGATCGTCTTCGTCGCTGCCCTGGGGGCCGGCGCCACCCTCGTGCCCGACCGCGTCGTGGACGACTGGATGGCCCGCAGCGGTTCGTCCTCCCACGAGGCCCCCGACCATTCCGACGACCAGTCACCCACCCACCACCCCGACGGACACGAATGAGCACTCCCCCGGTCCCGGACACCTCCCCCATCGAGCTCGACCTGCAGGGCATGACCTGCGCGTCGTGCGCACACCGCATCGAGCGCAAGCTCAACAAGCTCGATGGGGTCCAGGCCACCGTCAACTACGCCACCGAGAAGGCGCGCATCCAGGCTCCTGAGGGCTACGACCCCCAGCTGCTCGTGGACGAGGTCGCCAAGGCGGGGTACACCGCCACCCTCCCGGCGCCGCCCCGCGAGGGCGACGCCGACACCAGTGGCGAGGGCACCGAGGCCGACCTCGAGCTGGACTCCCTGCGCCAACGCGTGGTGATCTCCGCCGCCCTCACGGTGCCCGTCATCGCGATGGCGATGGTCCCCGCCCTGCAGTTCACCTTCTGGCAGTGGGCCTCCCTCACCCTGGCGGCGCCGGTGATCGTGTGGGGCGCCTGGCCCTTCCACAGGGCGGCGTGGACCAACCTGCGGCACGGCACGGCCACCATGGACACGCTCGTCTCGCTGGGCACCCTGGCCGCCTTCGGCTGGTCGCTGTACGCGCTCTTCCTGGGCACGGCCGGCACCCCCGGCATGACCCACCCCTTCGAGTTCACCGTCGCCCCGTCCGACGGCGCGGGCCACATCTACCTCGAGGCCGCGGCCGGCGTGACCCTGTTCATCCTGCTCGGCCGGTACTTCGAAAAGCGCTCCAAGCGCCAGGCCGGCGCCGCCCTACGTGCCCTGTTGGAGCTGGGCGCCAAGGAGGTGACCGTCCTGCGGGACGGCCGGGAGGTCACCATCGGCGCCGGGGAGCTGCAGGTGGGCGATGAGTTCGTCACCCGCCCCGGCGAGAAGATCGCCACCGACGGTGAGGTGGTCTCCGGCTCGTCCGCCGTGGACGCCAGCATGCTCACCGGCGAGTCCCTGCCGGTGGAGGTGGGCCCGGGCGACACCGTCACCGGCGCCACCGTGAACGCCGGCGGCCGGCTGGTCGTCCGCGCCACGCGCGTGGGCTCGGACACCCAGCTGGCGCAGATGGCCCGCCTGGTGGAGGACGCCCAGACCGGCAAGGCCGAGGTGCAGCGCCTGGCCGACCGCGTCTCCGGGGTGTTCGTCCCCGTTGTCATCGGCATCGCCGTGGCCACGCTGGGCGTCTGGCTGGGCGCCGGCTTCCCGCCCGCCGCCGCGTTCACCGCCGCTGTGGCCGTGCTGGTGATCGCCTGCCCCTGCGCCCTGGGCCTGGCCACCCCCACCGCCCTGCTGGTGGGAACCGGCCGGGGTGCCCAGATGGGGGTGCTCATCAAGGGCCCGGAGGTGCTGGAGTCCACCCGCACGGTGGACACCGTGGTGCTGGACAAGACCGGCACCGTCACCACCGGGGAGATGACCCTCGTCCAGGTGGTCGCCGCCGAGGGGGGCGACTCCGATGAGGTGCTGCGCGTCGCCGGCGCGCTGGAGAGCTCCTCGGAGCACCCCATCGCGCGGGCCGTGGTGACCGGCGCCCGCGAGGCACTGGGCGACCTGCCTGCTCCCACCGGGTTCTCCTCCCTCGAGGGGCGCGGCGTGCGCGGCACCGTGGACGGGCGCGAGGTCGTCGTGGGTCGTCCCGCCCTGCTGGCCGATGAGGGGATGCCCCTGGGCGCCGATCTGCAGGAGGCGCTGCAGGCCGCCCAGGAGCAGGGTCGCACCGCCGTGGCCGTGGGCTGGGAGGGCGCCGCCCGCGGTGTGGTGGTGGTCTCCGACACGGTCAAGCCCAGCAGCGCCGAGGCCATCGAGCGGCTTCGCGGCCTGGGGCTCACCCCGGTGCTGCTCACCGGTGACAACGAGTCGGCCGCCCGGCAGGTGGCCGCCGAGGTGGGCATCTCCGAGGTCATCGCCGAGGTGCTGCCCCAGGACAAGGTGGGGGTCGTCACCCGCCTCCAGGAGCAGGGCCGGGTGGTGGCCATGGTCGGCGATGGGGTGAACGACGCCCCCGCGCTGGCGCAGGCAGACCTGGGGCTGGCCATGGGAACCGGCACGGACGTCGCCATCGAGGCATCGGACATCACGCTGGTGCGTGGCGACCTGCGCAGCGTGGTGGACGCCATCCGCCTCTCGCGCCGCACGCTCGCCACCATCAAGGGCAACCTGTTCTGGGCGTTCGCCTACAACGTGGCCGCCATCCCGGTGGCCGCACTGGGCATGCTCAATCCGATGCTGGCCGGCTTCGCCATGGCCTTCTCCAGCGTCTTCGTGGTGGCCAACAGCCTGCGGCTGCGCGGCTTCCGCGCGGTCTCGGCGTGACGGACCACCCCCCGCGCCACTGACCCGGAGGAACCATGGACCACGGCGAGCACGACCACCACCACGGCTACATCAGCGACAAGGAGGCCTACCTGCGGCGCATGCGCCGCATCGAGGGGCAGGCCCGGGGCATCGCGAGGATGATCGATGAGGAGAAGTACTGCATCGACATCCTCACCCAGGTGAGTGCACTGACCAACGCGCTGGAGGGTGTGGCCCTGGGTCTGCTGCAGGACCACCTGGGCTCCTGCGTGGTGGACGCCGCCCGTGCCGGGGACGAGGAGGCGGCCGCGCTGGTCCAGGAGGCGACGGACGCCATCGCGCGACTGGTGCGCTCCTGAGGCACCGTGGCCGGGCACGCTCCGATCCGGCATAGGCTGGGCCCATGAGAGCGACCTCGTGAGGAGCAGCAGCATGCGCACCACCCACCGACCGGCCACCCGACTCGCGATCGCCACGGCGCTCGCCGGAGGCGTCCTTGCCGCCGGTCCTGCCGCCCAGGCCGAGCCCGCCGCCCAGGAGACCCCGCGTCCTGAGGTCACCCTGGAGGTGTCCCCGGACGAGACGGGTGAGGGCCACGACTGGACGGTCACGTTCACCGGACCGCATCTGCAACCGGCCGACGGGGACCCCCATGTCGAGTGGGTCGTGGACACCTGGGCACCGGACTCCGGCCCCTGGCCCACCACGGTGGGCAGTGCAGCCATCGCCGACCCCCGCTGCGAGGCCGGCACCGAGCGCCACGAGCAGGACCAGCTCTCCGCCAACCGGACGGACCACGAGATCCGTCCGATGCCGGTGGGTACCGACCGCGTGATGGTCTACGGCTCCTACTGCGCCGTGGACGGCACTGTCCACCGCTTCGAGATGGAGAGCGACCTGCTGACCGGAAAGGACGGTCAGCCGGTGGTGGAGTCCTACCCGCTGGAGGACACCCCGGTCGACGAGGAGGACCCGCGCTCGGACAACCCGGGACCCATCATCGACACCGGTCGCGAGGCCACCGGCGCAGGGGCCGCCTCCGGAGCCCTGGCGGCCGGACTGGCCGGCCTGGGTCTGCTCGGGATCGGCGCGGGCCTGGTGGCGCGCGGTCGGGTGCGCAGGGCTTCCTGAGCCGACGAACAGGGGCTCGTCCGGACCACCTCGTGTCCGGCGAGCGCCCGGGGCCCGGCTCCGCTAGATTCGCGCTGATCGGACCGCGCGTCCGCCCTTCTGCACGAGGAGCTGCCATGCCCCGTGTTCTGCCCCGGGCGGCGACCGCCGCCCTGACCCTCTGCCTCCTGCCCGCCCTGGGAGCCACTGCCCACGCCGAGGGAGACGCTCCCGACGCCGGCCCTGTGGGGGTCGAGTTCTCCGTGGATCCTGTGCGTGACGACGGGTCCCAGCCGTGGACGCTCCACCTCTCGGGCGAGGCGGGCGACGTGACCCGCGGTGGTTCGCAGGTGCAGTGGGACCTGACCGCCTACGACCACGACGAGGGCGCCATCACCACACTGGCGTACGACGGGGGCCTCGAGCTCGCCTGCATCGAGGGGCCTCTGACTCCGGTGGACGCCACGTTCACCGACCGGAACGCCACCGAACGTGGCCACGAGGTGCTCGACCCCCTGACGCCGGCCACCGACGAGGTCAGCGTCTTCCTGCAGTGGTGCGACTCCTCCGGGGAGCCGATGTACGACATCCGGTCCTTCGAGCGCGTCACCGGGCCGGATGGCACGGACAGTTTCGTGCCCGTGACCGACACCCCCTCCGATGGTGAGTCCGAGGCGCCGGAGGACCCCCACGCCCCGGAGGTCACCAGCGAAGAGCTGATGCTCCCGGCGGAGATCGTCGCCTTCTGGCAGGAGATGGCGCCGGACATGGGGTCGCAGTGGCAGTGGCTGCTGGACCTGCCGCCTGCCCCGGACGGGCTGACCGATGCGGACGACCCGGCCTGGGCGGCGTGGATCGCCGCGCAGGTGGAGCAGGGCACGGCCCCGGCAGACCTCGCCTGGATCCTCCGGCCCGACGACCTGCCCCCCGCCTGGGCGTGGCTGGAGGAGCTGGACGGCCAGTGGGACCAGCAGCGGGCCGAGGCCCACGTGGACGGTCTGGTGGCCGAGGGAACGCTCCCGGCGAGCAGTCGACTGGCAGCCGTGCAGCTGCTGCTGTGGAGCGCGCACCTGGACGGCGGCACGGTGACCGACGAGACCGCGGAGGACACCGCATCGGGCCCGGTGGTGGAGGCAGGTGTCTCCACCGGGGTGCAGCCGTGGTGGCTGGTGCTGGCCGGAGGTGGTCTGCTCGCCGCCGGCGCGGGCACCGTCGCGGTGGCACGCCGCCGCGCCTGACCCTCACGGAGCCACCACAGTTCCCGCACAGGTCCCGCACAACCCCTCCCCGGGGCGGCTGGGTGTGGCTAGCGTCGAGAGCGGACGAACAGTCCACCCGGGCACCGGCCCGGAACCGTAGGGGAAAGGTTCCACCATGTCTCGCACCACCATCCGCACTGCCGCCGCCACCGTGGCCCTGATGGCCGTTCCACTCGCCGGAGCGGCCCACGCCGACGGCCCGGGAGAGCCGCCAGCGCGGGACCCCCTGCCCACCACCTTCTCGCTCGGGGAGGGGGCGGACACGCCCGACCTGCACTGGACGCTGACCGTGGGAGGCGAGTTCACCGACCTGCCGTTCAGCCAGGACGGTCTGGTGTCGCTGACGGTGGAGGGGTCGACGGCGAATGACCTGATCAACGCCGACGAGAACACCAACCGCCAGATCATCGGCGCTCAGCAGGACGACAGCACCGACTTCTCCACCCAACAGTGCCCGGACACCGCGGAGCTCGCTCCCTCGCCGGTCACCTTCAGCAGCACCGACCGGTCGTGGCTGTGGGAGAACGACGCCGTCGTGGCCTACCCGACGCAGAAGATCGACACGGACATGCGCTCGCTCACCATCCAGTCCGTGGTCTGCCAGCCGAACACGGTCGAGAGCGACTTCGGACCGTTCCTCTTCTCGACCGACCACTACGTGTTCGACGCCGACAAGGACAACTTCGTCCGCGTGGCCTCGGAGACCATGGAGGCCAGCGGCCGGGAGGGCAGCCAGTCGCACTGGTTCGCCGCGGACGGCTGGGAGTTCATCGAGGAGTACGTCCAGCAGCAGCGTCCCGAGGGCCTGTCCGATGAGGAGTGGGCCGACCAGATGGTGGCCGAGGGCATCGTGCCGGCGGACAAGCGCTGGTACGTGGCGAACACCGAGCCGGGCGCCGGCCCCATCGTGGACACCGGCCGCACCGTCCCCGCATCGTCCGACATCGCCCCGTGGGCCGCGGGACTGGCTGGCCTGGGCCTGCTGGGTGCAGGCGCAGGCACCGTCGCGGTCACCCGCCGTCGCGCCTGAGGAGGAAGCATGACGACACACAAGATGCTGTGCACCGCAACCACCACCGTCGCCCTCATGGCGGTACCCCTGATGGGGGTGGCGCACGCCGACGGGGCGGAGGGTGAGGGCGTGGAGCCCCTCACCACCACCTTCGAGGTGGATGAGGGGCCGGATGAGCCGGGTCGCACGCCACGTCCGTGGCGCGCCTCGGTGGACGGCGAGTTCACCCCCCTGCCCTTCAGCGAGGACGGCCTGGTCTCGTTCGACGTCTTGGCCTCGGGCCACCCGGACCTGACGTCGATGAACCAGCCCCCGGACATCGCGGTGAACCGCCCCTACCTGGTGGCCACCCAACGGGACGACGACGTGGGCGAGACCTTCCGTGGCTGCCCGGACACCGATGAGCTGGCACCTTCGCCCGTGACCATGACCAGTGACGACCCGTCCTGGGAGTACGTCCCCGAGACGGGCGAGCGCCATGAGGTGGAGCCCGGCGCGATCTGGCACGACACGCGGGCCGTGGTGGTGCAGTCGGTGAGCTGCCGGCCCGCATCCGATGCCGAGGGGGGCAGCCCGATGCTGATCTCCCAGGACCACTACGTCCAGGACGCCGATGGCGAGGGATACACCCGGATCGCCTCGGCCACCGCCGCCTCCTTCGACGGCGACGGCAACCAGTACGACTGGTCGTACGCCACGGGCTGGGAGTTCCTGGAGGAGTACCGGCAGCAGCCCCACATGCCCCAGGACATGACCCCTGAGGAGTGGGCCGACCGCTTGGTGGAGAAGGGCATCGTCCCGGCGGACAAGCGGTGGTTCGTGACCGGTGGCGAGCCGGGCAAGGGCCCCATCGTGGACACCGGCCGCACGGTCCCCGCATCGTCCGAGGGCGCCCCATGGGCGGCCGGCCTGGCCGGTCTGGGGCTCCTGGGTGCCGGCGCAGGCACCGTCGCTGTGGCGCGCCGCCGCGCCTGACCGTCCGCGCGCCACGGCGCCGGACACGCCAGCGGGGCCCGGGATCATCTCCCGGGCCCCGCTGCTGTGGGCCGTCACCACCCCACGGGGTGGTGGCTCACCGATCAGAAGTTGCCGCGCAGCTCCTGCTCGCGCTCGATGGCCTCGAAGAGGGCCTTGAAGTTGCCGATGCCGAAGCCCAGCGAACCGTGGCGCTCGATCAGCTCGAAGAAGACCGTGGGGCGGTCACCGATCGGCTTGGTGAAGATCTGCAGCAGGTAGCCGTCCTCGTCACGGTCCACCAGGATGCCGCGCTTCTGCAGCTCCTCGATGGGCACGCGGACGTTGCCGATGCGCTCGCGCAGCTCCGGGTCCTCGTAGTACGAGTCCGGGGTGGCGAGGAACTCGATGCCCTCGGTGCGCATGAGGTCGACGGTGGTGATGATGTCGTTTGTGGCCAGGGCCAGGTGCTGGGCGCCGGCGCAGCCGTAGAACTCCAGGTACTCGTCGATCTGCGACTTCTTCTTGGCGATGGCCGGCTCGTTCAGCGGGAACTTCACGCGGTGGTTGCCGTTGGCCACCACCTTGGACATCAGCGCGGAGTAGTCGGTGGCGATGTCGTCGCCCACGAACTCGGCCATGTCGGTGAAGCCCATGACGCGGTGGTAGAACTCCACCCACTCGTCCATCTTGCCCAGCTCGACGTTGCCGACGATGTGGTCAAGAGCCTGGAACAGGCGCTTCGGCGAACCCTCACGCTTGACGTACGTGCCCTCGCGCGCCTCGTAGCCGGGCAGGTAGGGACCGGAGTAGCGGACGCCGTCGACCTCGCGCTGCACGAGGGTGTGACGGGTCTCGCCGTAGGTGGCGATGGCGCCGATGCGGACGGTGCCGTGGTCGTCGGTGAGGTTGGTGGGCTCCTGCAGCACGGTGGCGCCCACGGAGCGGGCGTGCTCGATGCACTTGTCCACGTCCGGCACCTCCAGGGAGATGTCGACCACACCGTCGCCGTGCGCACGGTGGTGGTCGAGCAGCGGGGACTGGGGGTCCACCGCGCCCTTGAGCACGAACTTGATGTTGCCCGACTTCAGCACGAAGGCCTTGTGGTCGCGGTTGCCGTTCTCCGGGCCGGAGTAGGCCACCAGCTCCATGCCGAAGGCCGACTGGTAGAAGTGCGAGGCCTGGGTGGCGTTGCCGACGACGAAGACGATGGAGTCCCAGCCGGTCACCGGGAAGGGGTCGTTCGAGCCGTCGTACTCCACCAGGCCGACGAGCTGCTTGAGCTGCTCGACGGAGAGGTTCTCGGCCTGCTCCTGGTTGGTCAGGGCGGTCAGGGTGGTGTCAGTCATGCCCGTCAATGTGCCTCAGGTCACCCACGGAGGGCAACGAGCACCCCATCGAGTGGTCAGTCTGACCAGTGATTGGCGCACATGATCTGCCAGACTGCACAGCATGACCACCGATCCTGGCCAGGACGCCCACCCTTCCGGCCTCGATGCCCTCGACCGGCGCATCGTGGGCCTGTTCACCGCCGACCCGCACGTGGGCGTGCTGGGCGCGGCCCGCGAGCTGGGGGTGGCCCGGGGCACCGTGACCGCCCGGGTGCGACGGCTGGAGGAGCGCGGGGTCATCACCGCCTGGTCGCCCACCCTGGACCCTGCCGCGATGGGGCACCCCGTGACGGCCTTCGTCACCCTCCAGATCCGTCAGGTGAGCGGGCACGATGCGGTGACGGCGCACCTGGCCGACATCCCCGAGGTGCTGGAGGTGCACACCATCACCGGCGACAGCGACCTGCTGGTGCGCGTGGTGGCCGCCAGCAACGCCCACCTCCAACGGGTGCTCGACGTGGTGACGGGCCACACCGACGTGCTGCGCAGCTCCTCGGTGATCGCCCTGGCCACCCAGATCCCCCACCGCACCCTGCCGCTGGTGGCCCAGGCCTGAGTCCGGCCGCGCCACGCCGCGGCGACACGCCGTACCCTCCCGCCCCTCAGTCGGCGAGGTCGTAGGACTCCACCACCGACACCGACAGCGGGAAGTCCACCGGGCCGTCCCCGAAGAGCAGCTCACCGGCACTGCGCGCCGCCCGCCGCACGTCCTGCGCCACCTCATCGGCGAGCGCGGCCGGGGCGTGCACCATCACCTCATCGTGGAGGAAGTAGACCAGCTCCGGTGCCGATGCGGTGTGCTCCCCTCCCGCGGCGCCCCCGCCGTGGGCGTCGGCCAGCCGCCGCCGGAGGTGCCCCATCCAGCACAGGGCCCACTCCGCAGCCGTGCCCTGCACCACGAAGTTGCGGGTGAAGCGTCCCCACTCGCGGGCCACCGACCGGGCCCGCCGCTCGGCGCCTGCACCGGCCCCCGGCTGCTGGGCGGCGGCCTGCGCGTCGTGCCAGTGCGCCGGGGGTGCAGGCGAGGTGCGCCCCAGCCAGGTGGTCACCCGCTCCCCGCGCTCACCGGCTGCTGCGGCGGCGTCGACCCACCCCATCGCCTCGGGATAGGCGCGGCGCAACCGGGCCATCAGTGCCCCAGCATCCCCGGAGGTCTGGCCGTACATGGCACCCAGCATCGCGACCTTGGCGTGCGCGCGGGTGTCCACCACGTGGTCGTCCACCAGGCCCTGGTAGAGGTCCCCCGCAGCGGCGGCCCGGGCCATGGCACCGTCGCGGGCCATGGCCGCCAGCACCCGGGGCTCCAGCTGGGCGGCGTCGGCCACCACCAGGCGCCAGCCCGGGTCGGCCCGGATGGCCGAGCGGATCTGCTGGGGCAGCTGCAGCGCGCCACCACCGCGGCTGGCCCAGCGCCCGGTCACCACGCCGCCGGCTACCCAGTCCGGGCGGAAGCGGCCGTCGCGCACCCAGTGCTGGCTCCACGCCCATCCGTTGGCCGTGTACAGGCGGGCCAGGGCCTTGTACTCCAGCAGCGGCTCGATGACGGGGTGGTCGATGCGGCGGAGCTCCCACTTGCGGGTGCTCTCCACCTCCAACCCCGCGCGGCGCAGGGCGGTGACGAGGGTGGTCGCGGAGTCCGGGTTGAGCTGCGGTGCGTCCAGTGCCTCGCGGATGCGGAGAACCAGTTCGGCCATGCGCGCCGGGCGGCCACCGTGGCGGTCCCGCTCCCCCAGCAGGGCCGTGAGCTGCTGGTCGTGGACGCCGGTGTCAAAGGGCACCCCGGCGTGGTTGAGCTCCTGGGCGATGAGGCCGCCGGTCGACTCGGCGTGGCACAGCATCGCCAGTCCCCCACGGTCCCGGGCCTGCGCGAGGCACTCCTGCTGGGCGAGGTGCTCGGCCACGCAGGCCGCCAGGTCGGGACCGCGCGCCCCCACATCGAACAGGGTGTCCTCCACGTCCAGCGGCTGGGCGGGGGTCAGCTGCGCGGCGGCCCGCAGCTCGTCCCAGGCCGAGTCCGGGGCGCGGGCGTAGTCCGTGTGGGCCACGGCGGCGGCCGCCCGCAGGATGGTGCGCTGGAGCCCGAGGTCCACCGCCCGGGGCACTCGCACCCCGGCGCGCAGCAGCGGCAGGTAGGTGGCGGCCGCATCGGCCCAGACCAGCCGCACGCTCCCCCCATCGAGCTGCGCGGCCACCCAGTCGGGCAGGTCGGTCCACGGGAGGTCCCACCGCTCCCCCACCACGCCCTCGTGGACGGCCTGCACCTGCGCGCGGTCGCCACTGCGCGCCACGACGAGGTCCATGCACGGCAGCCTATGAGCCGGTCCCGACAACCTTCCCCACAGCACGCAGCGCGGCGTCACGGGGTGGAGCCAGGCGCTGCGCCAGAGCGACGGAGGCCACGGCCGAGGAGGACGCCCGGGCCACCTGGGTGGGCAGCACCCGTCGGCGGTCGTAGCGGTGCAGAGCCGTGCCCAGGTCCGTCTCGCGATCGTTGAGGGCTCGCGCCAGGACGTGCGCGTCCACCAGTGCCTCGCACGCGCCGCGCCCCAGGTTCGGGGTCATCGCATGGGCCGCGTCACCGACCAGCACCACCCGTCCACGCACGTAGCTGCGCAACGGAGGAGCCAGCCAGATGCGCTGTGCGAGGGTCCGTTCCGGGTCCGCCGCCGACAACGTCCGGCGGATGGCAGGGGCCGCCCCGGCGAAGCGGTGCCCCGCATCGGCCAGGGCCTCGTCCACCGGCACTGCCCGGGGGCCCAGCTCACTGCGGTAGGCGCAGAACCAGTTGGTCAGGGAGCCGGGCTGCGCGTCCTCTGCCCCGCGCGACGGGTCGTGCCCCACCGGTGTGAGACCGAAGAGACGGCCGCCGCCCCAGTGCTCGCGGACGCCCTCGATCGGGCCGTCGACGAGTCCGCGGACCGCCAGGTACTCCGTGAGCCGTGAACTCGCTCCCGGCCCCCAGACGGCCCGCCGCACGGCGCTGTGCACTCCGTCGGCGGCCACCACCAGATCGGCGTCCAACGCATCGGGGGACTCCACCCGCCGGGTCTCGCGCACCACGGTCTGCGGCACCGCATCGCTCAGGGCGCGCAGCAGCGCGTCACGCCCCACCAGGGGCAGGGGCTCGGGCAGCCCCCGGCCCACCAGGGGCTCCCCCTCGACCGTCAGCAGGCTCGCCGCCGTGGCGGACCCGGACCGGGCGAGGACCTCCGCGGCTCCGGCTGCTGCCAGAGCACGTCGGGCGCCGGGCCAGATGGCCAGGGCCGTGCCCAGGCTCGTCCGATCCGGTTCCTGCTCGTGGACCGTGACCTCATGCTGGTCCGGGTCGAGCATCGCCGCGAGCGCCAGACCCGCGATCCCACCACCGACTATCGCGATCTTCGTCACGCCACGACACTACTGCCGGCCCGGGCCCCCTCAGCGGCGGCCGACGAACCAGCGGCGGATGGTCTCGATGCGCTGGGTCACCTGCTCCTGGGTGGCCGTCTCCAGCGCGGGGCCCCCGCAGGCCCGGCGCAGGTCCATGTGCACGTTCGCGTGAGGCGTGCCCTTCTTCTGCGCATACGCACTGACCAGCTTGTTCAGCTCCTTGCGGGAGGCCTGCAGGGCGCGGTGCGCCGCGATGGGCTGCGCACCCTCCGCCGCCCCGGACTTCTTGCCCCGGGAGACCTGCTTGGCCTGCCGTTCACGCAGCAGCTCGGTCATCTGGTCGGGCTCCAGCAGCCCCGGGAGCCCCAGGTACTCGGCCTCGTCCTCGCTGGCCGGCTCCGTGCCCAGGCCCCACTGCTGGGCGTCGAACAGCACGTGGTCGAACTCCGCCGAGGACTCCAGCGCCTCGTACCCCGGGCCCAGCTCGTCCGACAGCCGCTCGGACTGGTTGGCACGCGCCAGCTCGTCCTCCTCCGGGGACCAGATGGCGTCCTCCCCCGTGGGGCCCGGGCGGTCCAGCGCGTGGTCCCGCTCGGCCTCCAGCTCGGAGGCCAGCGCCAGCACCGGCGTCACCGAGGGCAGGAAGATCGATGCGGTCTCCCCCCGCTTGCGCGTGCGCACGAAGCGCCCGACGGCCTGGGCGAAGAACAGTGGCGTCTGCGTGGAGGTCGCGTACACGCCCACGCACAGACGGGGCACGTCCACCCCCTCGGACACCATGCGCACCGCCACCATCCACCGCGAGTCGCCGGCGGCGAACTCCTCGATGCGGGCGGACGCCCCCGCATCGTCCGAGAGCACGACGGTGGGCTTGTCACCGGTCACCGCCTCCAGGTGACGGGCATAGGCCCGCGCGTTCTTCTGGTTGGACGCGATGACCAGGCCCCCCGCATCGGGCACGTGGCGACGCACCTCGGCGAGCCGCTTGTCCGCGGCGGTGAGCACGGCGGGCACCCACTCCCCCTCCGGGTCCAGCGCGGTGCGCCACGCCTGTGCGGTCAGGTCCTTGGTGAGCGGCTCGCCCAGGCGCGCGGCCATCTCGTCACCGGCCTTGGTGCGCCACTTCATCGCCCCGCCGTAGGCCATGAACAGCACGGGGCGGACGACCCCATCGGACAGGGCGTTGGCGTACCCGTAGGCGTAGTCGCTGGCGGAGCGGCGGATACCGTCGGCCCCCTCCTCGTAACGGACGAACGGGATGGGGTTGGAGTCCGAGCGGAACGGCGTGCCCGTGAGCGAGAGGCGCCGGGTGGCAGGGGTGAAGGCCTGCCGGATGGCGTCACCCCAGCTGCGTGCGTCGCCGCCGTGGTGGATCTCGTCCAGGATCACCAGGGTGCGGGCCTCGCGGGTGCGCTGCTCGTGGAGGTTGGGGTCGGCGGCGATGCCTGCGTAGGTCATCGCGATGCCGTGGAAGTCGCGGCTGTGCGCGCGCTGGCTGTTGGTGAAGCGCGGGTCGAGGTGGATGCCCACCCTGCCTGCGGCATCGGCCCACTGGGTCTTCAGGTGCTCCGTGGGCGCCACCACGGTGATCTGCGTGACCACACCCTCGGCCAGCAGGTCCGCGGCCACCTTCAGCGCGAAGGTGGTCTTGCCGGCGCCGGGGGTGGCGACGGCCAGGAAGTCACGGTCCCCCGCGGCGGCGGAGACCTGGTAGCGCTCCAGGGCCTCGGCCTGCCAGGCACGGAGTTTGGGCGCGGTGCCCCAGGCAGCGCGAGAGGGGTAGGCGGGTGAGAGGTGGTCGGCGGCGGAGGTGCTCATCTGCCGCCGGGCTCAGTTGCCGTCGCCCTGGCCGGAGTCCCCGCCGTCCTGCGGGTCGCGGAGACCTTCGTGGATCTCCTTGCACACCGGGCACACCGGGAAACGGTCGGGGTTGCGGCCCGGCACCCAGATCTTGCCGCACAGCGCGGTCACGGGCTCGCCGGTCATGGCGCTCTCGAGGATCTTCTCCTTGCGCACGTAGTGGCTGAACCGCTCGTGGTCGCCCGGCTCGATGGGCTGGGTCTCGCGCTCGGTGCGCTCCAGCAGGCCCGTGGAGGTGCCCGGGTCGGACAGGCCGCCCGGGTCGTCCGGGATGCTGGGGTCCATCGGCTGGCTCATCACGACGCCCCGATGGGGGGCCGCGGCGGTGCCTGCGGCGGACGGGTTCGTGGTGAGCCGGTTCATGGAACGCATGGCGAGCATTCTAGTGCCGCCCACCGACAGCCGGTGCCCTCGCGGGTGGGCGGTCGAAACCCGCCCCGGTGCTGATCTGGGGCTGCCCCGCCGCCCCGGAGACGCCGAAACCCGCCCCGGTGCTGAGCTCGACTGGCGAGATCAGCACCGGGGCGGGTTTCGTGGCGGGGGCTCAGCCGTCCTGGCGGCGCGGCCCACGGCGGGGTCCGCCCTGGCCGCGGTAGCCCTTGCCGCCGCCGGAACGGCGGTCGAACCCACCGGAACGCTCCGAATTGCCGCGGTAACCTCCGCGACGGTCGTCACCACCCTGGCCGCGGTAACCACCGCGACGGTCGTCACCACGGTCACGGTCGGACCCGCCGCGGTAACCGCCCCGGTCATCACGCTCACGCTCGAAGCGCCCACCGCGACGCGGTCCGCCGTGGCCACCGGAACGCCCGCGCCCACCGGGCCCGCCACGGCCGCCGCGGTGCGGGGGCTTCGGCGGCGCCAGCATCCGGCGGATGCGGGACTCGTCCACGGCCTCACGCGGCTGCACGTCGGCACCGGTGATGGCCACCAGCTCGTCGCTGTCGGGCTCCATGGACTCGGGCTTGACGTCCACACCGGCCTGGTCCAGCAGGCGCTGCATGGTGCGCTTCTGGTGCGGCAGCGCGAGCGTGACCACCACACCCTTGCCACCGGCACGAGCGGTGCGCCCGGCACGGTGCAGGTAGTCCTTGTGGTCCGCGGGCGGGTCCACCTGCAGCACCAGCGAGACGTCGTCCACGTGGATGCCGCGGGCCGCCACGTCGGTGGCCACCAGCACGGGCAGGCCACCGTCCTTGAAGGCCGCCAGCACGCGATTGCGCTGGGCCTGGTTGAGCCCGCCGTGGAGGGCCGCGGCGAACACGCCGGACTCCCGCAGCTGCTCGGCCACGCGGTCGGCGCCCAGCTTGGTCCGGACGAAGACCACCGTCCGACCGTCACGGGCGGCGATCTGGTTGGTGAGCGTCTTCTTGTGGTGCGGGTGCACCAGGAAGGCGCGGTGCTCCATCGTCGTCACCGCTGCGGTGGCGTCGTCGGTGGAGTGCGTCACCGGGTCCACCAGGTAGTTCTCCACCAGCTGGTCGATCCCGTTGTCCAGGGTGGCGCTGAACAGCATCCGCTGCCCGCCGGAGGGCATGAGGTCCATGATCTGGGTGACCTCGGGCAGGAAGCCCATCTCGGCCATGTGGTCGGCCTCGTCCAGGACGGCGATCTCCACGGCCGAGAGGTCGGCAGCGCCCTTCTCGATGAGGTCGATGAGGCGCCCCGGCGTCGCGATGAGGATGTCCAGACCCCGCTCCAGGGCGGAGATCTGGGGCGGGTAGGGCAGGCCGCCGGCCACGAGCTTGTGCTTCAGGCCGGCCACGTGGGCGAACGGCTGCAACGCGTCGGAGACCTGCATCGCGAGCTCGCGGGTGGGGGTCAGGATGACGGCGCGCGGCTTGTTGCGCTGTGCCCTGCCGCCCTCCAACCGGGCGATGGTGGGCAGCCCGAACGCGAGCGTCTTGCCCGAGCCGGTGCGGCCGCGGCCCAGCAGGTCACGGCCCGCGAGGGAGTCCGGCAGCGTCGCCGCCTGGATCGGGAAGGCGGTGCTGATGCCGTCGCGCGCCAGACGCTCGACGAGCACCTGGGGGACGCCCAGCTCGGCGAAGGTGGGCCCCTGGTGCTCGACCTTCTCCGACGGGGCGGCGGCGAGGGTCTGCCCGGGTGCCGCCTTCTCCACCTCGTCGGCGGGCGGCGCCACCGGTGCGGACGTCTCGGGCGCCGGGGGATGGGTGCGCGCCTCGGGCGCCACCGGCTCCTGCCTGCCGTCGTCGCGGCGCTGCTCGACGCGGTCCTCCCACGGGCGGGCAGGGTTGTGGCGCGACGTGCGCTCGGCGTGCTGGTCGCGCAGCGGGCGGGCCCCGCGCTGCTGGTCGCGGCCCTGGAAGCCGCCACGGTCATCACGACGCTTGAACCCACCCCGGTCATCCCGGCGGTCATCGCGACCCTTGAAGCCACCACGGTCGTCACGCCGGTCATCACGACGCTGGAAGCCACCACGGTCGTCGCGACGCTGGAACCCGCCCCGGTCGTCGCGACGGTCGCTGCCCGAACCCACGGCCGCGCGGCGCCCCTCACGCCACTCAGTCGCCTCGGCGTCACGCTTCGCGCGGTTGCGCTCGATCCTCTTCTTGGTGGCCTTCTTCGCCGCCTTCGCGTCCTCCTTGGCGATGCGGGCGCGCTTGGCCGATGCCTTCTGGGTGCTGCTCCAGCGTTGCTTCTTACCGGTTCGGCGGGGTCCGTTGCTCGGCATCAGGCGTCGGCTCGCTGGGAGCCGGTGCGCTTCGTGGGAATGTTCATCAGGGCAATCGCTTCCGTCTTGGGTCCGGGTGCCTGGGCCTGCTCGTCACGCTCGACGGCGCGGCTGACGGCCCGGGCCACCACCTTGGAGACGTCCTTGTGGAAGACGCTCGGGATGATGTAGGTCGGGTTGAGCTCGTCGGGCGTCACCACGTCAGCGAGGGCGTGGGCCGCCGCGAGCATGAGGTCGTCGGTGACCGTCTCGCTGCGGGCATCCAGCAGCCCCCGGAAGACTCCCGGGAAGACGAGCACGTTGTTGATCTGGTTGGCGAAGTCACTGCGCCCGGTCGCCACGACGGTCGCGTGCTTCGCGGCCTCCTGCGGGTCGACCTCGGGCGTGGGGTTCGCCATCGCGAAGACGACGGCGTCAGTGTTCATGGTGGCAATGTCGTCACCGGTCAGGATATTCCCGGCAGAGACACCGATGAAGACGTCGGCCCCCCGCAGCGCGTCCTGGAGGGTGCCGCGGTGACGCTCGGGGTTGGTGTGGTCGGCGATCCACTTGAGCTGCTCGTCGTCACCGTTCTTGATGTCGTCGCGCTCCGGGTTCACGATGCCGTTGACGTCCGCCACCGTCACGTGGCGGGCGCCGGCCTTCATCAGCAGGCGCATGATCGCCGTGCCGGCCGCACCCGCCCCGGACTGCACGATCTGCACGTCCTCGAGCTTCTTGCCCACCACGCGCAGGGCGTTGGTCAGCGCTGCGACGGCGACGATGGCGGTGCCGTGCTGGTCGTCGTGGAAGACCGGGATGTCGAGCTCCTCACGCAGGCGACGCTCGATCTCGAAGCAGCGCGGCGCGGAGATGTCCTCGAGGTTGATGCCGGCGAAGGCCGGGGCGATCGCCTTCACGTGGGCCACGATGTCCTCGACGCCGCCGGCGTCCAGGCAGATCGGGAAGGCGTCCACGTCCGCGAAGCGCTTGAACAGGGCGGCCTTGCCCTCCATCACCGGCATGGCGGCCAGCGGGCCGATGTTGCCGAGCCCCAGCACCGCGGTGCCGTCGGTGACCACCGCGACGGTGTTGCGCTTGATGGTCAGACGCCGGGCGTCCTCGGGGTTCTTCGCGATGGCCTCGCAGACCCGCGCGACACCCGGGGTGTAGATCAGCGAGAGGTCGTCACGGTTGCGGATCGGCATCTTCGGCTCGACCGTGATCTTGCCGCCGAGGTGCGCCAGGAAGGTGCGGTCCGAGATCCGCTCGATCTCCACGCCCTCGATGTCGTTCAGCGCCGCGACAATCTCCTCGTTGTGGTCGGCGCTCGTGCCGGCCACCGTGAGGTCGATCGTCATGGCCTGCGGCGTGGAGTCGCTGATGTCCAGGGCGGTCGTCATGCCGCCCGCGGCGGCGACGGCGCTGGTCAGCTCCCCGATGGTCGTCGCCCGGGCGGGCGCGGTCAGGCGGATGGTCAGGGCATTGGACGCCGAAGGCACAGCACTCATGTCCCTATTGTGGCGCATCGACGGCCCGGGACTCCGCGACCGGGCCGCTGCAGCCCAGAACGTCGCTGGGATCACTCCCCGCCCGCGGAATGACGCCGGATCCGTCCGCTACTGTTGCCGCATGCCGGTCACCACCCTCACGGATGACACCTTCGAGTCCGCCGTGACGTCCGCCGAGGCCGCGGTCGTCGTCCTCACCGATGCCCACTGCTCCACCTGCGGCCACTACACGACCGTGGTCGAGCGGGTCGCCGAGCAGATGGCCGACGAGGCCGAGTTCTACTTCGTGAGCCACGACTCCGCCCCCGAGGTCTACGCCTCCAGCGGCGTGCGTTCCGTGCCGACCACGGTCATCTTCCGACAGGGCATGCTCCTGCACCTGGACTCCGGTGCCCACACGGAGGAGAACCTGGCGCAGCTGGTCCACGTGTTCGCCGAGGCGGACGTCGAGGAGATGCGCCAGGCGGTCCAGGAGCAGGGGACGACCGTCATCGGCCAAGAGGACTGACCCCATCGGCCACGGGCGCCCCGAGCAGGCACCTGCGGCCCCACGCACACGACGAAGGCCGCCCCCGGATCTCTCCGGGGGCGGCCTTCGCGCTTCGCAACTGCGGGGCGATGACGTGACACTGGTGGTGGAGATGGCGGGAATCGAACCCGCGTCCGTCGTCACACGACCAGGGCTTCTCCGGGCGCAGTGCGCTGTGGATTTTCTCGGCCCCAGGACTCGCACGCACACGTCTCCTGACAGGCCCAGTCGAGTGAGAGTCCCACCCAGCACCTCGACGATGCTGGGCAGCAAGTTTCCTAGATGATGCCAGGCACTGAGTCGGAAACTAGCTCAGGCTGACAGACTTCGGGCTCGCTCAGGCGGCGAGGGCGAAGTCGGTGCGCTTGGAATTGGCACCTATTGGTTTGCAAGGAACGTTTACGAGATGACCTTGCCTTCTCGGCCCGCTTCCCCTGGGACAGTGATCGACGTCGAAACCGATCATCCCCATGGGGTCACGTCATCGCTGTGCAGTTGTGAAGGATCGCGCCCGCCGCAGCGGGTGTCGTGCATCGTACTGGTCAACACCGGCGCTGGCCAGTGCATTCCCGGTGCCCTCAGTGTCCCTGCCCCCCGGGACGGGCCCGGTTCTGCCTTCTCCCCGTCCAAACGACCACGTCCACGCGGGGCAGTCTGGCCGGGGAGAAGGCAGTTTGCGCAGGGTGGGTGGGTACGGGGGCGGGCAGCTCGCTCAGCGGCCCTGCTGCATCTGGTAGCGCAGGCTCATCTGCGCCTGCTTCTCCCGCTCGTCCTGCTTCTCGCGCAAGGCGTGGCGCTTGTCGTACTGCTTCTTGCCCTTGGCCAGCGCGATCTCGACCTTGACCCGCCCGTCCTTGAAGTACAGCCGCAGCGGCACGATGGTGTGGCCGGCCTCGTTCGACTTGCCGATGAGCTTGTCGAGCTCGTGGCGGTGCAACAGCATCTTCCGCTGGCGGCGCGCGGAGTGGTTGGTCCACGACCCGTTGAGGTACTCCGGGATGTGCACGTTCTCCAGGAAGAGCTCACCGTTGCGATCCGTGGCATACCCGTCCACCAACGAGGCCCGCCCCATCCGCAGTGACTTCACCTCGGTGCCCGTGAGCGCGAGCCCGGCCTCGTAGGTGTCCTCGATGATGTAGTCGTGCCGCGCCTTGCGGTTGGTGGCGACGACCTTGTTGCGCGGGTCGTCCTTCGCCTGCTTCTTCTTCGTGGCCATCGCTCCTCCTTCCGTCCACGCGGACCGTCGTCACCCGCCCGGGAGTCCCTCCGATGCGGGGCGCACCCCCATCGAGTGGGGCGACGGTGCACCGTACCCGAGCAACGCCGCGGGGCACACCCGGATTCCCGAGCGCGCCCCGCGGCGCTTGCTGGGTCGCGAGCGCTCAGGCGCGCCGCTCCCCCGCCCGCACCCGCCAGCTGGCCGCAGCGCCACCGAGCAGTGACCCGAGCAGGCCACCGACCGCCACCAGCGCGAGGGCGACCCAGGGCAGGCTTCCCACGACGATCGTGTTGTTCACCAACGGGTTGATCGTGAACAACGACAGGAGGATGCCCGCCAGACCACCCAGCGTCGCCATGGAACCCACCAACAAACTCACCTGCAGCACGGCCGATCGAAGCCACCGGGCGCCCAGGCCGCTGGCCTTGAGACCCGCCAGGAGCGGCACCAGGCTGCGCACCAATCCGCGCATGCCGACTGCGCACACCAACAGAGCCAGAAGAGTGAAGGCTGTCGCCGAGAGTTGAACACCCATGGAGATGGGGATGGGGTCGGTGACGCTCGTGGGCCACACCATGACGGGGTTGACGGAGTTCTCCTCGGCCCAACGAGCCGCCTGCCGGTCCTGCGCGGGGGTCAGACCGGAGTGCACCCACAGGGTGTCCACCCGTGCAGGTCTTCCCGGCTCCCCACGGCGAAGGGACTGGAGGTACTTCAGGTCCTCATGCACAACGAGTGCTGTCTCGGTTCCGCCTGGCTCAGTGGTCAACGGCAGCCCGCGGGGTGACGCCAACGCATGTTCCTGCTCGCCGGTGAGCTCGCCGAAGATGGCCTCGGCATCTGCCACGTCGCGAACAGCCCACCACGACTCGTAGTCGCCATCTTCCGTCGGCTGGTCGGCGTACCAGACCACCACTGGGTCCCCCAACCCCATGTCCTGCTGAAACTGGGCGTGGAGTTCACCGTCCGGCGGTTGTCCCGGGGCCGTCCCTTTGAACGCGACAAGCCCCGGCGGCATACCGGTGGAGGAGCTGGCGTTGAGGTGCGCGGTCAGACCGGCTGCCACCGCGAAGGTGGATCCGACAATGCTGCTGAGAAGGGCCACCACAACCACCAGTCCGGTCAGACCGCCGGCTTGGCGATTCACCAGGCGGCGAGCCAGCAGGCCGGGCCCCACCGCACCGTGGCTCGGCAACAGACTCATGGCTGCTCCAGCGATGAGAGCAGTGCCCAAGCAACTCGCGAGCATCGTCAGCAGGATGGCGGTGTACCCCCTGCCCTGAAATGCTCCCACGATGGCCAGCACACATAGCACGGCACCTGCGACCGCCATCACGCGCGGAGGAAGAGCGCGCCGTGACGCTGGACGCGGACGGGCCCCTGTGGGGAGCGCCGTCAGCAGCCCGACCACTGCGAGGCCCGTCAGAACACCGACCCCGATGGGAGACCCCCACCACTGGAAGGGCGGCAGCGGCCTATCGCCCGCGAGAAGGAATCGCCTCATGGCCGCCGTGGCTGCGAGTGACCCCAGCCACGCCCCGGCCAGTACCGCGGTTGCCGCACAGAGCGCTGCGAGGACTGCGGCACGATGCAGGTCACGCGTCGGCAGACCCACTCGTCGCAGGGGGACGGTGGTGCGCCGCAGGGCACGCAGCATCAGGGCTCCGGTCATGAGCGCCCCAAGCCACACCGCCAGCACGGCCGGGAGCCTCCGCTCCATCCACGCCTTCGCGCTGAAAGACGAAGCCTTCGCGCGAATCTCCTCCGCGGTGTAGGACGGGTCCAGCCCACCTGTCTCCACCTCCCGGTCCAGACGTGATGCCGCCGCAGCCGGATCTGGGCTGCTCCAGTAGACCTCGCGGTAGCTCGTGATGCCCGCTCGCTCAACGGCTGCGGGGGAGATCTGCCAAGTCCGCCAGGTCCCCGGCGCACCATGGACCACCTCCTGCGATGAGGCCCACACCGAGCTCACCACACCCACCACAGTGAGCTTCAACTCACCATGGACGGGCCGCAACTCGCTTCCAACACGCAGCCCGGTGGCCTCACTCACCGCCACCTCGCCGGGACGAGTGGGCCACCGCCCCGAAGCGAGTTCGAGGTCGCCCGCCACAGAGGGGTTCGGTAGGGGCTGTTCGTAGTACGACAAGCCCTTCGAGCCTGCAGTTGTCTGCACCTCCAGCGACGCGAGCAAGCGAACGGCATCGACCTCAACGCCGTCGAACAATCTGCCCGTGTCCGCGGGTGATCGGCCAGGTGGCACCGGCGCCGCCATGGTGGTCTCGCCGTCACTCCCACCCAGCACCGAGACGACCTGTTGCTCGGGACTCAAGTGCCGAGACTCGAGGCTGAGGTAGGACGTCCAGCCCAATGCCGCTGCCACGAGGAGCGGGAGCATTGCCAGTCGGAACGAACGCGTCCGGAGAAAGAGGGGCACCAGGGTCGACACGGACCCCTTCATCTCAGTTTCCCGTCCACAAGGTGGTACTCGCGGGACACGTGATCGCGCACCGAGAGGTCATGCGTGCACACGACGACAGCAGCGCCGTCCTGAGCCAGACTGGCCAGCAGCTCAAAGACTGCCTGCGTGGTCCTGCTGTCCAGGGACCCGGTCGGTTCATCGGCCAAGATGACCTGCTTGCCCCCAGAGATGGCTCGGGCAATGCCCACCCGCTGCGCCTGACCCCCTGAGATGCGCGCGGGGCGGCGCTCCGCAAGCTCTGCCACGTGTACGCGTTCCAGGGCGTCCATGGCTTGCTGGCGCGCTCTTCGCCCATCGGTCCCACGCGCCCGCAGCACCACCTCGATGTTCTCCAGCACCGTGAAGTCCGGCACCAGGTTGTGGTCCTGGAACACGAGCCCCACTTTCTCCAGCCGCATCTTGGCAAGTGCGGCGTCGGACGCCGCGGTCACGTTGACACCTGAGACGAGTGCGCTACCCGCATCCGCAGGCTCCAATCCCCCCAGGATGTTCAACAGGGTGCTCTTGCCCGAACCACTGGCCCCGGTCAGGGCCACGCATTCCCCGGCAGCCACCGCCATGCTCACGCCGTCCAACACCCGCACCGTCTCCCCCGGGGAGACGAACGACTTCTCGAGCCGCTCCACATCAATCATGATCGATCTCCTGGACATGCTGGTGGCGCCGCCGCGCGGGCGACGCCACCAGCGTGGGTGAAGGAACGGTCAGCAGCCGCGACCGAGGGAGTATGAGCTCACCTCGTCGTTGTCCCTCCACGAGAAGCTGGGGTCGTACGTCCGCGGGCCCGACGTCCAGCACTTGCCCCTCTCGTTGGCGTCATGGTGGAACGCCACGATCCAAGGCGTCTCGTTCTTCATCGAGCTGAGCTCGTCGTTGGCCACACCGGACATGTTCCACCATCCGGTGGTGTTGCGGCTGCCGAGGAACGTCTTGTAGTTCGCGTCCTTGTACAGCTTCAGGTCGGCCGAGGCAGCGACCGGGCCTGTGGCGACGGCGGCGGTCACCACGGTGGCCGAGATGAGCTTCTTGAGCATGGGAGTACACGCCCCTTCTGTGTGTGCATGCCGGGGCGATCGCCCCGATCGCCCCGATCGCCCCGATCATGGCATGAATCACACCTCAGGGTGAGCCACTGCGGGTAAAGACTTGGTCAAGAAACTCGCCCGTCCAGGCGGTTCTGCCCGGGCCTCAGTCGGACTGCTTCTCCTGACCCCGCTGCCAGCGGATGCCGGCCTCGATGAACGCATCGATGTCACCATCGAACACGTTCTGGGTGTTGCCGACCTCATGACCGGTCCGCAGGTCCTTGACCATCTGGTACGGGTGCAACACATAGGAACGCATCTGGTCGCCCCAGCTGGCCTTGATGTCACCGGCCAGCTCCTTGCGCTCCGCGGCCTCCTCGGCCTTGCGCTGCAGCAGCAGGCGCGACTGCAGCACGCGCAGCGCAGCGGCACGGTTCTGGATCTGCGACTTCTCGTTCTGCATCGAGACCACGATGCCGGTGGGGATGTGCGTCATACGCACGGCCGAGTCGGTGGTGTTCACCGACTGGCCCCCGGGACCCGAGGAGCGGAACACGTCCACCTTGATCTCGTTCTCCGGGATCTCGATGGAGTCGGTCTGCTCGATGACGGGCACCACCTCCACCGCGGCGAAGGAGGTCTGGCGCCGCCCCTGGTTGTCGTACGGCGAGATGCGCACCAAGCGGTGGGTGCCGCCCTCGACCACCAGGTTGCCGTAGGCGTAGGGCACGTTCACCTCGAAGGTGACCGACTTCAGCCCCGCCTCCTCCGCGTAGGAGGTGTCCAGCACCTTGGTCGGGTACTCGTGGCGCTCCGCCCAGCGCAGGTACATACGCATCAGCATCTCGGCGAAGTCCGCCGCATCGACACCGCCCGCCCCGGCGCGGATGGTGATCACGGCCTCGCGCTCGTCGTACTCCCCCGACAGCAGCGTGCGCACCTCGAGCTTCTCGACCGCCTGCTTGATGGAGGTCAGCTCGCGGGACGCCTCGGCGAGGGTCTCCGCGTCGCCCTCCTCGGTGCCCATCTCGACCAACACCTCGAGGTCGTCGATGCGGGAGTCCATGGACTCGATCCGCTCCACCTCGCCGCGGACGCGGGACATGGCCGCGGAGACCTTCTGTCCGTTCTCCGGGTCGTCCCACAGGTCGGGGGCGCTGGACTGCCGCTCCAGGTCCGCCAGCTGCTCCTTCAGGCGGGGCAGGTCGATGACCTCCCTCACCGACTCCATGGTCGTGCGGAGCTCACGGATCTCTTGCGCATAGTCGACAGCCACAGCCGTGCAGTCTACGCGGCGGCCGCGGCGGGGCCGCCCGGACACCACGAGGGCCCCGACGCCGCAGCGCCGAGGCCCTCGCAGTGGTGCTGTTCGATCAGCCGACGCGGAACTGCTTCTGGGCCAGGAACGGGATGGACTCGCGACGGGCAGCCGCGCGGCTGTACCCGGCCGGGCGACCGGAGCGGTTGGTGCTCACCGCGAAGCAGGCGTCCATGACCTTGAACTGGCCCTCCTGCAGCTGCTCGAGGCCCTCCTGGTGCCACGGGCGACCGGTCATCATGTAGGCCATGCGGCGCCAGCCGTCGCGGTTGGACAACGACATGGCGGTGGAGCCGAAGCCGCCTCCGTCGTGGCCGTAGAGCTTGCCACCGGAACCGGTGAACACGTCGTCGATGACCATGACGCCGTAGCCGTAGTTCGCCTGCTTGGCCGCGCCGACCGGCGTGATCATCTGGTCCACGGAGCGCTTGGAGAGCATCTGGTGGCGCAGCAGCACCGCCCAGAAGTCGGTGATGTCGGCCGAGGTCGCCTGGGCGCCGCCGGAACCGGAGAAGATGCTCATGTTGACGTTCTCGAGGCGCTCCTTGCGGCGGCCGTCGACCGCGACGTCCTCGAGCTCCAGCTCCGGACGCTCCACCTTGGCGCTGTTGTACAAGCGCGTCTGGTTCATGCCCATCTTCGAGAAGACGCGGTTGCGCAGCAGGGTGCCGATCTTCTGGCCGGTGGCCTTCTCCAGCATCATCGAGAGCACGACGTAGCCGGTGTTGGAGTAGGACCACCCGGTGCCCGGCGCGAACTTCCACGGCAGCTTCTTGGCCTCACGGATGATCTTCGCGTGCGACCACTGGTCGTTCGTGAAGTCCTCGATGACGTCGATGCCGAAGTTGGGGATGTATGGCAGCACGTCGTTGACGTGGTCCGGCATGCCGGAGGTGTGGTTCATCAACTGCGCCACGGTGATCTTGCCGCGGCCGGCCCACAGACCCGGCAGCACGTCGTCGATGGTGGTCCTCAGCGTCCAGCGACCGGCCTCGATCTGCTGGAAGACGGCGACGGCCACCATCGGCTTGGTGATGGAGGAGACGCGCGCACGGGCGTTGGCGCGAGCGGCCTCCTTGCGGGACAAGGAGAACTGGCCAGCAGCGATGTCCATGCGGCCGTAGCGGCCGGAGACGGAGCACACGGCGCCGACGAGCGGCCTGTTGATCATGCCCTTGAGGGCAGCCTTCAGCGCCTCGGCGTTGGGCCCGGTGGCGATGGCGGCCTGGGACGCCGTCACACCGGTGGTCAGCGCGGCGCCGGTGGCCGTGGCGGTGGCCAGGCCGGCGAACTGACGGCGGGACAGAGCTGTGGTCATCTCTTACTCCTCACGTTGAGTCCGGGGTCAACCCGGTAGGGGCATGTTCATCCTCTGAGGCCTCCCGGGGAACCGCCACCCACCCACGGGATGACGTGCGGCGGTCCACCGGGGCCCTCTGTGTCGTCCACGGCGGGAGGCGGACCCTCCTGAGGTCATCCGAAGAGCGGGAACCGTCCACGGCAGGTGACCCGCGCGCCCCGTAGAGAGCGAGGTGCGACCCGCCGTGAGGTCGAGCCCACCGTGGACCCCCCGGACGCTGGCGACGGCCCCCACGGCCGTACTGCCGCTGAGGGCGTCGAGCCGCGGCAGGGGCACCCGCCAGACCGCGGACCTCAGGGCGCCTGGCCACTCCCACCGCGCGCCGTCGACTCCACGGTGACCGTGGCACCGCCCGGCACGTAACCACGCACGAGCCCGGTCACCGCGAAGCGCGGGCGGCTCGTGACCCGGACCGTCGCCTGCTGCCCGTCGCCCGTGGGGGTGGCCCGGGTGACCTCCCAGGCCTCGATGCGGGACGAGGGCACCTGCCGCGCCAGGGACTCCCGGGCGGCGCGGTCGACCGCGCCGGGGTCGAGCAGAGTCTCCTGGTCGCCGTAGTAGCCGTCCTCGGAGAACTCGTCGGCCGCCCCCCGGGCGGCCGCGTCGGCGGCGTTCAGGGTCTCGATGCGGGCCAGGTACAGACTGGTGGTGTCGATCCCGACCAGCAGCAGGCTGGTGAGGATGGCGACGAAGCCCATGAGCAGCAGGCCGATGCCGCCGTGCTCCCCGGTGCTTCTCCGCACCCCCTCGTCGTGGGGCGCACACCCGGGTGCCGGCTGGTCGCTGCTGGGGCTGTGCCTCATCGGGTCTCCCGGTAGGTGTCGAGGGGCTCAGTGTGGGTGGCGGTGAAGGTGAGGACCGACGGGCCGTCGATCCCGATGCGGTCGAGACCGGGGAGCTCCACCGTCACCTCCGTGGTGGCCGTGACCGCCCCCTCCGGGGTGGGCTCGTCGCAGCCGGCGCAGCGCAGCTCGGCCACACTGGCGTCGTGGCCGAAGTCCTCGCCCGTCATCGCGGCCGCCGCCCGGGCCGAGGACTCGGGACCGGGCCGGCCGGCTGTCACCTCCGCCACGGCCACCCGGGCGGCCTCCCGCGCCGAGGCGGTGCTGGCGAAGGCGGCGGACTGGAGGCTGGCCAGCAGCACGATGAGGTAGATCATCGGCACCAGGACGAAGGCCACGATGACGGTGTACTCGACCATGGCGCCACCGTCCTCGGGGCCGGCCGGAGTGGCGGGCGACTGCCCGGATGATCGGTTCACTCGCCCTCCTGGAGCGCGCGGCCGCGAACGGTCAGGTCCTCCCCGATGCCCCACGGACCCAGCACCGGGAGGTCGGCCGTGACCTCCACGACGACCACCGACCGGCCGCCGACGGTGTCGCGCGACTGCCGGACGTCACTGACCGCGCGGCCCGCCGAGGCCCGCTCAGTGAGGTAGCGGGCGCGCTGCACGCCGTCGCCCGGCCCCGCATCGGACCGGGCGCCGTGGCGCGCGCCCTCGACGGCGAAGGCGGTCAGGGAGTTCTTGACGTGCAGGGCGAAGGCGAGCTGGAGGACGGCCATCACCGTGAAGATCGCCACCACGCTGGTGAGGACGAACTCCGCGGTGATGGCCCCCCGCTCGCGCGGCCCGGTGCGTCTCAGGGGCCGTGCACCCCGGAGACCGCCGAGGTGAACAGGTTGTTCAGCATCGGACCGGCCAGCGCCCACAGGGCGGTGACGATGCCCGCGGTCATCATGGTGATCAGGACCCAGCCGGGACGTCGCCGCGCTCGGTGTCCTCGGCCATGCGCGCGTAGACCGTCACCAGACGGGCGTAGATCGACTGCAGGGTGGTCATGCTGAGACTCCTTCTCTGGGGTGTGTGACAGGTGCGCACCGGAGGGGGTCCCCCCGACGTGCCCCTCGCTGGGGGCGGGCGGGGAGCAGGTGCCCCCCTCGGCCGCCGCAGGGGCGACCGGGTCTGTGGGGTGGCGGGGCGCGGCGCCGGCCTGCACCGGGCGGCGCGCAGCACCGGGTGTGCCCGCGGGCGGCGGGCAGGTCAGGGGCTGGGTCTGGTGGGTCGTCACAGGTTCACCTGCAGCGCGCCGAGACCGGGGTACATGGCGAAGACGACCGTGAAGTTTCGCTGCCTAGCGCGGCGGGGCTGCGAGGCGCTGTCGGTGGTCTTGGTTAGGCTGTCGGCATGGGAGAAGTGACGCCGATCAGTGCTGCGCGACCGAAGGTACTCGAGTTCTTCGCCGGCATCGGGCTCGCACGCATGGGGCTTGAATCCGCGGGCTTCCGCGTGACCTGGGCCAACGATTACGAACCCGACAAGAAGGCGATGTACGTGGCCCAGTTCGGCGACACGGACGACCACCACACGTTCGCCCTAGGCGACATCGGCAAGGTCAAGGCAGACGACCTCCCCCGCGACGCCTCGCTGGCATGGGCTTCCTCCCCGTGCACCGATCTTTCTCTCGCCGGGAGCAGGGCCGGCTTCGCCGGGGCACAGTCAGGCACCTTCTGGCACTTCATCAAGCTGCTCGAAGAGCTCGACGACGACCGTCCCGAGATCGCCGTCCTTGAGAATGTCACCGGGTTGGCCTCCTCGCATGGTGGCGACGACCTGACCGCGGCCATCAAGGCGTTCAACAAGCTCGGCTACTCGGTAGATGTGTTGGCCATCGACGCGCTCCGCTTCGTCCCACAATCCCGCCCGCGGCTGTTCCTCGTCGGGGCGACGAACCCGCCCGTCGACACGCCCGAGCCCAACTCCGAGCTCCGTCCGGACTGGCTGCAGTGGGTCTTCGGGGCCAAGGACCTTCGCACACACCGAGCGACTCTTCCGATGCCTCCGGCACCGTTGACCGAGGGCCTGGGCGACCTTGTTGAAGACATGCCGTTGAGCGACGATCGGTGGTGGGACGAGGATCGGACTAGGGCCTTCACAGAATCACTTTCGCCGACCCAGCGTGACCGCGTAGCCGCCCTCCGCAGAGGCCCCGGCGTGAAGTACCGCACCGCCTACCGGCGCACCCGCAACGGAGTCGCCGTGTGGGAAGTGCGAGCCAACGATGTCTCCGGCTGCCTGCGCACGGCTCGAGGGGGCTCGTCCAAGCAGGCCGTCGTGCGGCTGGGGAATTCCCGCCTGCAGGTGCGCTGGATGACGCCGCGCGAGTACGCGCGGCTCATGGGTGCCGGCGACTACGACCTGACCACGGCCCGGACGAACCAGGCACTCTTCGGCTTCGGCGACGCCGTCGCGGTGCCCGCGGTCACCTGGCTCGCGGACAATTACCTCATGCCCTTGGTGCGGGGCGAGCTCGCAACGACGCGCGAGGAGGTGGCGGCTCATGGGTAGTCGCGGGGTGGCTAGCTACAACGAGCCGGACAAGAAGCCACCAACCAAGAAGTCGATGCCCACGCCGTTCGTCCGTGGCTTCCGAGAGTTACTCGCGGACGCGCTGGCGCAAACGGACCCGGCAAGCGGGAAGAAGCTGAACAACTGCATAGGCGTGTATGCGTTCTATGACTACGACGGCGAGCCCATCTACGTCGGGCAGACGGCCGAAGACTTCGGAACCCGCATCGGGCGGCACCTCCGCGGCCAGCGATCGGACACGCTCGCCTACAGGATCCTCGACCCATTTGAGGTCGCGGACATGGAGTTGTACCCGGTCGATGAGCTCCGTCACGTGCCAGCCGCAGAGAAGAGGGCGCGTCTGGACGCCATCGAGTACTCGGTGTACGTCAAGGCGATCCGCAACTCGAGGTACCAAGCCATTCTCAACGAGAAGATCCCTCCGGTCTCTACGTTGGTGGATTTGCCTGCCGCGCATCGCTTCACCTTGGTGCCAGATGCCATGCGCGAGGACCGAGAGCACCCTGACGTCCGTATCGCGAGGCGCGCTGAAACGCTGGCGCGAGTGGCTGCGGTCGCACATGAGCGGGGCGAGGTCTCTGCAGGGCTTCGTCGGGTCATTGTGATCCAGGCAGTTCGGCTGGCCGACCTTGCTGCCGCACGCCTTGCCTACGCCGAAGGCCGTCGCCGACCGTCCCCGGACGCGATCGATGTGCCCGAGCTAGTCGGCAATGTCATGGCCGAGTTTTCCCAAGAGGACTCGGCGGATTAGTCGAAACTGTTCCGCTTACGATCTCGGGCACGCCGCTTCTTCTCAACAGACCGCGCATTGTGCGCAAGCCGACACATGTCACAGCGACAACCTGTGTCGTAGGCCACGCTGGAGCCGTGGGAGCCCACTATGCGGCCGGCTGCCCGCTGCCGCTTGATGTACGCAGCGTGATTCGCCGCGTGAGCGGCGCGGCACTCATCGCAGCGACAACCGAGGTTCCCGTAGCCGTTGGATGTGCCGTGGCGAGGGTCGTCGGGGGCCAATGGCTCGTCGGGGTTCGCCATGGCAATAGCGTAGGGCACCCTCCCCAAATGGGTCCGCCACCACACCCCTGCGTGGTGGCGCTAAAGGTCGCCCCCGATGTGCCGGTCAGCATGCCGGAAGTCGACGCCTCCGTCGCCGCAGGTCGAGCACTGCAGGACACCGATCCGTGGTTGGGTGGATGTGAAAATCCAGGCGTCGCAGGCCCCGCACTGCCAGACGAAGCAGTCCTGGCGCAGGTGGCGGAGCATCTCCCAGGCCCCTTCGGCGTCGAAGCACTCGATCCTCGCAGGGTCGGGCTGGTTGATCTCGTTCAGCCAGCCAGCTAGGTCGTACCGGGCGACCGCGAACGAGTCCTGACTCACGACGTACACGTGGTCGTCGACCTGTTGCGTCGCGACCAAACAACCTCCGCCGGTGTCGAAGAAGTTCAGCGACGCTGCCTGGGCACCGCCGGCGAACTGAACGACCTCTTCACTGGGCAGCATCGCGCCTCCGCTTCCTCATCCCGCCAGGATGCCAGAGCCAATGCCGAGGTTCAGTCACTCACCCAGAGCCGACGCCCCTGCGAGTACCTTTGTGCCGCAGGAACGCTCATTCGGTGGGCCCGAGGAGAAAATTCTGACGCCGGACGCGCGAGTTCACCCAGATCTCCTCGACCTCCGGGTCGTCGAGGTACTGCTGCAGTTCCCCCAGGCCACTCACCGCGTCGACCAGGCGCCGGCGCACCCCCTCCTCGTCGGCCAGGAGGCTCGCGCGCCCCGCACCCGCCGACTGCTGGTGGGCCTCCACCACCTCGGCGACCACCTCCCGCACGGCAGCGGGGTCCGCATCCGGGTCGAGCTCGCGGCGCCGGACCACGTCGCGCACGCGCTCCTCCAACACCCGCTCGGTGACGCGGTCGTCGCGGGGCAGGCTGCGGGACGCGCCCGCCGTGGGGGCATCAACCTCGACGCTCGTGGGGGGCATGGCATCTCCGGGTCGACCAACAGGTACATCCGGCACGGTAGGCATCTGGCGGACGCTCCCGGCGAACGTTGTCCACAGGCCCCCGACAGCCGTTGGTGATCCCCTGACCGAATCGTTATCTCCCGTTCACCCACGCTGTCGGACAGTGTGCTGGCGGCATCGTGGAAGCGGGCTCAGGGCAGGACGCTGCGCGGTGGGGGTAAAGAACAGGCAAAGCCGCGTTGGGAAAGTCCTTGCCGAACGTTCACCGACGCGACACCCGTCACACCTCGGTTCGTAGACTCCCGACCATGAACACCTCCCCCAGCCGCACCTCCTCCGCCACCACCCACCTGCTCACCGGCAAGCGCGCCCTGGTCACCGGCGGCGCCGGTGGATTGGGCTCGGGCATCGCCACCGCCCTGGCCGGCGCCGGGGCGCACGTGGTGCTCGCCGACATCAACGGCGAGAAGCTCGCGGAGGTGGTCGCCCGCATCGAGGCCGATGGCGGCACCGCCGAGGCGTGGGAGCTGGACCTCTCCGACAGCGGTGCCCTGGCCGAGCTGTCCTTGCAGGTCGACGTGCTGGTGAACAACGCAGGCATCCAGCACGTCCAGCCGCTCCACGAGTTCGATGTGGCCAAGTGGGAGCTCATCCAGAAGCTCATGCTCACCGCGCCCTTCCTGCTCACGCGCGCAGCGCTGCCGCACATGTACTCCGCGGGGTGGGGCCGCATCATCAACATCTCCAGCGCCCACGGCCTCCGGGCGAGCGAGTACAAGAGCGCCTACGTCTCCGCCAAGCACGGCCTCGAGGGCCTGAGCAAGGTGACCGCCCTGGAGGGCGCGCCGCACGGCGTGACGAGCAACTGCATCAACCCCGGCTACGTGTGGACCCCGCTGGTGGAGCAGCAGATCAAGGACCAAGCCGCCAGCCACGGCATGAGCGAGGACGAGGTGGCCGAGAAGGTGCTGCTCAAGAAGCAGGCGGTCAAGGAGTTCACCTCCGTCGAGGCCGTCGCCGACGCCGCCCTGTTCCTGTGCGGGCCCCACTCCTCGTCGATGACGGGCGCGAACCTCGTCATCGACGGCGGCTGGTCCGCCCAGTGAGCGCGACGTCCGGCTGAGCACGCGCCTCACCCGGACGGGTCAATCCTCGCCCCACTCGACCCCGGGGCACCCCTCGACACGCAGCTCGAGCCCCGCGGTGTTCGCGAACACACGCGCGCGCCCCCCGGAGGAGAGGATGACCGTGGGTGTCACCCTCTCCGGACACTCCACCTCCCCCGTGAGCCGGGCCGCGACCGTCAGGTCCGACTCCCTGCCAGGGGGCACGATGCGGTCGGCGTCCGGCGGCGGCGGAGTCTCCTCGAGGGAGCCAGCGCCGATGCGCCAACCCGGGTCCTCCGTAGCCCAGAAGTCGACCACCTCCACACCCGAACCGGCTGGGTAGGTGAGGTCCACGACCTCGACGGGTGCCGTGGACCGGTTGTGCACCGTGCCCACCCCGTCCAGGACAGTGCGGTCCCGGTCCCGGTCCATGAGGGCGCCGGTCGTCGACCCGGGGTGGGACGCCAGGTGGACCTGCGGGTCCGGCAGCGCCGCCGACCCCCATGCCAGCGCGAGGGCGAGACCCGCCCCGACCCCGAGCCCCATCACCTGCTGTGCGGACACGGCCACCCCTCTCACGGCATTGCGGTGACGATCGCCACCAAGTGGGAGTGTACTGGCACGATGCCGCACCACACCATGGCCCGGCCGCGCGGTGGGGACTCCTCCCTCTCGGTGAAGTGGAGCCTGACATGCACGGTGGGGCTGCACGAGGTGGGTCGCTTCTCGATGATGGCGACCGTCCTGGACACCGAAGACGTCGCCGCACTCACCGCGGCGCAGGAAGCTCGGCTGTGGGAGATGGGTGCCGAAGGCCTGTGGGAACAGCGGACGGGGCGCGGCCGTGAGACCTGGCAGGGGCCGGGATACTGTCCTGATACTCGGCAGCCTGATCAACGGGGAGAAGCGTGTACGGCACCGGATGGCACGACCACAACACCGCGCTGACGGGCAGCAGCCCGGGCGGGCCGCCGCCGGGGCCCCCGTGGTGGTGGAACCTGGGCATGCTCGTGGTGTGGCTGGTCCTGTTCATGGGACCGCTGTCCCACCTGGGCTTCCTCTGGTTCTGCGTCTCGTTCGTGGTGGTCTACCTCATCGGCTTGGTCGTCATCGTGCGTATCCGCGGGTGGGACTGAGCTCGCCACCATGGGCCCGGCGGCACTGTTAGGCTCTACCCCACCGAGAGGGAGTAGTCCCCAACACCTGTGTCGACACACTGGCCAGCACCACCGGCCCGGCGCAGGAGGCCACGTTTCGTGGCGGACGAGACTTTCGACCACCGCACGGACCCTTCGTACCCGTGCCTGGTCGAGGCGTCCGGGATGAGAGTCCTTCCGCTGCGACCAGGCGGAAAGAGACCCCCATGGAAGCCTTCTGGCTGAGCACAGCCGTCATCTTCATCGCCGAGCTCGGTGACAAGAGCCAACTCATGGCCATGACCTTTGCCGCCCGCTACCGGGCCCGCGACGTGCTCATCGGCATCACCATCGCCACCGCGATCGTCCACCTGGCCAGCGTCGGCATCGGCTGGTGGATCGGCGACGCGTTCGCCGACTACCAAGGCGCCATCGCCATCGTGGCCGGCATGGCGTTCCTCGGCTTCGCCCTGTGGACCCTGCGTGGCGACGAGCTCACCGACGAAGAGGCCGCCAAGGCGCGTAACTCCACCGGGCGGGCGATCTTCGCGGTCGGTATGGCCTTCTTCCTGGCCGAGCTGGGTGACAAGACCATGCTGGCCACCATCACCCTGGCCACCCGCGAAGGCTGGTTCGGCACCTGGATCGGCAGCACCCTGGGCATGGTCGCCGCCGACGCCCTGGCCATCGTCGTCGGCGCCGTCCTCGGCCGCAAACTCCCCGAGAAGGTCATCACCTACGGTGCGGCAGCCCTGTTCGCCCTGTTCGGCGTAATCCTCATCCTCGAGGGTGCGGGAGTGTTCTGAGCCCCCGCTCCCCCGCCACCCGCGTGAGGCGCTCGTCCATCGTGGCGAGCGCCTCATCGCGCATCAGGGCGTGGTGCAGCACGATGCAGTCCGGCATCCGCAACCCCGACTCCGCACGGACTCTCGCCAGTTCGAGTGGGTCCTCCTGCGACTCGATGAGGCGAAGGCCCAGATCCTCGAGCACCTCCAGCGCTCGTTCGCCGGTACCGGCGCGCACGTGCCACACGAGCGCCTCTGCCAGGGTCACGGCGGGAATGTGCAGGTCTTCCTCTGGGGCCTCCACCAACAGCCCCGCCGCCCGGCTGTGGTGTGCATCCTCGGGGTTGAGCAGGGCGATGACCACGTTCGCGTCGAGGATCACGCCGGCCACTCCTCGTCACGGGCGGCCCTGACGGCCTCGACGGAGCCGATGCCGGCGAATTCGTCCCTGGCGGACTCTAGGATGCGCCGCCGCCGGGCCGACTCCTCCGCTGCCTGCTCGCGGTGCAGTCGCTCCCCCTCCAGGGCGAGCCGCACCACCAGCCGGGACCGGCTCAGCCCCGGCCAACGGCGGTGGGCACTGTCCAGCGCGGCGGCCAGTTCATCGGACTCGGTGACGAGGTGGCGGGGACGTGTGGTGGGCATGACCCGAGTGTATCCCCAGGCCCAGTCGGTGTAACACCGTCTGCGCAGACCCCCACGCACACGACAGACCCACCGGGTCCTCACAGATCCACCACGTACGCAGGGGACTGTATGGAAACCCGGTGGGTCGTGCGAAACCGCACCTTGGCGCGGGGTGTGGCCGCTCAGCCGAGCTTGACGTTGATCTGCTTGATCTGGGTGAAGCCCTCGAGCATCCCCTCCAGCGACGCCTCACGGCCCACGCCGGAGTCCTTCATGCCGCCGTAGGACTGCCCCGGGATCTGCCCGCCACCCTGGTTGACCTGCACCCACCCGGAGTCGATGCGGTGCGCGGTCCGCAGCGCGTCGTCCAGGTTCTTGGAGAACACGAACGCCGCCAGCCCGTAGTGCGAGTCGTTGGCCATCTCGACCACCTCGTCCACGTCCTTCCAGGTGATGACGCTCAACAGCGGCCCGAAGACCTCCTCGCGCGCCACCCGCCAGCTCGGGTCGACCTGCGACAGGATGATCGGCGCGTGGTAGAAGCCGGGCTCCCCCACCTGCAGGTCCTCCCGGCCGTCGTACTCCACCTTCACACCGTCCTGGGCCATGGCCTCGTCGATGAAGCCCTGCACGCGGTCGTACTGCTTGGCGTTGATGATGCAGCCGATGTCGGACGCCTCGTCGCGGGGGTCGCCGACGGTCATGCCCTTCGTACGCTCCACCATCTTGGCGAGGAACTCCTCGGCGATGTCCTCGTGCAGGAACACCCGCGAACCCGTGGTGCAGGACTGGCTCTGGCGCGCGAAGCGGGTAGCCAGCATCACCTGGTCCACCACCTCGTCGGTGCAGGAGTCGGGGAACACGATGCAGGGGCTCTTGCCCCCGAGCTCCAGCGACACGTGGGCCATGCGCTCGGTGGCCTTGCCGCCCACCATCTTGCCGATCTGCGACGACCCCGTGAACGACAGCTTGTCCACGCCCGGGTGGTTCACGAGCGCGTCGCCGATCTCCGCGCCGTACCCGGTGACCACGTTCAGCACGCCGGCCGGCAGGTGCTCGGCACAGATCTCCGCCATCTTCAGGATGGTCAGCGGGGCGTCCTCCGCGGCCTTCAGAACGATGGTGTTGCCCGCCGCCAGCGCCGCCGGCGTCTTGAACGCCGCGATGAGCAGCGGCGAGTTCCACGGCAGGATGCCGGCCACCACACCCAGCGGCTCACGGCGCGTGTACTGCAACGTGCCGTCGTCCGACGGGAGCGTGACGCCCTTGACCTCACCCGCGATGCCGGCGAAGTAGCGGAACAGTGCCACCAGCGTGCCGGCCTCCGGGCGGGCCTGCGTGCGGATCGCGTTGCCCGTGTCCAGCGCGGTCAGCTGCGCCAGCTCCTCGCTGGCCGCCTCCAGTGCGTCGGCGCACTTCAGCAGCGCCTTGGACCGCTCGGCGAAGGGCAGGGCCGCCCACGCCGGGAAGGCCGCGCGCGCCGCCTCGACGGCGCGATCCGCGTCGGCCTGCTGCGCCCGCGGCGTGGTGGCGATGGTGACATTCCGGTCGATGGGGGTGATCACCTCGAGGGTGGCACCGTCGACCGCATCGACCCACTCCCCGCCGATGAACATCTTGTACGGGGTGACCTCGAGGGTGGAGAGGTCCTTGAGCTCGGCCATGGTCGGCTCCTTCCGCGGGTCACCCCGCACCAGATGTGAACTGCGTCTCGCCCCAGTTTCGCAGAGGGGGTGGATCAGAACGAACCGACGGCCGACCCGAGGGCCAGAACCACCGCGAGGGCGACGATGGGGATCAGCACGCAGACCACGCCGATGTCCTTGTAGGACTGGCGGTGCGTCAGCCCCGTCACGGCCAGCACCGTGATGACGGCACCGTTGTGGGGCAAGGCGTCGAAGCCACCGGCGGCCAGGGAGGCCACGCGGTGCATGAACTCGGGATCGATGCCGACCTCGGCCGCCTTGGCGGCGTATTCCGCACCGAAGGCGTTCATGGCGATCGACAGACCACCGGAGGCCGAGCCGGTGATGCCCGCGACGATGTTGGTGGAGACCGCCAACGAGACCGCCGGGTTGGAGGACACCCCGAAGGCACCGTCGCGGATGATGGCGAAGGCGGGCAGGGCCGCGATGACGGCGCCGTAGCCGACTTCGGAGGCCGTGTTCATGATGGGCAGGAACGAGCTGGCGGCGCCCTGGTTGAGCAGCTTCTTGCGCTCACGCAGACGGTTCCAGTTCAGTGCCAGCACCAGCAGGCAGGCCACCAGCAGCGAGATGATGATGGCCCAGATGCCGCCGACCTTGTCGATGGACGTGGCCCTGAACTTCTCCTCGGCCAGGTACGAGAAGTCGAACAGGTCGAAGATGTAGCGCACCAGCAGGAAGTTCAGCGTGATGACCAGGACGATGGGGAGCATGGCCACCCAGAACGGAGTGGTGGTGGGCACCGCGACCTCCTCCTCCTGACCGATCCCGGTGGTCTGCTCACCCTGCATGAGGGCGCCGTCGTCGTACCCCTCGCCCTTGGCCCGTGCGGCCGCCACGCGACGGTTCAGGTAGACCACGCCGCCCACGTACATGATGGCGCCGGCGATGAGGCCCAGACCGGGTGCGGCGAACGCGTCGGTCTGGAAGTAGGGCGCCGGGATGGCGTTCTGGATTTGCGGGGTGCCAGGGATGGCGGTCATGGCGAAGGAGAACGAACCCAGGGCGATGGCGGCCGGCGCGAAGCGCTTGGGGATGCCCGCCTCCTGGAAGAGCTCGCGCGCGATGGGCCAGATGGCGAACACGACGACGAAGACCGTCACGCCGCCGTAGGCGAGGATGCCGCAGGCCGTCACCACGGCCAGCACGGCGTGCTTGGCACCGACCCGCTCCACGATGAAGCGCGCGATGGAGTAGGCCGAGCCCGAGTCGTTCATGAGCTTGCCGAACAACGCACCGAGCAGGAACAGCGGGAAGTAGGTGATGAGGAAGCCACCCATGGCCGGCATGAACACCTGGGTGTACATGGCCATGAGCGGTGCACCTGCGAAGATGCCGGCCACCAGGGCCGTGACCGGGGCCAGCAGGATGATGCTGTAGCCCTTGTAGGCGAAGTAGATGAGCAGTGCCAGCGAGAGCACCACTCCGATCAGTCCGAGCACGGGGGCCTTCTTTCAGTGAGGGGTCCAGGCCACGTAGTGTCGTACATCACGCACAGCGAGACCCACCCAGCCCTGCAGGTAGGAGCAGATCGTGCCCGGAGCGTTACAGAACATCACCGTCATCGACCTGACCCGGGCCCTCGCCGGCCCCCACGCGGCCCAGATGCTGGGCGACCAGGGCGCGCGCGTCATCAAGGTGGAGACCCCCGGCACCGGGGACGACACCCGCTCCTGGGGCCCGCCCTTCGTCGGGGACGACGAGCACATCAGCACCTACTACCTCTCCTGCAACCGCAACAAGGAGTCCATCGCGCTGAACCTCAAGGACGACGCCGACAAGGCTGTTCTGGAGGGCATGGTCCGCAAGGCCGACGTGCTGATGGAGAACTTCCGCACCGGCGTGATGGACCGGCTCGGGTTCTCGATGGAGCGGCTGGCCGAGCTGAACCCGCGCCTGGTGGTGCTGAGCATCAGCGGCTTCGGCCACGACGGCCCCGAGGGCGGGCGCCCCGGGTACGACCAGATCGCCCAAGGTGAGGCCGGGCTGATGAGCCTGACCGGCTCCGGACCGGACGACCCGCAGCGGGTGGGCACCCCCATCGGCGACCTGTTGGCCGGCATCCACGGCGCCTACGGCGTGATGACCGCGCTGTACGAGCGGGAGCGGACCGGCCGCGGCCAGGTGGTGCGCACCTCGCTGCTCGCCAGCATCGTGGGCGTGCACGCCTTCCAGGGCACCCGGTGGACCGTGGCGCAGGAGATTCCCGCCGCCCAGGGCAACCACCACCCGAGCATCACGCCCTACGGCCTGTTCCACTGCGCGGACGGGTCGGTGCAGATCTCGTGCGGCAACGAGACCCTCTGGCAGAAGCTGTGTGCAGAGTTCGGACTGGACCCGGCTGCCGAGGGCATGGCGACCAACGCCGAGCGCAACGCGAACCGGCCAGCCGTCATCGCCGCCGTGGAGGGTGCGTTCGCGGACGTGACCGCCGAGGACCTGCTGGCACGGCTCGGCGCCGCGGGCATCCCCAGCGGCAAGGTGCGGACCCTGGACGAGGTCTACGCGTGGGAGCAGACCCGTTCGCAGGGGCTGCTGGCCCAGGTGGAGCACCCGGTGCTGGGCGACATCCAGCTGCCCGGGCCGCCGCTGCGCTTCTTCGACGTGGCCGACGGCGCCCAGACCGAGACCACCCGCACCGCGCACACCGCTCCCCCGGCCCTGGATGCCGATGGGGATGCCGTGCGCGCCTGGGCACTCGACGGCTGAGCCCGTGGGCGGTCGGGCGCCCCGGGCTGGCCGCCCACCTCGTGGCCGGACGACGTGATGGGATGGGGACGCTCACGTCATCGATGCCGATAGGACCCCCATGCGCGCGCTCGCCAAGACCTCCCCCGGCCCCGGCCTCCAGCTCATCGACGCCCCGGAGCCCTCCGCAGGCGTGGGTGAGGTGAAGATCCGGGTGGAGCGCGCCGGCCTGTGCGGCACGGACCTCCACCTGGAGGGCTGGGACGAGTGGGCCGAGGGCGCCATGACCCTGCCGCAGATCATCGGGCACGAGTTCTTCGGTGAGATCGTCGAGCTCGGGGACGGCGTGGAGGACCGCGGTGACCTGGCCGTGGGCGACAAGGTCTCCGGCGAGGGCCACATCGTGTGCGGCGTGTGCCGCAACTGCCGCGCCGGCGCCCGCCACCTGTGCCGCAACACCCTCGGCGTCGGCGTGAACCGCGACGGCGCGTTCGCCGACTACGTCGTGATCCCCGCCGAGAACGCGTGGAAGCAGCCGGACTGGGTGGACGCCGACCTGGGCGCCCTGTTCGACCCGCTGGGCAACGCCATCCACACCGCGCTGAAGTTCCCGCTGGCCGCCGAGGACGTGCTGGTGACCGGGTCCGGGCCCATCGGCGTGATGGCCGTGGCTGTCGCCCAGGCCGTGGGCGCCCGCTACGTGGTGGCCACCGATGTGAACGACGAGCGCCTGGAGCTGGCCAGGGCCGCCGGTGCCGACCTGACCGTGAACGTCTCTCAGACCCGCATCGCCGACGCCATGGCCGAGCTGGGCATGAAGGAGGGCTTCGACGTGTGCCTGGAGATGTCGGGCCACGGGTCCGCGGTGCGCGAGGCCATCGACACCATGAACCACGGCGGCGCCATCGCGATGCTGGGCCTGCCCGGCCAGGGCTACGAGGTGGACTGGGGCAAGGTCATCACCCACATGCTCACGCTGCAGGGCATCTACGGCCGGGAGATGTTCGAGACCTGGTACAAGATGACCCAGCTGCTGCAGGACAACCCCACCCTGGTGGAGCACGTGCGCAGCGTGGTGACCCACCGGTTCGCCGCCGAGGACTGGCAGGAGGCCTTCGACACCGCGCGCTCCGGCAAGTGCGGCAAGGTGCTGCTGGACTGGAGCTGAGCCGGGGCCGTCACCCCCACCCAGCGCCAAGCACCCCGGGTCCTCACTCCGGGGCCTGACACCGAGGCAGCGAGACGGCTGAGAGAATTCCCCGATGCGGATCGCGAGCTTCAACGTCAACGGCATCCGGGCCTGTCAGACCCGGGGATTCGAGCAGTGGCTGGCCCGTCGCCAGCCCGATGTGGTGTCCCTGCAGGAGGTGCGCTGCCCGGTCGGCCTGCTGCCGTCCGGGGTCTTCGGTGAGTACCACCTGTCCTACGACCCCGGCGACCGCGCCGGCCGCAGCGGCGTGGCCGTGCTCACCCGTGAGGCACCCGCGGCCGTGCGGACCTTCGGGGCCCCGGTGCTGCGCCGGGCGCCGGGTGAGGAGCACACGGAGCTCACCGAGCCCGATGCGGGGCCGACCCTGCCGCGGGAGCTCAAGGAGTTCGCCGGCGAGGGCCGCTACATCGAGGTGGACCTGGCCGATGCCCCGGTGACCGTGGCCTCGCTCTACCTGCCCAAGGGTGGGCTGCCGGCGGACCTGCAGGAGAAGATGGCCAAGCGCATGCGGGAGGCCCCCGACGGCGGCGCGAAGTACGACCGCAAGATGCGCTTCCTGGCCGGGTTCGCCAAGCAGCTGGACCGCTCCCGCAAGGCGGCCGCCGCGGCCGGGCGGGAGTTCGTGGTGATGGGCGACTTCAACGTGGCCCACACGGAGCGAGACGTGAAGAACTGGCGGGGCAACAAGAACTCCGAGGGCTTCCTGCCGTCCGAGCGCGAGTGGTTCGGCTCGATCCTCTCCCCCCGCACGCTGGTCGACGTGGTGCGCTCCCAGTACCCCGACACCGACGGGCCCTACGCCTGGTGGTCCTGGATGGGCCAGGCCTTCGAGCGGGACACCGGGTGGCGGATCGACTACCACCTGGCCACGCCCACGCTGGCACGCAGCGTGGAGTCCGCCGGGGTGGACAAGGAGCCCAGCCGGGCCGAGCGCCTCTCTGACCACGCGCCGGTGGTGGTGGACTACCGGCTCTGATGCGGGTGGCTGGCGGCGCGCACGGCCGGGGCTCACCCCATCGAGCCGCCGGCACACGAGAAGGGGCGCCCCGGACCAGCTGGTCCGGGGCGCCCGTCGTGGTGTGGGTCGGCGTCAGGCCTTGGGGAAGGCCGGCGGGTGGGCTGCCGCCATCTCCTCCACCACGCGCACGACCTGGCAGGAGTAGCCGTACTCGTTGTCGTACCAGACGTACAGCACCACGCGGTCGTCACCGGTGGCGATGGTGGCGCGGCCGTCCACGATGCCGGCGTGGCGGTTGCCCACCAGGTCGGTGGAGACGATCTCCGGGGAGTCCACGTAGTCGATCTGCGAGTGCAGCGGGCCGTAGAGGGAGGCGCTGCGCAGGAACTCGTTGAGTTCCTCACGTGTGACCTGCTTGCCCAGGGTCAGGTTGAGCACGGCCATGGACACGTCCGGGGTGGGGACGCGGATGGCGTTGCCCGTGAGCTTGCCCTCGAGCTGCGGCAGGGCCTTCGAGACGGCCTTGGCGGCACCGGTCTCGGTGAGCACCATGTTCAGCACCGCGGAACGGCCACGACGCTCGCCCTTGTGGTAGTTGTCGATGAGGTTCTGGTCGTTGGTGAACGCGTGCACCGTCTCGACGTGGCCGCCCACGACACCGTACTCCGCATCGAGCAGCGCCAGCACCGGGGTGATGGCGTTGGTGGTGCAGGAGGCGGCGGAGACGATCTTCTCGTCGGCGATCATCTCGTTGTTCACGCCGTGCACGATGTTGGGCATGTTGCCCTTGCCGGGGGCCGTGAGCAGCACGCGGGAGACACCCTTGCTCTGCAGGTGCTTGGACAGGCCCTCGACGTCGCGCCAGGCGCCGGTGTTGTCGATGACGATCGCGTCGTTGATGCCGTAGGCCGTGTAGTCGATCTCGCTGGGGTCGTTCGCGTAGATCATGGCGATCTCGGTGCCGTTGGCCGTGATGGTGCGGTTCTCCTCGTCCACCGTGATGGTGCCCTGGAAGGAGCCGTGCACGGAGTCGCGGCGCAGCAGGGAGGCACGCTTCTCGAGGTCGTTCTCGGCCTTGCCCTTGCGGGTGACGATGGCGCGCAGCACCAAGCCGGAGGCCAGGCCCTCGTGGTCCACGAGGATGCGGGCCAGCAGGCGGCCGATGCGGCCGAAGCCGTAGAGCACCACGTCGCGCTGGGCCGCCTCGGCGGAGCCTCCGGCGATCTCCTTCAGCTCCTCGGCCAGGAAGGCCTGCAGGTCGCCGGAGCCGGACTCGGTGTACTTGCGGTGCAGGCGCGCCACGTCGATGGAGGCACGGCCGGGCTTCAGCTCGGCGATGGCCTCCACCATCGGCAGGGTGTCGCCGACCTCGAGCTCCACGTCGTCGATGCGGCGGGCGAAGCGGTGGGCCTTGATGATGTCGATGGCGCCCCGGCGGAACAGCGGGCGACCGTGGACGGAGGTCACCACCCCGTTCTCGCGGTAGAGGCGGCCCACGAGCGGGACGAGGGCCTCGGCACAGGCCTCTCGGGAGTCCCAGGTGGTGCGGTGGTCGTCTGCGGTCGTCACGTCGATGTCGTCCTTCGCGTCGAGGGCGTGCGGGGCGGTCGGCCCGGGGTCAGGTCAGCGCTCCCACCGGCGCTGCGGACCCCTGCCCCACCCTGCGCGGCAGGGCACGGAGACGGTCGATGCGCGGCGTTGCGCAGACGGTGTGAGTCTAGCGGGGTCGGGCGTGTGCCCCGGACGATGCGGGGGTGACGCTCCCCGCATCGGGACGGGTGGGGTGAGGGCAGCGGCGGGTGACGCTCCCCCATCGGGACGGCATGTCTGAGATGCTGGGCGCATGATCCTGATCAACGTGAAGTTCCCCGTGAAGCCCGAGCACGCCGACGACTGGCCGGAGATCAGCCGCGCGTTCACCGAGGCGACCCGTGCCGAGCCGGGCAACAAGTGGTTCGAGTGGTACCGCAGCGTGGAGGAGCCGACCACGTACGTGCTGATCGAGGCGTTCGAGGACGACGCCGCCGAGGCCCACGTGAACTCCGAGCACTTCGTGACCATGCAGGAGCATTTCCCGCAGTACCTGTCCGCGACGCCGCAGATCGTCTCCGAGCAGGTCGAGTCCGACGGCTGGGGCCCGATGGGTGAGATCCAGGTCGACTGACGGCGGTCGGCCCACCAGCGACGAACCGATGCGGGATGGGGTGTGGGCCAAGCACGGCCGGCTGGGATGGGACGACTGACGGCGGATCCGGGCGGCTGGGTCGGGCCGCGGCATGCAGGCACACTGCATGTTTTTGCACACCGCCGTGAATCTATGTACTGTCGCGCCCCATGACGCGCCACCTCCTCCGCGACGACGACCTCTCCCCGGCCGAGCAGGCCGAGGTCCTGGCCCTCGCCCCCAGGCTGAAGGCCCAGCCGTTCACCCACAAGCCCCTGCAGGGCCCGGTCACGGTGGCCACCATCTACGACCGCCCCACCCTGCGGACCCAGCTGTCCTTCGCCGCCGGCGTCGCCGAACTGGGCGGCCACGAGTTCGCCATCGACGCGGGCCTGGCCGCCGCCGGCACGCGCGAGTCCATCCCCGACGTGGCCCGCGTCATCGGGCGACAGGCCGGCCTCCTCGTGTGGCGCACCGCCGAGCAGGCCCACCTCGAGGAGATGGCGCAGCACGCCGGCATCCCGGTGGTCAACGCCCTCACCGACCTCTTCCACCCCTGCCAGCTGCTCGCGGACCTGCAGACCGTCACCGAGCACAAGGGCACACCCGCCGGCCTCACCGTGACCTTCCTGGGCGACGGCAGCTGCAACATGGGCCACTCGTGGATCCTCGCCGGCACCACCGCGGGCATGCACATCCGCATCAGCTCGCCGGCCGGCCACGCCCCGCTCCCGGAGATCGTCCAGCGCGGGCAGGAGATCGCCGCCGCCACCGGGGGGTCGATCACCCTGGTCGACGACCCGGTCGATGCGGTGGGCGGCGCCGACGTGGTGGTCACCGACACCTGGGTCTCCATGGGGCGCGAGGACGAGGAGTCCGACCGGTTGGCCACCTTCCGGCCGTGGTCGCTCACCCCGGAGCTGCTCGGGCACGCGGCCGCGGATGCCATCGTGTTGCACTGCCTGCCGGCGCACCGCGGCCTGGAGATCTCCCCCGAGGTCATCGACGGCCCCGCCAGCGTCGTGTGGGACGAGGCCGAGAACCGCCGCCACGCCCAGAAGGCGCTGCTGGCCTGGCTGTGGGAGCGTCGGGCATGACCAGCACCCCCTCGACCAAGCAGGCCCGGCAGCGCCGCATCGTGGAGGTGCTGGAGCAGCACCTGGTGCACTCGCAGGCCGAGCTCGCCGAGCTGTTGGGCACCTACGGGCTGCGGGTCACCCAGGCCACGCTCTCGCGGGACCTCGACGAGCTGGGCGCGTTCAAGGTGCGGGCCACCTCCGGCTCGCTGGTGTACGCCGTGCCCGCCGAGGGCGGTGACCCCACCCCCACCCTGGCCCGCGAGGGTGCGGCGGCCGTCGCCCACGTCCGCCGCCTGGCCGGCGAGCTGCTGGTCAGCGCAGAGCACAGCGGCAACCAGGTGGTGCTGCGCACTCCCCCGGGCGCCGCCCAGTACCTGGCCAGCGCGTTCGACCGGGCCGGCCTCGATGACGTGCTCGGCACCATCGCCGGCGACGACACCGTGCTGCTGATCTGCCGCGACCCGCACGGCGGCGAGCGCCTGGCGCGACGCTGCCTCGAGCTCGGGGAGGGCACCGACAACGCCCCGACACCCCCGACATGTCCGACCCCGACGAAGGAGATCCACCCATGAGCAAGGTCCTGACCACCCTCCCGGTCGGCGAGCGCGTCGGCATCGCGTTCTCCGGCGGACTGGACACCTCGGTGGCCGTCGCCTGGATGCGGGAGAAGGGCGCCATCCCCTGCACCTACACGGCCGACCTCGGGCAGTACGACGAGGCCGACATCGCCGGCGTGCCGGACCGCGCCACGCAGTACGGCGGCGAGATCGCCCGCTCCGTGGACTGCCGGCAGGCCCTCGTCGAGGAGGGCTTCGCCGCCCTGGCCTGCGGCGCCTTCCACATCCGCTCCGGGGGCCGCACCTACTTCAACACCACCCCCATCGGCCGCGCCGTGACCGGCACCCTGCTGGTGCGCGCCATGCAGGCCGATGGGGTGGACGTCTGGGGCGACGGGTCCACCTTCAAGGGCAACGACATCGAGCGCTTCTACCGCTACGGGCTCATGACCAACCCGGACCTGCGCATCTACAAGCCCTGGCTGGACCCGCAGTTCGTCTCGGAGCTGGGCGGCCGCACGGAGATGAGCCAGTGGCTCACCGAGCGCGACCTGCCCTACCGGGACTCCCAGGAGAAGGCCTACTCCACCGACGCCAACATCTGGGGTGCCACCCACGAGGCGAAGAGCCTGGAGCACCTGGACGTCAGCCTGGAGGCTGTCGAGCCGATCATGGGCGTGCGCTTCTGGGACCCGGAGGTGCAGATCGAGACCGAGGACGTGACCGTGCGCTTCGAGGCCGGACGCCCGGTGGCGATCAACGGCCGGGAGCTGGACCCGGTGGCCCTGGTGCTGGAGGCCAACGCCATCGGCGGGCGCCACGGGCTGGGCATGAGCGACCAGATCGAGAACCGCATCATCGAGGCGAAGTCCCGCGGCGTCTACGAGGCGCCGGGTATGGCCCTGCTGTTCGCCACCTACGAGCGGCTGCTCAACGCGGTGCACAACGAGGACACCATCGCGCAGTACCACGCCGACGGCCGGCGGCTGGGGCGGCTGCTCTACGAGGGGCGCTGGCTGGACCCGCAGGCGCTGATGATCCGCGAGGCGCAGCAGCGGTGGGTGGCCTCGCTGGTGACCGGCGAGGTGACGCTGCGGCTGCGCCGGGGGGAGGACTACACCATCGTGTCGACCCGCGGGGAGAACTTCTCGTACCACCCGGACAAGCTCTCCATGGAGCGCACCGAGAACGCGGCGTTCGGCCCGATGGACCGCATCGGCCAGCTCACGATGCGGAACCTCGACATCGCCGACTCCCGCGCGGCGCTGGAGCTGTACGCCCTGCAGCCGGAGGACCAGGGCCACGTGGCGGTGCAGGAGGGCAACCTGCTGGGCACGCTGGAGGCCGGTGGTGCCGACCGCATCAGCAGCAACCCGGCCGCGCGGAACGTGGACGAGCTGGACGACGCGCTGGACGCCGCCGCGATGGAGTACGGGGCCGACTGAGCGGACCCCGGCCCCCGCCCCGACCGACCCGACCGACGAGGACCCCCGTGACCGACAAGCAGACCCCGACCAACACCGGTGCCCTGTGGGGTGGGCGGTTCGCCAGCGGGCCCAGCCCCGAGCTGCAGGCCCTCTCGCGCAGCACGCACTTCGACTGGCGGCTGGTGCCCCACGACCTGGCGGGCTCGCGCGCGCACGCACGCGCCCTGCATCGGGCCGGGTTGCTGGACGAGGCCACCCACGCCGAGCTGCAGCGCGGGCTGGACGCGCTGGGAGAGCGCTACGCCGCTGGCGAGCTGCGCCCGGGCCCGGGCGACGAGGACGTGCACGGCGCCTTGGAGCGGCTGCTCCTGGAGGAGGTCGGGCCGGAGGTCGGCGGGCGCCTGCGGGCCGGGCGGTCACGCAACGACCAGGTGGCCACGCTGTTCCGGATGTTCCTGCGTGAGCACGCCCGGGTGATCGCCGGGCAGGTGCTCGACCTCGTCGAGGCGCTGGTCGCCCAGGCCGAGCAGCACCTGGGGGCGCCGATGCCGGGACGCACCCACCTGCAGTCCGCCCAGCCCGTCCTGCTCTCCCACCACCTGCTGGCCCACGCGTGGCCGCTGCTGCGCGACGTGGAGCGGCTGGCCGACTGGGACGTCCGGGCCGACGCCTCACCCTACGGGGGCGGTGCCCTGGCCGGGGCGTCGCTGGGGCTGGACCCCCACGCCATCGCATCCGAGCTCGGGTTCAGCGGCACCTGTGCGAACTCCATCGACGGCACGGCCTCGCGGGACTTCGCGGCCGAGTTCGCGTTCGTGACGGCGATGATCGGGGTGGACCTCTCCCGGGTCTCCGAGGAGGTCATCCTGTGGGCCACCAAGGAGTTCGGGTTCGCGCGGCTGCACGACGCGTGGTCCACCGGGTCGAGCATCATGCCGCAGAAGAAGAACCCGGACATCGCCGAGCTGGCGCGGGGGAAGTCGGGCCGCTTGGTGGGCAACCTCACGGGGCTGCTGACCACACTGAAGGCGCTGCCGCTGGCGTACAACCGAGACCTGCAGGAGGACAAGGAGCCGGTGTTCGACTCCGTGGACACCCTGGAGGTGCTGCTGCCCGCCTTCACTGGGCAGGTGGCGACTCTGGAGTTCGACACCGCACGGATGGCGGAGCTGGCCGGGCAGGGCTTCTCGCTGGCCACCGACGTGGCCGAGTGGCTGGTGCGCCAGCAGGTGCCCTTCCGCGAGGCCCACGAGATCGCCGGGGCGTGCGTGCGCCTCTGCGAGGAGCGCGGCATCGAGCTGGACGAGATGAGCGATGCGGACCTCGCCGGCATCGACGAGCGCCTCACCCCCGAGGTGCGGGAGGTGCTGACCGTGGCCGGGTCGATTGACTCGCGCGACGGCGTCGGCGGCACGGCGACGGCGCGCGTGGCCGAGCAGCTCGAGGCGGCTCGGGCCGAGCTGGCGCGACACCGGGAGTGGCTGGCCTGAGCGGGAGGCGCTCCCGGGTTGAGGTGGGCGCTCCCCCACCACTGGCAGACTGCGTCCATGGAACCCCTCTGGGTGGCTCTGGCGCTGGTGGCGCACACGGTGCTCCTGGCCGTGGTCATGCGCCGGTTCCTCGGCATCCCCGTCGGCTGGCTGCGGACCGCGCTGGTGGCCGGCACGCTGATGCTCACCGGTGGCGCGGTCCTCACCTCGCTGGGCACCGACCTCGGTCTCGTGGTCGACGGCGGCAGCCCCGCGCCCGGCGTGTCGCCCCTGGCCCTAACCCTGGTCATCGTCCTGCTCGGCGCCTGGTGGGTGGCCCTGGGGATGGGTCTGCTGCTCGTGGCCGAGCTCGTCGCGCCCTCCAACCAGGGCCCCGGGCCGATCTCGGTGGTGCGGGGGACCCCCGGCTGGGTCCGCCGCAACCGGCGGTACGCCACCGTCACCACCATCGCCGCACGCCACGGGCTGGGGGGATTCCTCCGGCCCGGCACGCACGCACGGACCGGCCCCGACGAGGCGCCCCGGATCGCCCGGGCGCTGCGCCTGGCCCTGACCGATGCCGGGGTCACCTTCGTGAAGCTGGGGCAGATGCTGGCCACCCGCCCCGACTTGGTTGGCACGGAGTTCGCCCAGGAGCTGGGCCGACTCCAGGCCGACGTCGCCGCCGAGGACTGGGCCACCATCGAGGCAGTGATCGATGCCGAGCTGGGCCGGCCGCACGGGGAGGTGTTCGCCACCGTGGAGCACGAGCCCCTGGCTGCGGCATCCGTCGGGCAGGTCCACGCGGCGACGCTGCGGGACGGACGGGCGGTGGTGCTCAAGGTGCAACGACCCCGCGCCCGGGAGCAGGCGCGGGCCGACGTCGACATCATCCTGCGCCTGGCGGACACGCTCACCCGGCGTGCCCAGTGGGCCCGCGATCTCGACCTGAACGGGCTCGCCCGCGGCTTCGTCGACTCCCTCGAGGAGGAGCTGGACTACCGGACAGAGGCGGCGAACACCCGGGCCGTGGCGGCCACCCTGCCGGCCGACGGGCACATCCGCGTCCCCAGGGTCGAGGAGGACCTGACCACCAGCCGGTTGCTGGTCATGGAGCGCATGGATGGGCTGCCGCTGAGCCGTGCCCGCCGGGAGGTCGCGGCCGTCGAGCCGCAGCACCGGGCCGCGCTGGCCGACGAGCTGCTCGGGCTCGTGCTGCGCCAGGTGGTGGAGCACGGGGTGTTCCACGCCGACCTGCACGGCGGGAACGTGCTGCTGCAGCCCGGCGGCACCCTCGCGCTGCTCGACCTGGGCTCGGTGGGGCGGCTCGACCGCGCGTCGCGGGAGGCGCTGGGGCGGCTGCTGCTGGCCTTCGAGACCGATGACGGCATCGCCGCCACCGACGCGCTGCTGGACGTCCTGGACCGTCCGGCCACGCTGGACGACCGCGCCCTGGAGCGGGAGGTGGGCCAGCTGGTGACCCGCCACCGCCTGGCGGGTGGGAGCCGGGCGCTGTTCACCGACCTGCTGCGGCTGGTGACCACCCACGGGCTGCGCGTGCCGCCCCAGCTGGCGGCGGCCTTTCGCGCGCTGGGCGCCCTGGAGGGGACCCTCACCGAGCTGGATCCCCGGGTGGACCTCGTGGACGCCTCGCGCCGACTGGGCCGGGAGATCGGTCGGGAGCGGATGGCCCCCGGCGCCGTGCGGGACGAGCTGACGATGCAGCTGGGCCGGTTGGTGCCCGTGCTCGAGCGGCTGCCCCGTCGGGTGGAGGACCTCACGCGGCAGGCCGGCGACGGGCAGCTCACCCTGCGGCTGCGGATGCTGGACCACCCGGACGACCGGGCCTTCCTGGCCGGGCTGGTGCACCAGGTCACCACCGCCCTGGTGACCCTAGCGTGCACGGTGCTGGCGCTGGGGTTGCTGCTGGCCCCCGGTGGGCCCGAGGTACTGCCGGGTCTGCGGCTCCTCCCGCTCCTGGGCAGCGGCTTCCTTCTGGTGGCCTTCAGCCTGGCCGCCCGGGTGCTGGCGCAGGCCTTCACCAGCCGCCCGGGCTGAGGCTGTGGCGGGCGGCGGCTCGGCGGGTGCGCGTCCCCGCATCGAGGCGTGTCGTCCGCGGGCAGATCGCCTTGGCCGCCGGCCCTGCCAGCACCCCGGTGGTGCACACTGCCCGGATGGACGACGCTGAGTTCCTCGCCCTCTACGGCGACTGGGCACCCCGGACGCCGAACGACGTGGCCCGGCTGTTCGACGGGTACGACGGGTTGTGGTGGGTGGCTGGCGGTTGGGCGCTGGAGGCGTTCAGCGGTAAGACCCGGCAGCACGGTGACATCGACCCCGGCGTCCTGCTGAGCGACCTACCAACACTGCGCCTCCACCTCGCCCGCAAGGGCCTCCACGTCTGGTGCGCCGCTGCCGGGGCGCTGAGTCCCCTGCTGCCCGACGACCGCCCCGAGGGTGGGCCGGAGGTGCTGCCGACCGGGTGCGGCCAGTTCTGGCTGCGCCGTGACGGCCGCAGCCCGTGGGAGTACGACGTGCTCCTCTCCCCCGGCACGCCCGAGGAGTGGGTGTACAAGCGGGACGACCGCATCCGGATGCCGATGGACGAGGCCCTGTGGGAGCTCGACGGCATCCGCTACCTGCAACCCCACCTGCAGCTGCTGCTCAAGGCCAAGGGCGACCGGGACAAGGACCGGGCCGATCTGGCGGCCTGCCTGCCCCGCATGTCGGGGGCCCAGCGGTCGTGGCTGGCGGGGGCCCTCGACCTGGCCCACCCGGGGCACCGGTGGCAGGAGCTGCTCGACGCTGAGTGAGCGGACTCCGCCGAGGTCCTCTGCGCGCCACCGGGCACCCGCATGGGTCGGCGGGCAGCGGTGGGACTGGCGCGGGCAGCGGTCCGCGCGCCGTGAAACCGGTGGCCTTCGGAAGTCGGTGCGCGGGAGACTCACCCGGTGATCATCCGCACCGCAACGGCCGAGGACTGGCCAGCCATCTACCCTTTCCTCCGCACCACCATGGACGAGGGCCGCACCTACGCCTGGCCGGCTGGTCAGCCCTCCGACGAGGCCCATGCGTGGTGGATGGAGAAACCGCCCGGGCGCACGGTGGTGGCCGTGGACGACGGCACCGTGCTCGGCAGCGCCAAGATGGGGCCCAACCGACCGGGGAACGGCGACCACATCGGCACCGCGTCGTTCCTGGTGGCGCCGGAGGCCCGCGGGAAGGGTGTGGCGCGGGCGCTGGCCGGGGAGGTGGTGCGCTGGCACCGGTCCGAGGGGTACCGCGGCATCCAGTTCAACGCCGTGGTGGAGACCAACGCCCCGGCGGTGCACCTGTGGCAGTCCCTGGGTTGGGAGGTCGTCGGCACCGTGCCCGGCGCCTTCCACCACCCGGAGGACGGCTACGTCGGACTGCACGTGATGTTCAAGGACCTCACCGGCGCCTGACAGACTGGCCACCATGTACGCGTTCTCAGACCAGCTGACCGCCGAGCTCACCGACATCAAGGACGCCGGACTGTGGAAGGCCGAGCGCGAGCTCACCTCCCCGCAGTCGGCGCACGTCACCACCAAGAAGGCCGAGGCGCTGAACTTCTGCGCCAACAACTACCTGGGCCTGGCGGACCACCCCGAGGTGGAGGCCGCGGCCAAGCAGGCCCTCGACGAGTGGGGTTTCGGCATGGCCTCGGTGCGCTTCATCTGCGGCACGCAGACCCTCCACACCGAGCTGGAGCGCCGCATCGCCGCGTTCGTGGGCTGCGAGGACGCGATCCTGTACGCCTCCTGCTTCGACGCCAACGGCGGCTTCTTCGAGGTGCTCTTCGGCAAGGAGGACGCGATCATCTCCGACGCGCTGAACCACGCCAGCATCATCGATGGGGTGCGCCTGTCCAAGGCGATGCGCTTCCGCTACGCCAACCGCGACATGGACGACCTGCGCGCCCAGCTGCAGGCCGCGAAGGAGGCCGGGGCCCGCCGCACCGTGGTGGTGACCGACGGCGTGTTCTCCATGGACGGCTACTACGCCCCGCTGCCGGAGATCTGCGACCTGGCCGAGGAGTTCGGCGCCATGGTGGTGGTGGACGACTCCCACGCCACCGGGTTCACCGGCGCGAAGGGCCGCGGCACCGCGGAGAAGTTCGACGTCATCGACCGGGTGGACGTGGTGACCGGCACCTTCGGCAAGGCCCTGGGTGGCGCCTCCGGTGGTTTCGTGGCCGGCCCCAAGGAGGTCGTGGCCCTGCTCAAGCAGCGCTCCCGCCCGTACCTGTTCAGCAACGCCGTGGCCCCCAGCACCGCGGCCGGCTCGCTGAAGGCCCTGGAGCTGGTGGAGTCCTCCGACGAGCTCCGCGCCCAGCTGGAGCGCAACGCCCAGCTGTTCCGCGAGCTCATGACCGAGGCCGGCTTCGAGCTGCTCGAGGGCAGCCACCCCATCATCCCGGTGATGTTCCCCGGCGACGACGGCGCCCGCCAGGCCGGCGAGATCGCCGACGCGATGCTGGAGCGCGGGGTGTACGTCATCCCGTTCAGCTTCCCGGTGGTCCCCAAGGGCGAGGCCCGCATCCGCGTGCAGCTCTCGGCGGCGCACAGCGAGGAGGACGTGCGCGCCTGCGTGCAGGCCTTCATCGACAGCCGCGAGGCGGTGGCCGGGGCCTGAGCGCCCCGCCACCGCACCCGCTCACCGGACGGCCGCACGATGGGTGTCGACCCCCGCATGCTGGGCCCCGCCTCCCCGGAGGTGGGTCCCAGCACCGGTGCGCCGCTGGAGGTCGGCGAGCTGGTGCGCTGGGCCGCGCACACGGCCATCCCCTGTCAGGACGCCGCCGGGTGGCGGCCGCTGCAGGGGTCGGCGGCGGCTGGTCACCGGGCGGGCGTGGCCGTGCTGGCCGACGGGGCGGGCGTCTCGGCCGACCTGCGCCCCGGCTGCGAGCACGAGGTGGACTGGTTCTCCACCGCCCTGGTGACCGCCGTCCTGGATCGGCTGGCACCCACCAACGCCCTGGGGCCGGTCGTCGGTGAGCCCGTCGCGCTGTCCGATGCGGTGGCCGGCGCCCTCGACGCGGTGCGGGCGCAGCATCCGCAGTGCGATGCCGATGCGGGGCCGTGGGCGACGCTGGTGGTCACGCGCGCACTGGGCGACGAGCTGGAGTACTGGGTGCTGTGTGACTCGAGCCTGGTGGTGCAGTTCACCGACGGGCAGGTGCTGCAGCTGCTGGACGAGCGGCTGGAGGCGGTGGCCGGCGGGTGGCGGGCCGGTGGCCCCTCCCCCACGCAGACCATGAACACCCCGGGCGGATGGTGGAGCGCGCGGGCCGACGTGCGCGCGGCCGGGCAGGGACTCACCGGGTCCTTCCCCTTGGCTGACGTGCGGGCGGCGTGGCTGGCTTCCGACGGGGCGACGCGCCCCATCGAGCTGTACCGCACCCACGATGCGCAGGCGTGGGGCGAGGCGGTGGCGAGGGACCCGCGGGCGCTGGCGCACGGCATCCGAGCGTACGAGGCGCAGCACGAGGCGGCGCTGCGCGAGGCGGGCACCAAGGTGCACGACGACATCGCCATCCTGCGCGCCGTCTGACGACGGGTGCGGTGGAGTGAGCCTGGCGCGAGCTAGGGGCCGGCATGACGAAGGGGCCCCGATCCGTGTGGATCGGGGCCCCTGGGCGCGTCTGGTGTGTTGCTCAGCCCTTGTTGAACAGGCGGCGCAGCAGGCCCAGGCCGAAGGTGGCGGCGCCGGCCCCGCCCAGACCCTTGGCGATCAGGTCGCCGCGCAGGGCGCCATCGCTGTCGTACATGGTCTGGTTGAACTTGACCTGCGCGTCCTCCTGCGCACGGCGGGCGACCTCCTTGGGGTGGACGCGGTAGACGAGCTCGTCGACGTCGCCGGCAAGGCGAAGGCGGGAGGCGTCGATGTCGCGGGTGATCTGCTCGACGGAGCGGGTGTCCTTGGACTGCTTGGCCACGAGATTGCCTTTCCTTGGGAAACTGCCTGAAACTCTAACGCAGAACCCCACCAGAGGAGACGTGTGATGACCACCCGACTGCAGACCGGCGACCAGGCCCCCGACTTCGCCCTGGAGAGCACCGACGGCAGCACCGTGCGCCTGGACGACCTGCGCGGCCGCAAGGTGGTGCTGTTCGTCTACCCGGCGGCCTCCACCCCGGGCTGCACCACCGAGGCCTGTGACTTCCGTGACAACGCCGAGGCGCTGGCCGAGGCCGGCTACGCCGTCTACGGCCTGAGCAAGGACACCGTCGAGAAGAACCAGAAGTTCGCCGAGAAGTACGAGCTGGGCTACCCGCTGCTGTGCGACCCCGAGCTGGAGACGCTCACGGCCTACGGGGCGTACGGCGAGAAGAAGAACTACGGCAAGGTGACCCAGGGCGTCATCCGCAGCACCTTCGTCATCGACGAGCAGGGTGTCATCGAGCACGCCCGGTACAACGTGCGAGCCAAGGGCCACGTGGCGAGCCTGGGCAAGAACGAGCTGGGGCTGCCGCTCACCAGCGCCGTCTGAGGGGGCAGGCTCACGAGGTGGCCATTCGTGGTCACTTCGACCGTCGAGGTGACCATAAGTGGCCACCTCGGGCGGGTGGGCTGGTGCGCGAGGCGGGACTCGAACCCGCACGCCGGAGCACACGGACCTAAACCGTGCGTGTCTGCCAATTCCACCACTCGCGCGTTGCTGCGGAGCCTACGTCAGAAGCGCACCTCGGCGGCGTAGGCCAGGTGGTCCGAACCGGGCAGCTGCAGGGTGCGGCAGGACACCACCTCGGCGCCCTGCGACACGATGACGTGGTCGATGGCGCTGCGCCCCACCGCGGGCCAGCTCGTCGGCCACGTGCCCTCCGGTCGCCCGCACGCCCGCGCCGTGTCGACCAAGCCGTCCATCTCGGCCAGGGCGCCGTGCCGCATCGTGGCGTTGAAGTCACCCACGAGCACGACCGGCCCACCCTGGGCGGCCTCCTCCGCTTCGGCCACCGAGCGGGACAGGTCGTCGCGCCACAGGGACATGAACCCCGGCAGCGGCGGCGCGTAGTGCACGCCCAGCACGAGCGGCTGCCCCGGCTCGGTCGGCTCCAGGCGCACGTTGCCGGCTCTTCGCAGTTGAGGGTGTAGGTGGGGCGGGACCCGCGAATCGCTGCGACGAGGCTCTAAGTGCGGGAGAGGACTTCGACCAGCTGATCCACCGTGGGGGAGCCACCGACGCCTTGCGGTGTCCGATAGAGCCGGCACGAGAGCCCGACCGGCGTGCCCGGCTGGGCGAAGGGGTCCTCGCCGTCGATGTGGACTGACGGGGAGCCGTGGAAGCTCCAGTGCTCGGCTTGCTCGGGGGTGGACACGAGGACCTTCTCCACCTCGATGGGGCGGCCGAGGGCTTCAAGCGCTTCGCGGAGGCGCGTGTCGGCTAGCTGCCAGTTGGGGCACTCGTCGAAGTAGAGCAGTTGGACGCGCATGCCTCCATCTTGCGCTATCGCGGCACCGCCACAGACATCCCAGGGCGCGTTTCTTCGTCACAGCGCGACCCAGGGGCGGCGGGTCGGTTCCCAGGTGGAGGTCGAGGTCTCCCGAGGATGGGAGTTCTCACACCGTCCATCCGGAAGACCTCGACGTGCCTGACGCTACCTTTGCCTGCCCCGACCTGACCACGTTCGCCCGCCTGGACGAGCTCGGCTTGGAGGTCGTCGGGCAGCGCCTCGAGCCGGACCGAGCGGTGCTGGCCTGCAGGGTCACCGCGCCGGACCAGTGGTGCCGGCGTTGCGGCTGCGAGGGCGCCGCTCGGGACACGGTCACCCGCGAACTGGCCCACGAGCCGCTGGGCTGGCGACCGACGACCCTGCTGGTCACGGTCCGTCGCTACCGGTGCACCGGGTGCGGGCACGTCTGGCGCCAGGACACCACGGCGGCTGCCGAGCCACGAGCCAAGCTGTCCCGTCGCGCGCTGCGCTGGGCGCTGGAAGGGCTGGTGGTCGGGCACCTGACCATCGCCCGGATCGCCGAAGCGTTGGCGGTCTCGTGGAACACCGCCAACGACGCGGTCCTTGCCGAGGGCCGGCGGGCCCTGATCAACGACGCCGCGCGCTTCGACGGCGTCGCGGTGATCGGGGTCGACGAGCACGTGTGGCGGCACACCCGCCGCGGGGACAAGTACGTGACCGTGGTCATCGACCTGACCCCGATCCGTGACGGCACCGGGCACTGCCGCCTGCTGGACATGGTCCCGGGCCGCTCCAAGAGTGCGTTCAAGTCCTGGCTCGCTGCCCGCCCGAAGACCTGGCGCGACGGCGTCGAGGTCGTCGCGATGGACGGGTTCACCGGGTTCAAGACCGCCACCACCGAGGAACTGCCCGACGCGACCGCGGTCATGGACCCGTTCCACGTCGTCCGCCTGGCCGGCGACGCCCTGGACCGCTGCCGTCGCCGCGTCCAGCAAGGTCTCCACGGTCACCGCGGCCGAGCCGGCGACCCGCTATACCGCGCCCGCCGGACCCTGCACACCGGCGCCGACCTACTCACCGACCGACAGCGCCAACGGCTGACCACCCTGTTCGACGCCGACGAGCACGTCCAGGTCGAGGCCACTTGGGGCATCTACCAGCGCATGATCGACGCCTACCGTGAACCCGACCGCGCCAAGGGCAAGCAGCTCATGAGCAACCTCATCGACGCGCTCAGCCACGGCGTCCCCACTGACCTCACCGAACTCATCACCCTGGGCCGGACCCTGAAGAAGCGCGCGGCCGACATCCTGGCCTACTTCGACCGACCCGGCACCAGCAACGGCCCGACCGAGGCGATCAACGGCCGCCTGGAACACCTACGCGGCTCCGCCCTCGGGTTCCGCAACCTCACCAACTACATCGCCCGAAGCCTGCTCGAATCCGGCGGCTTCAGACCCCGACTACACCCTCGTTCGTGATGAGCCACGTTGCCCTGCAGGGACGGCTCGGCCTCGGCCCGCGTGTACTCCGGCAGACCGTCACGCAGCAGCACCGTCGTCTCCTCGATGGGGCTGCTCGCCGGGGCCGTCCGCGCCCAGCACGCTGACGCGCCCGCCTCAGCCCCGACGGTCGGCCCAGCGCTGCAGCCGCTCGATGCCCTTGGCGATGACGTCCTCGGTCTTGCAGAAGCCGAAGCGCACCAGGCTGCGGGCCTGGTCGGGGTCGCTGCAGAATGCCTGCACCGGGACGCCCGCCACCCCGGCCTCCTCCGGCAGGGTCCGGCACCACGCGAGCGCGTCCTCCACCCCCAGCGGTGCAGCATCCGCAATGACGAAGTACCCCGTCGGCGGCACCTCCACCGTGAAGCCGACGCTGCGCAGACCGCTCACCAGCAGGTCGCGACGCCGCTGGTGCAGGTCCCGCAGGTCGGTGAACACCTCATTGGGCTTCCGACCGCGTGCGCACGTCGACCAGGGTGACGAGTGGTATGGCGAGGGTCCGCCACGGACGGAAAGTTGATGATTGTGCAACTCTGCACAACCTCATCGTTGGCACGTCACTCCCCTCCCTCATCGAAACCTTGTCCCGTCACCTCGCGCTCCAGCATGCGCATCCACCAATTGACGATGACCCCACCAGCAATGGTCCCAAACAATGCCATCAAACTCCATAGGACTGGCCCTAAACCATCCTCATCAATCCACAAAAGGGAATCGATAAGAAAAAGGACACTGAGTAGAGCTAGAGCGACCACCAAAGGGATTCCTGTGAATTTCCACAGAAACACCTGCAACTGAGTATATTTGCGGAAGCCATTCACCATTTATATGTCCTTTGCGCGCCGAATCCCCACAGAGCCCCACGCTCGTATGACTTAGTGTCGGGCCGCCAGCTCCTCAGCTTCTTGTCAACATTCCACGAAAGCGAGAAGATTCCTCCTGAAAGGAACATCTCTTTGGTGTGTCTTTTCCTGCGATACAGAGGCTTGTTGTGGGCGCTGAAGCTTCCACCGACCCCCACCCCGCCCCATGACAGAATTGGCCGACCGCCATCCAGTCCCACTCCGACACAGAACATGGCGCAACCTGTGAACGAGAAGTGTCGCCTTTCAGTCCAATTCCATGCTCGGCTTCGGTAGGAACGGAACCGCCGTGACACACTGGAACGTTTACGACCAGCCCACCCCCTGATTCTTTCCCATCTCGTTGTTCTCCACTTCTTGGCCCTCCATTGTCCGGTGAGGTCGGTCATATTGATGGGGTCGGTGGGGTAGGTGTAGGTGTTGGGGTTGCCGCCATAGACGGGGTCGGTGGTGGTGAAGCGGCCGGTGACGGGGTTGTACAGGCGGGCGCCCATGAGGGTGAGTCCGAAGGTGCCGGCGGGGGTGGCGCGTTCCAACACAAACGACACCAACAAACCGATCCACCGCACCACCCCACGCCGAAAACGCCCACCACGAACCACCCACGACACACCAGACACAGAACGCCACTCTCACGCCCCGCCCCAGCCCAACGCTCACGCGGTCACACGGGAAAATACACCCGCGCACCGGCACCAAGCCTTGTAATAGGTCACAGTTTTGTCACAATCGTGACCACACCGGCGCCCACCTCAGCCGCGCGCGTCGGCCCAGCGCTGCAGCCGGCCCAGCCCCTCGGCGATGACGTCCTCGGTCTTGCAGAAGCCGAAGCGCACCAGGCTCGGCGCCTGCGCGGGGTCGCTGCAGAACGCCTGGACCGGCACGCCCGCCACCCCGGCCTCCTCCGGCAGCGTGCGGCACCACGCCAGGGCGTCGGTCACCCCCAGCGGCGCGGCATCGGCGATCACGAAGTACCCCGCCGGCGGCACCTCCGCCGCGAACCCGACGCTCCGCAGACCGCTCAGCAGCAGGTCCCGGCGGCGCTGATGCCGGTCGCGCAGCTCCGCGAACACCTCATCGGGCAGAGCCAGGCCCTGCGCGATCGCCGGCTGCAACGGCGTCCCCACGCCGAAGGTCGTGAACTGCTTGACCTTCGCCACCGCCTCCACCAGCTCGGCCGGGCCGTGCACCCACCCGACCTTCCAGCCAGTCACCGCGAAGGTCTTGCCCGCCGAGGACACCGTCAGCGTCCGCCCCGCACACTCCGGCACCGCAGCCGGCGGCAGGTGGGAGGCGCCGTCGAAGACCAGGTGCTCGTACACCTCGTCGGTGAGGATCACCGCATCGTGCTTCTCGGCCAGCCGCCCGATGAGGGCGAGCTCCTCAGCGCTGAACGTGCGCCCGGTTGGGTTGTGCGGGGTGTTCACGATGACCATCGCCGTGTCGTCGCTGAACGCGGCCTCCAGCGCGGCCGGGTCGAGCTCCAGCCCCGGCAGCGAGAGCGCCACCGGCCGCACCACACCCCCGGCCAGCGCGATCGCAGCCCCGTAGGAGTCGTACGCCGGCTCGATGACGATGACCTCCTGGCCCGGCTCCACCAAGGCCAGGATCGATGCCGTCAGCGCCTCGGTGGCGCCGACCGTCACCAGCACCTCCGAGGGGTCCACCTCCAGCCCGTGGAACCGCTGCTGGTGGGCCGCGATCGCCTCCCGCAGCTCCGGCACACCCCAGAACGGCGGGTACTGGTTGCGGCCAGCCACCATCGCCTCGTGCGCCCACTCGATGAGCTGCGGCGGGGTGCCGGAGTCCGGGGCACCCTGGCCAAGGTTCACCGCATCGGCCGCCAGGGCCCGCTGCGTCATCTCGGCGAAGATCGACGTGCCGAAGGGCTGCATGCGCTGCACGAGGGGGGAGTTCATGCACCCACCCTATGAGGCGGCTCCCCAGATCACCGTGCGGGGCGAACCCGGCGAGCCGAGCCATGGAGGATCTCACGGCACGTGGGACCATCCCGTATGACCGATGATGCGCGCCCGCCCCACGCCGCCCGCCCGAGCACGGGACTGGCTGCCCCGATCCTGACGCTCGTGGTGGTGGCCCTCTCGATGGTGGGGGCCTTCCTCGGTTCGGGTGCCGTGGTCGGGGACCCGGTCAACGAGGTGGCCGGCGGTTGGCTGGGTGCGGACGCCACCCCCATCGCCCCGGCCAGCACCGCGTTCAGCATCTGGAGCGTGATCTACGCCGGCCTGGCGGGGTACGCGGTGTGGCAGCTGTTCCCCGGTCAGCGTGCCGACGAGCGCCACCGCCGCCTGCGGCCCTGGGCCGCGGCATCGGCCGTTCTCAATGCGTTGTGGCTGGGCGTCACCCAGGCAGGTTGGCTGGGGCTGAGCGTGGTGGTGATGCTGGCGCTGCTGGCCGTGCTCATCCGGATCGTGCTGGTGCTGCACGCCACCCCTCGCGGCGGGTGGGTCGAGACCGTGCTGGTGGACGGCACCTTCGGGCTGTACCTGGGCTGGGTCAGCGTGGCCACGGCGGCCAACATCACGTCCTGGCTCGCTGCCTCGGGTGCGGACGGGTTCTCCGGCTGGGTCTGGGTGACCGTGGGAGTGCTGGTGGTGCTGGCCGCTGTGTTCGGGGCACTGGCCGGCGCGACGCGGGGCCGCTTGGCGCCCTCCCTGGCCGCCGCGTGGGGCATGGCGTGGATCGCGGTGGCCCGCAGCACCGGACAGTTCGAGTCGGACGTGCTGGTGTGGACCGCCGGCGGCGTGGCGGCGGCCGTTCTGCTGTCCGCGGTGGCGGCTCGCCTCCGCCGCGGCTGAGAGCCGCGGGACCGCCCTCAGACCACCGGGGCCAGTTGCACAGCCAGCTTGCGCACCGCGCGGCCGCGGTGGCTGATGGCGTTCTTCACCTCCGGGGGCAGCTCCGCCGCGCTCACCGCTCCATCGTCACCGGCGGTGAAGGGGGTGTCCTCCCCCACCCTGGCGGCTGCGTCCGCGGCGACCTCGGAGGCGTGCCCCTCGGCCGCCACCTCGGAGATGACGTCCGGCACGTCCGACCCGTTGCGCGAGGACGGACCGGCCGCCCGGACCTGCGGCTGCTCGGCGTCATCGAACTCCGTGGCATCCACCCCGAAGATCGGGTCGTAACCGAACCCGTTCTCACCCTGCCTTTCCCGCAGGATGACCCCGTGCATCTCGCCCCGCGCCGTGAGCTCCAGGCCGTCGGGAGCCACGTAGGAGGCCACGCACACGAACCGGGCGCCCCGCTCCTCGTCCGGCACGTCCGCCAGCTGGGCCAATAGCAGCGCGATGTTGTCCGCGTCCTTGTCCGCCCCGGGCCCGGCACCGGTGGAGTCCACCAGCCCGCCGGACCAGCGGGCGGAGAAGATGCCCGGCGCGCCACCCAACACGTCCACGCACAGCCCCGAGTCGTCCGCGATGGCGGGCAGACCCGTCAGCTCGCACGCAGCCCGGGCCTTCAACAGCGAGTTCGCCTCGAAGGTGACGCCGTTCTCCACCACGTCCGGGGCATCGGGCGCCACGTCCGCCAAGGTCACGACCTCGGTCTCACCCGACAACACCTCGGACAGGATCCGCTGCAACTCGGGAACCTTGCCCGCGTTGCGCGTGGCCAGCACGATGCGGCGAGCGGCCATCAGGCGTCCGCCCCGGCGGCCGACGTCTGCGACGCGTGCGAGGAATCGCCCGGCCGCCCCGGCTGCTGGCCGGGCGACACCTCGAGGCGCTCCCCCCCATCGAGGGCCAGGGCGGCCTGCTGAGCGGCGGCGAGCGTGGCGCATCCGTCCTGGGCGAGGTCGAGCAGGGCGTTCAGCATCGCGCGGTCGAAGGTCTGCCCCTCGGCGGTGCCCTGCACCTCCACCATCTCGCCCGCGCCGGTCATGACGACGTTCATGTCCGCGCCGGCACCGGAGTCCTCCGGGTAGTCCAGGTCGAGCACCGGCTGCCCGTCCACGATGCCGACGCTGATGGCCTGGATGGAGTCGCGCAACACCTGGGCGTTGGCCGGGATGTCTCCCGAGGCCTTGCCGGCGGCCACGGCATCGGCCAGCGCGACCCAGGCACCGGTGATGGCGGCGGTGCGGGTTCCCCCATCGGCCTGCAGGACGTCGCAGTCGATGACGATGGTGTTCTCCCCCAGCGCCGAGGTGTCCACCGCGGCCCGCAGCGCGCGGCCAAGCAGGCGGGAGATCTCCTGGGTGCGGCCCTTGACCTTTCCCTTGACCGACTCGCGGTCGCTGCGGGTGTGGGTGGCGGCGGGCAGCATGGCGTACTCGCCGGTGACCCAGCCGGTCCCCTGGCCCTTGAGCCAGCGCGGGACGCCGGGCTGGAAGGAGGCCGCGCACAGCACCCGGGTTCGGCCGAACTCGACGAGGACCGAGCCGGCGGCGTGGTCGAGCCAGCCGCGGGTGATGCGGACGTCTCGCAGCTGGTCGGGGGCGCGGCCGTCGTGGCGCGCGCCGGGGGTGGTCTCAGAGGTGGACGCAGTGGTCTGGGTGGCCGATGCGGGGGCGTCAGTCATGCGCCCGAGCCTACGTCCGCGCAGTGGGCGCCACAGGACGGGGCGGTACCGCCGCTCAGGCCAGGACCGCCCCACCGAGGCCGACGGCGGCCACCACCCCGGTCGTGATCCCGGCGAGGGCGAACGGCGCACCGCCCACCGCACGCAGCCTCGACCACTGCACGCCCGTGCCCAGGGCCCACATGGCCGCGGCCAGCAGCACGGTCTGGGCCACCGTCGCCACCTCCAGCAGGACCGAGGGCAACGGCACCCAGGTGCGCACGAGAACCATCGCGAGGAAGGCCACCACGAAGAAGGGCACCAGCGGCGGCAGGGTGACGGCGTCCTGCCCGGCCGTCGGGTGGGCCGCTCCCCCGTCGGCCTGCCCGGCCCGCGCCTGCTCGGCCCGCAGCTGGCGACGACGCCACACGGCCAGCCCCACCATCACCGGGGCCAGCAGCACCACCCGCGCCAGCTTGGCCACCACCGCCACGGCCAGGGCACCGGAGCCCACGATGCCACCGACAGCCACCACCTGCGCCACCTCGTGCACCGACAGCCCCGCCCACAGCCCGGTCGTGTGGGGGTCCACCCCCATCGCCGAGGCAGCCAACGGCACCACCGGGATCATCAGCGTCCCGAAGAGCACCACCAGCGCCAGCGCGACGGCCACGTCCTGCTCGTCGGACTCCAACACCCCGTCGGCCGCCGCCACCGCCGCCGCACCGCAGATGGAGAATCCCGACCCGACCAGGAGCGCCAGCACCGGCCGCACACCCAGCAACCGCCCGGCCACCACGGCCGTCGCGAAACCCGCCACCACCACGACCACCACGGCCAGCACCACCCGCCAGCCCAGGCCGACGATGGTCGCCAGCGACACCTGCAGGCCCAGCAGCACGATGCCGGCGCGCAGCATCGTCTTGCTACCCTTCGTCAACCCCGGGGCCCAGCTGGCGGGGAGCGCGACGAGGTTCCCCACCACGATGCCCAGCAGGATCGCCACCAGCAACGGACTGACCGCAGGCACGGCGGTGCCGATGAGGCGCGCCACCCCCATCGAGGCCAGGCCGGCCACCAGGCAGGCGAGGACGCCCGGCAGGCGCGAGGGGGCGGGGGCGGGTGCGGGGGAGGTCACGGCGTCGATGGTGCCACGGCAGCCCGCATCAACGGGCGGAGAGGGCGTGGTCCACCGGGGCGACCTCCAGCAGCAGCCCCGGCTCGGCCAGGCACAGCGGGCCGTCCCACACCTGCCGCGCCTCGGCGAGGGTGTGCTCGGGGTCGTTCCACGGCGGGATGTGCGTGAGCACCAACTGTCCCACTCCCCCGGCGCGCTGGGCGGCCAGGGCGGCCCGGCGACCCGTCAGGTGGATGCCCTGGGCGGCGTCCCGCCCCTCCACGAAGGCCGAGTCCGCCAGCACCACGTCCGCGCCGGTCAGCAACCCGTCCAGCGCGGGGGTGTCGTCGGTGTCCCCGGTGAACGCCAGCACGTTGCCCCCCGCGCTCACACGCATGCCGTAGGCGTCCCCCGGGTGGTCGACCTGGAACCACGTGATGGTGAACGGCCCGATGGTGGCCTGCCACCCGTCCCGCACCGGGTGGTAGTCGTAGGTGGAGGTCAGGCTCTCGCCGGGGTGGACGCCGTACACGCCGTCCATGTGCTCGCGCAGCGCCGCCGGGCCGTGCACGGCGATGCGGTCCGGGTGCGACGCGTGGGGGTCGTAGGTGTGCATCACGTACAGCCCGCACAGGTCCACCAGGTGGTCGGGGTGCAGGTGGCTGATGAGGTAGGCGTCCACCGCCGTCGGGTCCGTGTAGCGCTGCAGCTCCCCCAGCGCCCCGCTGCCCAGGTCGAGCACCAGCCGCCACGTGCGCCCCTGCGCCTCGTGCTCCACGAGATAGCAGGACGATGCCGACCGGGGCCCGGAGAAGGAGCCCGAACAGCCCACGACGCGCACCCTCATCGGACGTCCCCCGCATCGAGCACCGGGAGGGACCCGGTGGGAGGGACGTCAGTCTCCACTGGCAGCCGGTGGGTGTTGAGCGCGCTCACCTCGGGGCCGAGGAAGCGGCGGGCGAGCTCGCTGAACTGGGAGGGGTCGCCGGTGGTGAGGAACTCGTGGGTGGGCACGGTGGCGTCGGGCGCCAGCTCGCCACGGCCGGCCAGGGTGCGCAGCAGCTCGGCGGCGGTCTCCTCCGCCGAGGACACCAGCGAGACCTCCGGGCCCATCTCGTAGGCGATGACGCCGCGCAGCAGGGGGTAGTGCGTGCACCCCAGGATGAGGGTGTCCACGCCCGCCTCCTTCAGCGGCTGCAGGTACTCGGTGGCGGCGGCGAAGACCTCCGGGCCGGAGATGGTGCCGGACTCCACGAAGTGCACGAAGCGGGGGCACGGCTGCGAACGGAGCTGCACCGAGGGGACGGCGGCGAACGCGTCCCGGTACGCCCCGGAGGTGTGGGTGGCCTGCGTGCTGATGACGCCCACGGAGCCGGTGCGGGTGATGCCGGCGGCGCGACGGGCCGCGGGGCGGATCACCTCGATGACCGGGACCTGATAGCGCTCCCGGGCGTCGTGGAGCACCGCGGCCGAGGCCGAGTTGCAGGCGATGACCAGGGCCTTGACCCCACGGTCCATGAGCGCGTCGAGGGAGTCCAGCGCCAACCGGCGGACCTCCGCGATGGGGCGGGGGCCGTACGGGGCGTGCAGCGTGTCACCCAAGTAGACCGTCGACTCGTGCGGCAGGTGGTCGATGACGGCCCGGGCCACGGTGAGCCCCCCGAGACCGGAGTCGAAGATGCCGATGGGAGCCGTGGACATGCGCTAGAGGGTACGTCGCAGGGGGCCGCAAACCCCACCGCAGGGGGCCTTCTGCGGGCGTCGAATAGATCACACCGCAGGCGGGGCCCGGGCCCCGGAGGTACTCAGTCCTCCACGGAGACGAAGGGATTGGCCAACCGGCCGATGCCCTGGATGGACACCTCCACCCGTTGCCCCGGCTGCACGGTGCCCACCCCGGCGGGGGTCCCGGTGAGGATCACGTCACCGGGCAGCAGGGTGAACGCCTTGGAGGCGTGGGAGACGCAGGCGGCCACGTCGAAGACCATGTCGGAGGTGCGGCCGTCCTGGACGACCTCCCCATCGAGGCGGGTGCGGACCACGAGGTCGGTGGTGTCCAGCTCGGTCTCGATCCACGGGCCCAGCGGGCAGAAGGTGTCCATGCCCTTGGCGCGCGCCCACTGGCCGTCGGCCTTCTGCAGGTCGCGGGCGGTCACGTCGTTGGCGCAGGTGTAGCCGAAGACGACGCTCGCCACCTCATCGGGCTCGATGTCCTTGCACATGCGGCCGATGACCACGGCCAGCTCACCCTCGTAGCTGATCTCGCTGCTGAGAGCCGGCATCATGACCGGGTCGCCCGGGCCGCACACGGCCGTGTTGGGGATGAGGAACAGGCCCGGCTCCGCATCGACCTCGTTGCCGAGCTCCTGCGCGTGGTCGGCGTAGTTGCGGCGGATGCCGACCACCTTGGAGCGGGGGATGACCGGCGCCAGGAGGCGGACGTCATCGGTGGTCAGGGTCCGGCCCGTCAGCTCGATGGGCATGTAGAGGGGGTCGCCCGTGATCTCGGCGATCTTGGCGCCCTCGCCATCCATGAGGCCGTAGCGGGGCTCGTCGGAGTCGTCGGTGAACCGGCAGATGCGCATGGGCGGGAGTCTACGGACGGCTGGGAGTGCCGGGTTCCACGACCTCACCGTTGTGGGGCATGCGTCCGTGGATGGTGATCTCCACCGGCCGGGCGGTGGTCGGGTCGGGGCTGGTCATGGCCTGCACGTGCAGGTGGGGCTCGGTGCTGTTGCCGGAGTTGCCGCACTCGGCCACCTGCTCGCCGCGACGCACCTTCTGCCCGGCCACGACCCGCAGGCTCCCTCGCCGCAGGTGGCACAGCGCCACCACGGGGCCGTCCTCGCTGGCCAGCCGGACGTGGTTGCCGGCCAGTGCGGGCCAGCCGCCCGCGGCCCGGCGCTGCTGACCCAGCGCGTAGGCGATGGAGGGCAGGCCGCGGTGGGCCGCGTGGTCGGGGTGTTCGTCGACGGCGGCCAGGACGGTTCCCGACACCGGCGCCAGCACCGGCCTACCGAAGCCGGTGAAGTGCTCCGGCCGCTCCGGGGTGACGAGGGTCCGCCAGGTGATGCGACCGGTCCGCCCCGCATCGTCCACCGGCACCAGGTCCACCGCGAGCGCACTGGCGAACAGTTCCGTCCCGTGACTGGGGACCCGGTCGGCCGGGCTGTGACGCACCGTCCACCGCCCGGCCAGGGGGTTGGCCAGGTCGAGCGGGCCGGGCTGCGGCGACGTCACCCGGCCATCGTGGCAGAGGATCGAGGCCGTCCTCAGACGCCCAGGATGCGCGTCGCCCGCTCATGACGCGCCGCCTCATCGTGCAGGTCGAGGCCGGCCACGCCCGCCTCGACCATGGCCTGCGTGGTGAGGAGGCGGAAGAGCAGGGCGCGAGCAACAGCGGGCACCGGGACTGCAGTGTCCTCGAGGAAGTGCCGGTCCGCACCCCACCACATCAGGAGGTCCGCGACGACCACGCCCTCGGCGTACGACGGAGGACGCCAGTAGGGAGAGATGTCGATGATGGCCGGTGGCTGCCCAGCGGCAAGCATCACGTTGCCGGTGAGGTCCGCGTGCACGAGCTGGCTCTCTCCCAGGGGCGCCTGCATCGTCGCAAGTCGGCGTGCGACAGGAGCCAGGACCCCTGTGACAGCCGGTCGTTCCTCCGCCCACGCCAGTCGATCCGCACGCGCCCACCAGTCGTGCCGGCTGTCCAGAAAGGAGGGTCTCGGCACCTTCGCCACAGCACGGTGGAAGGCCCTCCCGCCCTCCAGGACTGGGAGCCAGGTCGTCCGGTCGGACAGATCCGCATCACGGCCGGCGAGACGGCGCTGAGCCATCCACCCATCACAGGCCACCTCGCCGCCACGGGTCCGGACGGGGTCCGCACAACGGAAGCCCGTCTGCTCCATCCCTTCGATCACCTCCACCAGCCACGTTTCAACGTCTCCCACGCCGGGCTTGAGAACCAGATCTCCGCAGAGCCACGTGGTGCCCTGCCCACCGCTGAGCAGCTGTGGTCTGCCGCGCCCGCCGAAGGCTTCCAGCACGTGGGTGGGCGGCGGTTTGGTGCTCATGGCCTCAGCCTCGCCGGTGGTTCGAGGGGCGGGCAACCGTGATTCCCACGGGCACGCCCCCTCAAGACAGGTACTGGCCCCCGAAGTCCCTCAGGAGTTCGGCGTCCCCCCCGGTGACGACGTAGTGGTCCCCCGCGACAACCGGCCGTCCCAGAGGGTTCCCGGCAGGGCCACTCGTCACGGTGATGACGAACATGTTCTTCCCGCCCTCCCCGTTCTGACAGGTGAACACCCATTCCGCCTCACCCTGATCGAGGTCCTCCAGGTGGCTGCACTCACCCGACTCGGCGACGCTCTTCGCCAGCCCGCGTGCTTCCTTGAGCGAGCTGGGCGCGGCATCAAGGGGTGTCTCGGAGCCGCACGAGACGGTCAGCGGGAGCAGGGAGAGAAGCGCCACGGCCCCCCATGATCTGTGCGACATGCGGGGACGCTACACCGCACGCGAACGAGCGGCAACGGTTCACACCGTCCCGTCCGCCCGCGCGCTGGCACCCGGCGGTGGTGGCGCCCCCGCCTAGACTGCTGGGCGATGTTCCCCTCCCCCACTCCCCCGTACGTGGCCCTCGATGCGCCGGCCCCGCTGGAGGTGCTGCCCCGGGAGGACTGGCAGGCCCGTGCCGCCGCGCACGCGGCGCGCGTGGACGCCATCGCGGGGCCACACCTCGAGCGTCGGGCCAGCGGGGAGAAGCACCCCGTGGAGGACTTCCTCTGGGTGTACTACCGCTGGCGCCCCGCCGAGATCGCCCGCTGGCACCCCGGCATGGGTGTGGCACTGTCCGATGCGGGTGAGCGCGCCACGTGGAAGGACCACCGGCTCGTCGGTTCCGCCGTGACCGTGGACGCCGCCGCCTTCCTGGCCCGCCGCGGCGATGCGGTGCGTCGCTGGCACCTCATCCTGCAGGCCACCGCCGGGCGGACGGCCCGCTTCGGGTGCTTCGGCCTGCACGAGTGGGCGATGGTGCACGGCCTGGACGCCGACGACCGGCGCCACGGCGGGGTGCCGCTGCGGCTCGGCCGCGAGGGGACCGATGCGGTCACCGAGAGCCACACCATCGCGTGCAGCCACTTCGACGCGTTCCGGTTCTTCACCGACAGCTCCCGCGAGCTCAACACCCTGGCCCCCGGGCCGGATGACCGGACGGCCTTCGAGCAGCCCGGCTGCCTCCACGCCACGATGGACCTCTACAAGGTGGCCGCCACCCTGGGTCCGCTGGTGCCCGGTGAGCTGCTGGTCGAGTGCCTCGAGCTGGCGCGGGACGTGCGCGAGCTGGACATGCGCGCCAGCCCCTACGACCTGACCGGATGGGGCTACGAGCCGGTCCGCATCGAGACCCCCGAGGGCAAGGCCGAGTACGTCGGCGCGCAGCGTGGGTTCAGCGAGCGGGGGCAGACACTGCGCGCCCGGCTCGTCGAGGTGACGAACCGGGCGCTGCAGGACGGGTGACGCTCAGACCAGGCGGTGCAGCCAGCCCTTGGTGTCCTCGGCGCGGCCGTACTGGATGTCCGTCAGCGTGGTGCGCAGCTTCATGGTCACCGGGAAGGACTCGTCCAGCTCCTCCGACCGGTCCTCGCCCCCGACGGTCCAGGTCTTCTCCGGGGTGCGGAACGAGCCCACGGGCGTGATGACCGCGGCGGTGCCACAGGCGAACACCTCGGAGATGGTGCCGTCGGCCACGCCGGCGCTCACCTCATCAAGGGAGATGGGGCGCTCCTGCACGTCGTGCCCCAGGTCGCGGCCCAGCTCCACCAGCGACATGCGGGTGACGCCCTCCAGGATGGTGCCGGAGGTGGGCGGGGTGACGATGGAACCGTCGGCGAACACGAAGAACAGGTTCATGCCACCCAGCTCCTCCACCCACTTCTCCTCGCGGTCGTCGAGGAACATCACCTGCGCGCACCCGTGCTCGGCGGCCTCCACCTGGGCAGCCATGGACGCGGCGTAGTTGCCACCGCACTTGGCGAAACCGGTGCCACCGAAACCGGCGCGGTGGTAGTTCTGCGAGACCCAGATGTCCACCGGCTTCACACCGGAGGGGAAGTACGGGCCCGCCGGGGAGGCGATGACGTAGAACTGGCTGGCCTTGGCCGGACGCACCCCGAGGAAGGCCTCGGTGGCGATCTGGAAGGGACGCAGGTACAGGGACGCCTCGGAGCCGTCGGACACGTCCGGCACCCACGCCTCATCGAGGGCGGTCACCTGGCGGATGGCCTCCAGGAAGGTGTCCTCGGGGATCTCCGGCAGGGCCATGCGGCGGGCGCTGCGGCGAATGCGCTCGGCGTTCTTCTCCGGGCGGAAGGTCCAGATGCTGCCGTCGGCGTGACGGTAGGCCTTCATGCCCTCGAAGATCTCCTGGGCGTAGTGCAGCACGCAGGCCGCCGGGTCCAGCGCGATGGGCCCGTACTCCACCACGCGACCGTTGTGCCAGCCGTCGGCCTCGGTGTGGTCCACCACGGCCATGTGGTCGGTGAAGTGCACACCGAAACCGGGATTCGCCAGCACCTCCAGGCGGTCTGCCTCCGAGGCCGGGGACTCACTGGGTGCGACGACGAACTCGGTGCTGGAAGCCATGGGTTCTCCTTGGTGCGGGATCAGGGACGGGATCAGGGGCGGGGTCGAACTGATGGGGTGAGGCTACCGGGAGCCGCCGAAGGCCTCACCGAGACGTGCGTGCCGCGCCGCGGCCTGCGCGTCGTCCTCGAGGGGTGCCGTGCGGCGGGCCCGCGAGCGCGGGGCGGGGCCGGTCACGGCGGCCAGGGCGTCCCGGTGCGGAGCAGCCACCGAAGGCCGCGCGCCCTGCTCGGTGAGCCGGTCGAACTCGGACTGCAGCCGGTGCAGCACGGCCAGGTCGGCCACCACAGGGTCGAAGCCCTGGGCCACCAGGGCGTCACGCCCCGCGGCCAGCACCGCCTCCAGCACCGGGGTCACCCGGGTGTCCGCGAAGTCCGCCGCCGCAGCCCAGTCCAGGGCGTCCACCCCGATGGCCGCGGCCCGTGTGGCCCCCACGACGTCCGCGTAGGCCACGGCCAGCCGCTGCTGCTGGTCACCGCGGGCGTCCGGGGCCGATGGGGTGCGCCTCGCCGTGAGCGTGCCGGCCAGGTCGTGCCCGGCGGCGCTCCCCCGCGCCACGACGGCCACCACCGCCGGGGCGCCCCGGCCGTCCACGTACGCCTGCCGGGTGGCCACGGGCTCCCCCAGCACCTCCACCAGCAGGATCACGCCCCGGTGGCGCACCACCGAGGACCGCAGGGCCCGCCCCGCCGCCGCGGAGGTCAGCACCACCACGTGGTCGTCGGTCAGGGCGGAGGCAACCTCGGTGAGGTGCTCGGTGCCGAGCACCACCACCTCGCTGTCGGTCACCGCATCGAGAACCGACAGGGTGAAGAAGCCCTCGGCCTGCGCGGCGTGGGCCTCCTCACTGCCCTCCGGGGCGCCCACCCGCACGTCCACCCCGGAGTCACGCAGGTTCTGGGCGTGCAGCTCGGCGGTGGCGTCGAAGCCGACGACGGCCACCTCCCGGTCGGCGATCACACCGCGGTCGGCGTCGAACGGCCCCCACCAGGCGGTGGAACCGGACTCAGGCGTGCTCACGCGGCGTCCTCCTGCTCGGGCTGGGGTGCGCGCACCACGTTGGCGAGCTCCTCGGCATCGGCCAGGCGCTGCAACTGCGCCCCGATGAGGTCCAGCTGGCGGTCGTCCATGCCCGCCGTGGCGCTGGCCAGGTGCGGGGTCAGGTAGATGCCGGGCGTCGAGAAGATCGGGTGGCCCTCGGGCAGGGGCTCCGGCGCGGTGACGTCCACGGCCGCGCGGATGTGCCCGGAGGCCGCCGCGTCCACCAGGGCATCGGTGTCCACCACCGGGCCGCGGGCCACGTTCACCAGCACCCCACCGGCGGGCATGAGCTGGAACTCGCGCTCCGACATCAGCCCCTTGGTGTCGGGCGTCAGCGGGGTGATGAGGATGACCACGTTGTGCTGGGGCAGCAGCTCGTGCAGCTCGTCGATGGGGCGCACCGCCTGCACGTGCTCGTCCCCCGGGCGGGCGCTGGTGGCCACCGCCGTGACCTCCGCGCCGAACGCCGCCACGCGGCGCGCGATGGCCTTCCCGATGGCGCCGTAGCCCACCACGAGCACCCTGGACTCGTGCAGCGACCGCTGCTTGGCACGCCACGCCGGCCCGGTGCGCTGCTCCCAGCGCCCCTCCACCTGCGCGTCCCGGAGGGTCTCCAGCGAGCGCAGCGCGATGAGGGTGAGCGCCAGCGCGTGGTCGGCGGTGCTCTCCTCGTGGACGCCCTTGGCGTTGCAGATGCCCACCGGCGCCGGCAGCCGCTTGTCCAGGTGCTCGTAGCCGGCGCTCAGCGCCCACGCCCAGCGCAGGTGCCGCTGGTCGGCCAGGTGGGAGACCGCGTCGGGGGTCATGGCGAACTGCGGCGGGACGGCAGCCACCAGCGGGGCGTCCGGATCGTCCTGGCGGGCGTCGGCCAGGTCCCAGTGCTCCAGGCGGACGGTGCGGGCCGAGCCGGTGACCTCTCCGGCGGGGCCGCCGAGGGCCTCGACCCACCCCGGGGTGGGCACCGTGACCGTCACACGCTCGGCGGAGGTCGGCAGGTGGTTCACATCGGTCTGCGCTGCGGGGTTGGACACGGCGCCACGCTATCCGAGCAGCCGCGGACGCCGGCAGAGTGGGTGGGCCTCAGCCGATGCGGGTGCCGCACCCCTCGTACAGGTCGGCCCACGGCAGGCCGGCCGGCAGGTCGATGACGCCGACCTGGCCGGTGGACCAGCCCTGCGGGTACCCACCGGTGAGGTGACCCACCAGGGCAGGGATCCCCGGGGCGTGGCCCACCAGGAGCACCCGCTGGCACTCCTCGGGCACGTCACCCAGGGCAGCCAGCAGGTCCGGGACGGTCGCCTCGTAGACGTCGCGGGTGGGCCAGACCTGCTCGGCCGGAAGCTCCGGGAGCTCGGTGGCCAGGGTCTGCCAGGTCTGCGTGGTGCGCACCGCTGGGGAGTGCAGCACCAGGTCGAGGGTCCCCCACATCGAGGCCAGGCGCTGACCGGCGGCGCGGGCCTCCTGCTCGCCGGTGGTGGTGAGGGCGCGCTGGATGTCTGCTCCCCCGGGCGGCGCGGGCTGGGCCTGGCCGTGGCGCACCACGGCGAGCTGACGGGTGATGGTGCGCTCCCCCATCAGGCCGGGGAGGCCAGGACGAACACGTTCACGGCGGAGTGGCCGTCGGTTCGCGGGGTGTCGGGGTCGCAGGTCACCAGGGCCAGCTGCGGGGTGTCGGAGTCGCCCCAGATGCGCTGGTCGCGCGAGAGCTGCACCTTGTCGATGTGCTCCACCAGGTCGACCTTCCACTCACGGGTGCGGCCGTCCGCGTCGGTGGTGGTGAAGGTGTCGCCCTTCTTCACCTCGGGCAGGTGGTAGAAGACGTCCGGCGGGCCGTAGGTGACGTGGCCGACGATCACGCTGATGCCGTTCTCCCCCGGCTTCACCGTCTCGCCGTACCAGCCGGTGATGCCCGGGGGCGGGTTGAGCGTGCCCTTGCTGGTGAGACCCACCTCGGAGACGTCGCGGTCGAAGTCGATGCCGGGGATCGTCAGCCGCGCCGGGGCGGCCACCGGGTCGCCCGGCTTGGCGGGGTTGCCCGGCGCGGTGCTGCTGGGCTCCGGCGACGGGCTGGTGGGTGCCGGCGTGGTGGGCGTGCTGCTCGGCTCCGGCATGGGCGTGGTCGCCTCGGGCGACGGCTCGCTGGGGGCCTGCTCGCTGGTGCTCGAGGGGGCTGAGGGACGCGGGTCGGGCGTGGCGGTGTCCCCCGGGGCCGGGGAGCTCGTGGGCTCCGGGGCCGTGCTGGTGGAGGAGCTGGGGGCCGTGGTACTCGGGCTCGTGGGCGCACTCGACGCCGAGGAGGACGTGCTGGGGCTCGAGGACGCACTGGAGGAGCTGCTCGCGCTGGACCCGGTGGGCTCCGGCGACGAGGACGGCGAGGGCGACTCCCCAGAGGCCTCCCCCTCCGACTCCTGCGAGGACGCGGCCACCACGGGCGAGTGCTCCTCCTCGGGCAATTCGTCGTCCCCGAACCACCCGGCCAGGGCCCCGGCCAGCACCACGCCGCCGGCGCCCACCAGGCCGAGGCCGGCAAAGGTTGCCGTTCTGTTCTGCATGGTCCCTCCCCGGGGAAGTTGTCGCTGGATCTGGCTGCCCAGCCTAACGAGCCCGGCCCGCTGCCGGAACGCCCGTGGCACTGTGCATGGCGATCGTGAGCGGCCCGTGAACCTGCCGTGAACACGGCGTGAGCGCACGGCGAACCGGCGGGGGCCGGCTCACCGTGCGCTCACACGCAGGGTGCTGGAGGGCGGTGCTCAGCCGTTGACGGAGGCGAGGATCAGCTCGCGCACGCGGGCCGCATCGGCCTGGCCCTTCATCGCCTTCATGACCTGACCGATGAGGGCACCGGCCGCCTGCTCCTTGCCGCCGCGGATCTTCTCCACGATGTCGGGGTTGGCGGCCATCACGTCGTCCACGGCGGCCTGCAGCGCGCCGTCGTCGGACACCATCGCCAGGCCACGGGCGTCCGCCACCTCGGTGGGCGAGCCCTCGCCGGCGAGCACGCCGTCGAGCACCTGCCGCGCCATCGAGTCGTTGAGACGGCCCTCGGAGACCATGCCGTCCAGCTCGGCCACGGCGGCCGGGGTCAGCTGCACGGCGTTCGCGTACTCCTCCACGGACTGCCCGGCGTCGTTGGCGCGACGGGCCACCTCACCGGACCACCACTTGCGTGCCCCGGCGGGGGTGGCGCCGGCGGCGATGGTGGCCTCGATGAGGTCCACGGCACCGGCGTTCAGGACGTCGCGCATCTCCAGGTCGCTGAAACCCCACTCGCCCTGCAGGCGGGCACGGCGCACCGACGGCATCTCCGGCAGGGTGCCGCGCAGGCGCTCGACCTCCTCGCGGGCCGGGGCGACGGGCACCAGGTCCGGCTCCGGGAAGTAGCGGTAGTCGTCCGCATCGGACTTGGGCCGGCCCGAGGTGGTGATGCCGGTGTCCTCGTGCCAGTGGCGGGTCTCCTGCAGGATCGACTCACCGGCCTGCAGCACCGCGGCGTGACGGGTGACCTCGTACCGGACCGCGCGCTCGATGCTGCGCAGCGAGTTGACGTTCTTGGTCTCGGTGCGGGTGCCCAGCGGCACCTGCGCCTGCTCGGCGTTGTCCTGGCCCAGCACGCGCTCGGCGCCGGCCCGCGGGCGCAGCGACACGTTCGCGTCGCAGCGCACGTTGCCCTGCTCCATGCGCACGTGGCTCACGTCCAACGCCTTCAGCAGGTCGCGCAGCGTGGAGACGTAGGCACGGGCCACCTCACCCACGCGGTCGCCCGCGCCGAGGATGGGGCGCGTGACGATCTCGATGAGGGGGATCCCGGCGCGGTTGAAGTCCACCAGCGAGTGCGTGGCGCCCTGGATGCGGCCGGTTGCACCACCCACGTGGGTGGACTTGCCGGTGTCCTCCTCCATGTGGGCGCGCTCGATCTCCACGCGGAAGACCTCGCCGTCGTCCAGCGTGACGTCCAGGTAGCCGTCGTGGGCGATGGGCTCGTCGTACTGGGAGGTCTGGAAGTTCTTGGGCATGTCCGGGTAGAAGTAGTTCTTCCGGGCAAAGCGCGAGTACTCCGCGATCTCGCAGTTCAGGGCCAGGCCGATGCGCATGGCGGACTCCACCGCTGCGGCGTTCACCACCGGCAGCGCGCCGGGCAGGCCCAGGCACACCGGGCACACCTGCGTGTTCGGCTCCGCGCCGAACTCCGTGGGGCAGGGACAGAACATCTTGGTGTTCGTGTTCAGCTCCACGTGCACCTCGAGCCCGATCACCGGGTCGAAGGACTCCAAGGCCTTCTCGAAGGGGACGACCTTGTCGCTCGTCTGCGTCGCCATGCTCAGGCCTCCTGGGGGATCGTGGCGGGGACGGCCGGGACGCTGTCGCGCACCGGGGTGGCCCCGGCGGCGGCGTCGGTGGCCTCGATGAGGGCCTCGATGGCCGCGCCCACGGTGTACATGCGCTCGTCGGCACCGGCGGGGGCGATGACCTGCAGACCAGTGGGCAGGCCGTCCTCGGGTGCGAGCCCCATCGGCAGACCCAGAGCGCAGTTGCCCGCCAGGTTCACCGGGATGGTCGCGATGTCGTTGAGGTACATGGCCAGCGGGTCGTCGAGCTTGTCGCCCAGCGGGAAGGCCGTGGTGGGCGCCGTCGGGGAGAGCAGCACGTCGCACTGCTCGAACGCGGCCTCGAAGTCGCGCTGGATGAGGGTGCGCACCTTCTGGGCCTTGCCGTAGTAGGCGTCGTAGTAGCCCGACGAGAGGGCGTAGGTGCCCAGGATGATGCGGCGCTTGACCTCCTCGCCGAAGCCGGCGTCGCGGGAGGCCGCCATGACCTGCTCGGCGGAGGGGGCGTCCACCCCATCGGGACCCACGCGCAGGCCGTAGCGCATGGCGTCGTAGCGGGCCAGGTTGGACGAGGCCTCGCTGGGGAGGATCAGGTAGTAGGCGGCCATCCCCATCGCGAAGGACGGGCAGGACACCTCCACGATCTCGGCACCCGCCTCACGGAGCTGGGCGATGCGCTCGTCGAAGAGCTGCTTCACGCCGGCCTGGTAGCCCTCCACGTCGGTGAGCTCCTTCACGACGCCGACGCGCAGGCCCTTGAGGGTGCCGGCGCTGTCGTCCAGCCCGGCGCGGGCCGCGGCGGTGGCGGCGGGGGCCGGGGCGTCGATGCTGGTGGAGTCGGCCGGGTCGTGGCCGCCGATGACCTCGTGCAGGGCCGCGGAGTCGGCGACGGTGCGGGAGCACGGGCCGATCTGGTCCAGCGAGGAGGCCAGCGCGATGACGCCGTGGCGCGAGACGCCGCCGTAGGTGGGCTTGGCGCCGACCGAGCCCGTGACGGCCGCGGGCTGGCGGATGGAGCCACCGGTGTCAGAGCCGATGGCGAGCGGCGCCAGGTGCGCGGCCACCGCAGCGGCCGAGCCGCCACCGGAACCACCCGGGATGCGGGTGACGTCCCACGGGTTGCGGGTGGGGCCGAAGGCCGAGTGCTCGGTGGAGGAGCCCATCGCGAACTCGTCCATGTTGGTCTTGCCCAGGATGGGCATGCGGGCCGCCTTGAGGCGGGTCACGATGGTGGCGTCGTAGGGCGGCACCCAGCCGTCCAGCATCCGCGAGCCGGCCGTGGTGGGCAGGCCCTGGGTGCAGGCGATGTCCTTCACGGCGATGGGCACACCGGCCAGCGGGTGCAGCTCCTCCCCCGCGGCGCGGGCGGCGTCGACCTCGCGGGCCGTGGTCAGGGCGCCCTCGGCGTCGACCACCAAGAAGGCGTTGAGCACACCGTTGGTGGCCTCGATGCGGTCGAGGTGCGCCCGGGTGAGCTGCTCGGAGGTGATCTCGCCGGCGCGGAGCTTCTCGGCCATCTCCAGGGCCGTGAGGGTGACCAGGGGGTCCAGGCCCTCGGTGCCCTGCGTCGGGGAGCTGGCGCGCGTGGTGTCAGTGGGGTTGTTCTCGCTCATGGGCGCGCTCACTCCTCGTCCAGGATGCGGGGCACGCCGAAGCGGCCCTCCTCGGCCAGCGGGGCACCCGAGAGCGCCTGGTCCTGCGTGAGGCCGGGGCGGACCTCATCGGGACGCATCACGTTGGTCATGGGGATGGGGTGGGACATGGCGGGCACGTCGTCGGACGCACCGTCGCTGATCTGGGCGACCCACTCGACGATCTGGTCGAGCTGACCGGCCAGGCGGTCGAGCTCGTCCGGCTCGAGGTGGATGCGCGCGAGGTTCGCGACGTGCGCGACGTCATCACGGGAGAGGGCTGACATGGGGCGCAGTCTACGGACGCCGCTGCGGGTCGACGGAGCCGTCCCGGAACCCCTCGGATGCGGGGCCGTGCAGCCAGGTGTGGACCTCCCGCCGCGAGCACAGACGCACCACGGGAAGGTCCGGGTGGGTCTCGCGGACGGTGGCGATGCGGTCGGCCAGCAGACCGTGGGTCCGCCAGGCCCAGCGGATGATGTGCTCGGGGTCGGTCAGGATGTGCCGCAGGGGCCCCTCGACGTTGCCGTTCCACAGCTCGATGCGGCGCAGGCGGCGGTGCAGCGTGCGGCGGGTGACCTGGTGCATCACGGTGGACCGGGGCAGGTCGAGCCACACCAGCAGGTCCGCGCGGGAGGCCAGCAGGGGCCGGACGGCGGTGTACTGCCACTCGGTGACCCAGCCGTCCGCGGCGGCGAACGCGTGGACCTCCTGCGCGAACGTGGGCCGCGGTGTCCAGTTCGGGCCGTGGTGGAGGGCGTCGATCTCGTGGTGGGTCAGACCCCATCGCTGCGCCAGGGCCGCAGCCAGGGTGGTCTTGCCCGCCCCGGAGGCCCCGGCCACCAGGACACGCGAGGCCGGGGGGACGGGGTCGGTGGGTCCCAGCAGGGGACGCGGTGCGGAGGCGTTCACGGGGGAAGTCTGCCCCGGGCGATCAGACGGCCTCGAGGCGCTGCCTCACCAGGTCCGGGGCGGGGTTGGTGTGTGGCTCCCCGTCGATCACCACCGTGGGCACCGTCTCGTTGCCGTCGTTCACCGAACGCACGAAGGCGCGGGCCCCGGCGTCCTGCCAGATGTTCACCCACCGGGCCCGGCGCCCCACGGATCCCAGGTGGCGCCTCAGGCGCGCACAGTAGGTGCAGCCCGGGCGCCAGTAGACGACCACCGGACGGTCGGCGGCGGGAAGGTCCACCACATCGGCATGGCGGGCCGAGCGCCCCCGCCACCACGGGGAGCTGATGGCCGATGCCACCAGGGTCAGCAACCCCAGGCCCAGGGCGGGCAGGACGGCCCCGTCCAGGGCGTACACGACCGTGGCCCACCCGCCGGCGACCAGGGCCAGGAGCCAGAGGTGGCGCTCCACGGGTCAGGCCTCCTCGGCGGGGGTCACACCCTGCACCCGCCCGGTCTCCAGCAGCTCACCGAACTGCTCCTCGGTGAGGATCGGCAGGCCCAGCTCCTCGGCCTTCGTGGCCTTGGAGCCGGCGTTCGCGCCCACCACCACGTAGTCGGTCTTCTTCGACACCGATCCGGCCGCCTTGCCGCCCCGGGCGAGGATGGCCTCCTTGGACTCGTCGCGCGACCAGCCCTCCAGCGACCCCGTCACCACGACGGTCAGCCCCTCCAGGGTGCGCGCGATGGAATCGTCGCGCTCGTCGGCCATGCGCACGCCCGCCGCGGCCCAGGCATCCACGATGGCGCGGTGCCAGTCGTTGCCCTCGCCCTCGAACCACTCCGTGACCGACGCCGCGATGGTGGGACCCACGCCCTCCACCGCCGCGAGCTCCTCGGTGGTTGCGTTGCGGATGGCCTCCATCGAGGCGAAGTGGGTTGCCAGGGCCCGCGCCGCCGTGGGACCGACGTGCCGGATGGACAGCGCCACCAGCACCCGCCACAACGGCTGCTCCTTGACCTGCTGCAGGTTGTCCAGCAGACGCACACCCACCGCGGAGAGCACGCGCCCCTCGACCACTCCCCCGGGCGGCAGCAGGCCCTTGGGGTCGCCCTCCTCGGCCGCCGCCAGCTCGGCCTTCTTCGCCGCCCGCGTGTACAGCTCGGTGCGCAGCAGGTCCTGCGCGGTGAGGTCGAAGACGCCGGACTCGTCGGTGAGCACCCCCGCATCGAGCAGGGCGCCGGCGCCCTCCCACCCGAGGGACTCGATGTCGAACGCACCCCGCCCGGCCAGGCCGAACAGCCGCTCGCGCAGCTGCGAGGGGCACGACCGGCTGTTGGGGCAGCGGATGTCCTTGTCACCCTCCTTGGCCGGCGCCAGCTCGGTGCCGCACGACGGACAGTGGGTGGGCATGACGAACTCGGTCTCGCTGCCATCGCGCAGGTCCGCCACCGGGCCGAGGATCTCCGGGATCACGTCACCGGCCTTGCGCAGCACCACGGTGTCGCCGATGAGCACGCCCTTGCGCTTCACCTCGTGGGCGTTGTGCAGCGTGGCCATGGAGACCGTGGACCCCGCCACCGTGACCGGCTCCATGACGCCGAAGGGGGTCACCCGCCCGGTACGGCCCACGTTGACGGCGATGTCCCGAAGCTTGGTGGTGACCTCCTGCGGCGGGTACTTCCACGCGATCGCCCAGCGCGGCGCCCGGGAGGTGGACCCGAGCTGACGCTGCACCGACACCTCATCGATCTTGATGACGACACCGTCCAGCTCGTGCTCGGCACCCTCCCGGTGCTCCCCCCAGTGGGTGACGTACTCCTGGATCTCCTCCAGGGTCTCCAGCACCGTCGCGTGCGTGGTGACCGGCAGTCCCCAGCCCGCGAGCAGCTCGTAGGCCTCGGACTGCCGGGCGATGTCGAAGCCCTCCCGGGCCCCGATGCCGTGGACGATCATCCGCAGCGGCCTCGATGCGGTGACCCGCGGGTCCTTCTGCCGCAGCGAGCCCGCGGCGGCGTTGCGCGGGTTGGCGAAGGCCGCCTTGCCGGCCTCCACCTGGCGGGCGTTGAGCTCCGCGAACTCCTCGATGGGCAGGAAGACCTCACCGCGGACCTCCACGAGCGGGGGAACGTCGACCGTCGCGGTGTCGTCGTCCGCTGCGTCCGCGGGTCGCGTGAGCCGATGCGGGACGCCCTCGATGGTGCGCACGTTCAGCGTGATGTCCTCACCCGTGCGGCCGTCCCCACGGGTGGCGGCCCGCACCAGACGGCCGTCCTCGTAGGTGAGGTTCACCGCCAGACCGTCGATCTTCAGCTCGCAGAGGTAGTGCAGGTCCGTGGTGCCGGCAGCGTCGCGCGCCCGCTGGAACCAAGCGGCCAGCTCCTCGGTGTTGAAGACGTTGTCCAGGCTGAGCATGCGCTCGGCGTGGTCCACCGCATCGAAACCGGTCTCGAAGACCGGTGCCCCGACCTCCTGGGTGGGGCTCTCCGGGGTGCGCAGTCCCGGGTGCTCCTCCTCGAGCTGCTCGAGCTCGCGGAAGAGGGTGTCGAAGTCCGCATCGCTGAGCGTGGGACGGCCCAGGTAGTAGGCGAACCGGTGCTCGCGCACCCGGCGGGCGAGGTCCTCCCACTGGTGACGGACGCCCTCATCGGGCACGTCGGGGGTGCTGGCGGCCTCCGGCGCGCTGGGGAGTTCGGACTCGTCGGGGGCGTTCTCCTGCTCGGAGCTGGACGTCGTGCGCTGCGGACTCACGGGGACATCCTGCCGCAGGGCACCGACAACCACCGGGTGCGCCGCCCCACCCACACGACGCCGCCCCACGACCAGACGGTCGTGGGGCGGCGTCAGGCCAGGGTCGGGATCAGCGCGAGGCAACCCGGACCAGCTTGTGGTTCGCGAACTCCTCCACGCCGAACGAGGCCAGCTCACGGCCGAAACCAGAGTTCTTCACGCCACCGAAGGGCAGCGCCGGCATGGTGGTGCCGTGCTCGTTGACGTAGGCCATCCCGACCTCGAGGCGGTCGGCCACCTCGGCGGCCTGCTCCTCGTCGGTCGCCCAGACCGACCCGGAGAGCCCGTAGGAGGAGGAGTTGGCGAACTCGACGGCCTCGTCCACGGAGTCGTAGCCGTAGACCATGGCCACCGGGCCGAAGAGCTCCTCGCTCCAGGCGCGCATCTGGGGCGTGATGCCGGTGAGGACGGTCGGCTGCACGAAGGCACCCTCACCCTCCATCGCCTGGCCACCGGTGTGCACCGTGGCGCCCTTCTCGACCGCATCGGTGATCTGCTCCAGCAGGTCCGTGCGGGCCTCCTCGGAGGACATCGGGCCGATCTGCGTGCCCTCCTCCCGGGGGTCGCCAACGGTCTGCTTCTCCACACCGGCAGTCAGCGTGGCCACGAAGTCCTCGAGGTGCGCATTCGGCACCAGGATGCGCTTGGGCGAGTTGCAGGCCTGGCCGGCGTTGCTCATGCGGGCCTTGGCAGCCGTCTTGGCCACGCGCTCCATGTCGGCGTCCTCGAGCACGATCATGGGGTCCGACCCGCCGAGCTCCAGCACCACCTTCTTCAGGTGCTTGCCGGCCTGCTCGGCCACGGCGGAACCGGCGCGCTCACTGCCCGTCAGGGAGACACCGCGGACCCGCGGGTCGGCGATGATCTCGGACACCTGCTCGTTGCTGACGCGCAGGTCGGTGTAGACGCCGCCGGGAAGCCCCGCATCGGTGAAGGCCTGCTCCATGAGGCGCGCGGAGCCGGCGCAGATCTGGGCGTGCTTCAGCAGGATGGTGTTGCCCAGCAGGATGTTGGGCGCTGCGAAGCGGGCCACCTGGTAGTAGGGGTAGTTCCACGGCATGATCCCGAGCAGGGTGCCCACCGGCTCGGTGCGCAGCACGGAACGCTTGGCGCCCTCGGCCTGGTCGAGCTCGCGGTCGGCGATGAGGGCCGGGCCGTTCTCGGCGTACCAGGAGTAGATCGAGGCGGCGAGCTGCACCTCCCCGACGGCCTGCTTGAGCGGCTTGCCCATCTCCAGGGCGATCGCCTCGGCCAGCTCGGCCTCCCGCTCCGCGTAGAGCTCGGCGACCTTCTGCAGGACGGCTGCACGCTGCTCGACCGGCTGCTGGGCCCAGAGGCCGGTGGCCTCGTCAGCCCGGGTGATGAGCTGTCCGACCTCCTCGGTGGTGTGGCCGGGGAACTCCTCGACGACCTCACCGGTGGCCGGGTTCTGGGTGCGGTACTGCTTCTCGCTCACAGGTGCTCCTGTCCCGGGTGGCCGATCGTGGCCCCCGTGTGGCGGGTGCCCACGGATCCGTGGGCGTTCGACGGTGGGAACGAGCGGGCCCGGGGGTCGTGTTCCCGCGGAGCTGCGAGCCACCCACGCACGGATGGGGCGCGGCGGGGTCAGGCGGCGGGACCGCAGGGCGATCAGGCGGCCGGCTCGGGCGCCCGGGAACGGTCCGTGGCCGTGATGGTGGCCGACCCGACCACCCGCGTGCCGTCGTAGAGCACCACGGACTGGCCGGGGGCCACGCCGCGGACCATCTCGTCCAGGTGGACGGTGATGCCCTGGCCCGCAGCGGGCTGTGCGACCACGACCCGCGCCGGGTACTCCGCCCCGTGGGCGCGGATCTGCGCACCCAGCCGGAGCTCGCCGGTGGGCGCCGGGCCACACCACCGGACGTGCTGGGCGCGGATCAGGTCGACGCCGAGCATCTCCTTGGGCCCGACGACCACCTGGTTGGTGGCCGGGTCGGTGCGCAGCACGTACCGGGGCGCGCCGTCCTCGGCCGGCACCCGCAGCCCGAGGCCCTTGCGCTGCCCCACCGTGTACCCGTGCGCACCGCCGTGTGTGCCGAGCACCTGCCCGGCCGGGTCCACGATGTCCCCGGGTCGCTCCCCCAGCCGCTGCGCCAGGTAGGCCCGGGTGTCACCGTCGGCGATGAAGCAGATGTCGTGCGAGTCCGGCTTGCGTGCCACGGAGAAACCCCGCCGGGCGGCCTCCTCACGAATCTGCGGCTTGGTGGTGTCCCCCAGCGGGAAGTGCGCGCGGGCGAGCTGCTCCGCATCGAGCACGCCGAGCACGTAGCTCTGGTCCTTCGCGGCGTCCACGGCCCGGTGCAGCTCCCGGCGGACCCCACCTCTCGCCGCGGGATCCGGGACCTCCACCACCTGCGCGTAGTGCCCGGTGGCCACCGCGTCGAATCCGAGCGCCACGGCCTTGTCCAGCAGGGCGGCGAACTTGATGGACTCGTTGCAGCGCAGGCAGGGGTTGGGCGTGCGGCCGGCCTCGTACTCGGCCACGAAGTCCTCGATGACGTCGCGCCGGAAACGCTCGGCCATGTCCCACACGTAGAACGGGATGCCCAGGGCGTCGGCCACCCGGCGGGCGTCACCGGCGTCCTCCAGGGTGCAGCACCCGCGGGCGCTCTCCCGGAGGGTCTCGGCCGACTGGCTGAGAGCCAGGTGCACGCCCGTGACCTCGTGTCCCGCATCGATCATCCGTGCCGCCGCGACCGCGGAGTCCACGCCACCGCTCATGGCAGCCACCACCCGCAGGCGGCGCCCACTCGTCGGCGAGAGGTCACCACCGTCGGGCAGGCTGCGGCCGCCCGTGGGCAGGGCTGGGGACAGGTCACTCATGAGGCCCACCAGTCTAGGGGCGAGCCGGCAGGGGTCTCCCGGCCGAGGCCCAGATCGGATGGGCCGCCGTCGGATAGGCCACCGACGGGAGGGTCATCCCCCGCGTCCCACACCCAGCGGTTGCCGATGAGCCGGGCCGACAGTCCGTCGCGGTGCACCACCCGGTGGTGTCGGCCGCACAGCAGTGCCAGGTTCTCCACATCCGTCGGCCCGCCGTCGGCCCAGTGCCGCACGTGGTGCGCATGGCACCAACCCGGCGGCCGTGTGCAGCCCGGGAAGGTGCATCCGGCATCGCGCACGGCCAGCAGCGCTCGCTGCTCCGGGGAGGCCAGCCGGGTGGAGCCTCCCAGTTCGAGGGGCGCCGAGTCGGCACCGAGCACCATGGGCACGATGTTCGCGTCGCAAGCCGCCTCACGCAGCTGGGCCGCGGTGAACACCTCCCCGTGAGTACTGGTGCCGAACGTGTCGGGCCCACCGTCCTCGAGCTGCTCGATGCCGCGGCCCCACCCCCGCCGCCGACCGGCCACGGCGCCTGCCAGACGCTCGCGCAGCGACTCCGCGGTGGTGGTGACGATGAGGGTGGTGGACCCAGAGAGGCCACACCCCCTGGCTCCCTGCCCCTCGTGGGCAGCCTGCGCCCGCTCGACCAGCTCCAGCAACGCGTCCGCACGACGCCGAGCCGGCGACCTGGGATCGCGCACGGGCTGCCCGAGGGCGTCCTTACCGGGCTGCGGGGCGGACAGGCCGTCGAGGGCACCTCGCAGCCGCGCCGCATCAGGCTGGTTGAGATCCACCACGAAGCGCACGAGTCCGGTGGGCAGCTGCCGTTCGGTCAGCCCGCTGGCCTCCTTGGCGCGGTCGTCGATGTCATCCAGGATGTCCTCGCCGAAACGCGCAACGATCTGACGCTGCAGGTCGAGCAGCTCCCGGGCGGTCGCGCCGGGCCCCGAGGCCTGCTCCAGGAAGTACCCGAGCACCTCGGACCGGTCGGCACCGGGCAGAACCGGCAGGGTCTTGGCCGTCTCCCGCAGCGCCACGGCGGCGAGGTCCACCGACACACCACCACCCCAGATGGCCTCGCGCACGCTCTGGGTGTCCGGCTCGAGCGTCGCCTCGGCCACGGCGGCCACCCGGTGGGCGCGACCCGGAGCGACCAGGCTGCCCTGCTCCCGCACCCAGGCCGTGGTGGACGCTGCGCGGGACTCGTACACCACTCCCCGGTCCACCGCCTCTGCGGTCACCCCGGTCATCGCGGCCTCACCTGCCCGCACGAGCTCCCCCAGCACTCCGAGCGCCGCCCCGAGATCATCCGACCCCAGCTGCCACAGCCCTTCCCGCATCGCTGCGATCTCGTGGGCCACGGACTCCACCCGCGCCATCAGCTCGAGGACATCGGGCGACGGCATGGCTCCCTCACTGTCGATGGGCTGTGCCGCCACGTCCTCACCCCCTGGCCGTCGTCGTGAACGTGCCTCTCGACCTTCCCCGGGCCGACACCTTGATGCTACACCCAGACGACATGGATTGCAATAGGTGTTCCACAGGTGCCCATCACACCACCGCAGCCGCCCGAGCTCGTTCCACCACCTCCGGCAGCACCGCCAGGGCGCGCTCGGCATCATCCGCGGTCGAGCTCCACCCCCAGGACAAGCGGAGCCCCGAGGCCGCCACCGCCGGCGCCTCCCCCATCGCCTCCAGCACGTGGCTGGGCCGGTTCACCCCCGCGCTGCACGCCGAGCCGGCCGACACCGCGATGCCGTGGCTGTCCAGCAGGAACAGCAGGTCCTCACTCCGACACCCCTCGAAGGTCACGTGGGCGATGTGGTCCAGCCGCTCGGCCCCCGATGCCGTCACGCGCGCTCCGATGCCGGTCGCCACCACCCGCTCCTCGAACGCCTCGCGCAGGCCCCGCACGCGCGCAGCCTCACCTGCGTCCCGCCCCTCCACGGCACGCCCGTCCACCGCCGCGCGCACGGCCGCCGCCATCCCCACCGCGAGCGCCACCGGCACCGTCCCGGACCGCACCCGCCGCTCCTGGCCGCCGCCGAAGGTGGTCGGCGACAGCCCCACGCCACGCCGGGCGACGAGCACCCCGACACCCTGCGGCCCACCGATCTTGTGCGCCGCGAACGACACCAGGCCCAGCCCCTCCAGCGCCGGATCGGCCAGGTCGAGCGGCGCGTGCCCGAGCACCTGCACCCCATCGGCGTGCAGCACACAGCCGCGGTCGCGCGCGACCTGCGCGAGCGCCGCCATGTCCTGCACCACGCCGGTCTCGTTGTTGCCCCACACCACCGACGCGAGCGCCGCCGGCTCACCGTCACCGTCGATCGCCTCCGCCAGTGCCGATGGGGTGAGCACCCCCCTCGCGTCCACCTCCGCCCAGCGCACGGGGGCACCGCCCGCCACGAGGCGTCCCACGGCCTCGGTCACGGCCGCGTGCTCGGTCCGTGTGGTGACCACCGGGGCCGCACCGCCACGCGACGCCGACTCCCCCGCCGCGGCCTCGTAGCCCCCGAGCACGGCCAAGTTGTCCGCCTCGGTGCCACCACTGGTGAACAGCACCTCGCTGGGGTGGCAGCCGAGCAGCTCGGCGACCTCCTCGCGGGACTCCTCCACCCGCCGCCGCGCAGCCCGACCGATGCCGTGCAGCGCCGAGGGGTTGCCCGGCAGTCCCGTCACGGCCGCCATGGCCTCGGTCACCTCCGGGCGCTGCGGCGAGCTCGCGGCGTGGTCGAGGTAGACGAGGTCGGCGGCATCGAGAGCGGACATGCCGCCAGCCTAGGCAGCCACCCCGACAACCTCAGCCGCGGCGAGAGCGCAACACCGCCTCCACGTCAGCCAGCGTCAGCCCACGGTCGGTCAGCAGCACCACCAGGTGGTACAGCAGGTCGGCCGACTCTCCCAGCAGCTCCTCGTCGCCCTGGGCCACGCCGGCCAGAGCCGTCTCGACGCCCTCCTCGCCCACCTTCTGCGCAATCCGCCGAGTGCCACCCTCGAACAGCGAGGTCGTGTACGAGCCCTCGGGCCGCTCGTGGTGGCGCTCGGCGATGGTCCTGGCCAGGTGGCCGATCTCCGATGCGGGAGCGCCCCCTCGCGCAGCCCCTTCACCCACCGCGTCCGATGCCGGCTCGCCCACCGCATCGAAGCAGCTCACCGCCCCCGTGTGGCAGGTCGGCCCGACAGGCCGCGCGACCACCAGCACCGCGTCGGCGTCGCAGTCGAGCTGCACCGACACCACATCGAGGGTGTTGCCCGAGGTCTCCCCCTTGACCCACTGTTCACCCCGGCTGCGCGACCAGAAGGTGGCCCGCCCGGTGCGCTGGGTGGCCTCGAGCGCCGCGGCGTCCATCCAGCCCACCATCAGCACCGCCAGGGTGTCGGCGTCCTGCACCACCGCGGCCACCAGACCCCGGCCGTCGTCGGTCACCTTGGTGAAGTCCACGTCCTGCACGTCCACGCCACTCACCGCATCGCTCACAGCACACCCGCCTCTCGCACCTCGATGCCGCGCCCCGCGAGCGCCGCCTTCACGTCCGCAATCGCCACCGCACCGTTGTGGAACACGCTCGCTGCCAGGCACGCGTCCACGTCGGCCTGCTCGATCACGTCCACGAAGTCCTCCACGGACCCCGCCCCGCCGCTGGCCACCAGCGGCACCGGGCACACCTTCCGTACGGCCGCCAGCTGCTCCACGTCGTAGCCGGTGCGCACCCCATCGGAGCCCATGCAGTTGAGCACCACCTCGCCGGCGCCGCGCTCGGCCACCTCGGCCACCCACTCCAGCGTGGAGCGGCCGTTCTCCCGCATCGCGTCCGGGTCACCGGTGTGCGAGCGCACGCGCCAGGTGCCATCGGCGTCGCGCAGCGAGTCCACACCCACCACCACGCACTGCACGCCGAACTCCCCGGCCAGCTCGCCGATCAGCTCCGGGCGCTCCAGCGCCGGGGTGTTCACCGACACCTTGTCGGCGCCGGCGTGCAGCACCGCGCGGGCCTCGGCGACCGACCGGATGCCGCCCGCCACGGAGAAGGGGATGTCGATCAGCTGCGCCACGCGCCGCACCCACTCGATGTCCACCGCACGCCCCTGCGGGCTGGCGGAGATGTCGTAGAAGACCAGCTCGTCCGCGCCCTCGGCGGCGTAGCGGGCCGCGAGCTCCTCGATGCCGCCGGCGTCCACGTGGTTGGTGAAGCGCACCCCCTTCACCACGCGCCCGTCACGCACGTCCAGACAGGGGACGATGCGGCGTGCCAGCCGGGTGGGTCGCTGCCCCACCTGCTCCGATGCGGTGACGACCGTCATGCGCCCGCCTCGCCGCCGCGCTCCAGCGCCAGGGCGTCGGACAGGTCCAGCGCACCGTCCAGCAGGGAGCGGCCGAGCACCACGCCCGCACAGCCCTGCTCGCGCACGGCCTCGACGTCCCGGGCATCGCGCACCCCGCCGCTGGCCTGGACGTCCACCTCGGCGTCCAGCGCCCGCAGGTGGTCGTAGAGCCCCAGGCCGGGGCCCTCCATCATCCCGTCCTTGCTGATGTCGGTGGCCAGCACGTGCCGCAGGCCCTCCGCGCGGTAGCCCTCCAGCAGGCCCCCCATGTCCACCCCGGAGGTCTCGGTCCAGCCGCTGGTGGGCAGCTCCCAGCGCCCACCGTGGTGGTCCTCCACGTGGCGGGCGTCCAGGGCCACGGTCACGTGCTCGGGGCCGAACTGCCGCAGCCAGCCGGCCACCATCTCCGGGCGGTTCACGGCCAGCGATCCCACCACGGCCCGCTCGGCGCCGGCGGCGAGCATGGCGTCCACGTCCTGCACCGAGCGCACGCCACCGCCCACCTGCACGCGCAGGCCGGTGGCGTCCACGATGCGGCGCACCAGCTCCGCGAGCGTCCACCCGCCCACCAGTGCGGCATCGAGGTCCACCAGGTGCAGCCAGCGCGCGCCGGCCTCGGCGTAGGTGGTGGCCTGCTCCACGGGGTCCAGCGCGTAGGTGGTCTGGCGGTCGTAGTCGCCCTGGCGCAGGCGGACCACCTCACCCCCACGGATGTCCAGCGCCGGGTAGCAGGTGAACGAGGGGGTCGCCGCGGTCTGGTCCGTCGCGTCGTTGGTCTGGGCGCTCATGCTGTGCCTCCAGGAGTGACGCCGCAGAACGCGGCGAGGAGTCGGGACCCGAGGTCGCCGGAGCGCTCGGGGTGGAACTGCATACCGGTCACGGTGCCACGTTGCACCACGGCGGTGAAGGGGTGGCCGTGCGTGGTGACGGCCACCGAGTCCTGCGTCACTGGTGCCGACCACGAGTGCACGAAGTAGGCACGGGGCGCGGACGGGCCGGCCCAGGCAGTCGCCAGCTCGCCGGCCAGCGGGCCCTGCTCGGCACCCGGCCCGGGCTCCAGCACGTTCCAGCCCATGTGCGGCACCCGCACACCGGGCGCTCCGGGCATCTCGGTGACCACGCCCGGCACCAGCCCCAGGCACTCCACCGGCTCGGCGCCCGCATCGACCGACCGCCCCCCGGCGCCCTCGGTGGAGCCCTCGTAGAGCAGCTGCATGCCCAGGCAGACGCCGGCCACGGGCTGCTCCAGCGAGCGCAGCACCTCCACCAGGTCCAGCTCTCGCAGGCGCCGCATGGCGGCCTCGGCCGCGCCCACCCCCGGCAGGACCACGCGGTCCGCGGACCGGATGCGCCCCGCATCGGAGGTCACCGGTGCGTCGATGCCCAGGCGCGCCAGCGCGAACTGCACCGAGGCGATGTTGGCGCCACCCGCATCGACGAGCACCACGTCCGGCGCGCTCACAACATGCCCTTCGTGCTCGGCAGGTCGGTGCCGCCGGTGCGGGCCATCGCCTGGCGCAGCGCACGGGCCACGGCCTTGAAGCCCACCTCGATGCGGTGGTGGTCGTTCTCGGCCTGCACGCTCAGGTTGAGGGTGATGCCCGCCGCCTCGCACAGCGAACGCCAGAAGTGCTGCACCATCTCGGTGGGCAGGTCACCCACCATCTCCCGGGAGAACTCACAGTCGAAGACCAGGTAGGGCCGCCCGGAGAAGTCGATGGCGGCGGTGGCCAGCGACTCGTCCATCGGCAGCGTGAACCCGTACCGGCCGATGCCGCGCTTGTCACCCAGGGCCTCCCGCAGCGCCTCACCGATGGCGATGCCGGTGTCCTCCACCGTGTGGTGCTCGTCGATGTGCAGGTCGCCCTCGCAGGTCACCTCCAGCGCAAACCCACCGTGCTTGCCCAGCTGGTCGAGCATGTGGTCGAAGAATCCCAACCCGGTGGATACCTTGGCCGGGGCGGGCCGGTCCAGGTCCACCGACACCCGGATGCGGGTCTCGCTGGTGTTGCGCTCCACCGTGGCGCGGCGCGGGGCGTCGATGAGGTCGTGCGCGATGTCCGCCCAGCCCCAGGTGCCGCCGAGCTCCTCCTCGGTGGCCAGCTGGTAGGCGGGCACGCCCATGGCGGCGGCGAACTGCACGTCGGTGTCGCGGTCGCCCACCACGGCGGAGCGGTTCCAGTCCACGCCGGATTCCTTGAGCAGGTCGACCACCATGCCGAGGCCGGGCTTGCGCGTGGGCGCGTGGTCCTCGGGCAGGGAGCGGTCGATGAGCACGTCGGAGAAGCGCACGCCCTGGCTGGTGAGCACCTGCATCATCAGCTCGTGGGGGCCGTCGAAGTCCTCCTGCGGGAAGGCCTCGGTGCCCAGCCCGTCCTGGTTGGAGACCATCACCAGCCGCCAGCCAGCCTCCTGCAGGCGCAGCAGGGCGGGGATGACGCCCTCGACGAAGCGGACCTTCCCCAGGGCGTCCACCTGGTGGTCCGCGGGCTCGGTGATGATCGTGCCGTCGCGGTCGACGAAGAGGATCGGCGTGCTCACGGTGTCTCCTGGGGGGTCGGGTCGGTCGGGTCGTTCACGGCAGTTGGCTCACTGGGGTCAGCCGGCTCGATGAGGTGGGCCAGCACCCGGTCGTTGACGGCCGGGGTGCCCGTGGTGATGCGTACCCCATCGGTCAGGGCGGGGTGCCCGGCGAGGCTGCGCACCACGATGCCGTCGGTGGCGAGGGCGTCGAGCACCGCCTGCGGGTCGGCGCAGCGGACGGTCACGAAGTTGGCCTCGCCCTCCAGCAGCCCGGTGAGCGCCGGGGCCCGGCCCTCGCGCAGGGCCGCGGCCAGCGCGGTGGCCAGTCGCTCGCGCTCGGACACGGCCTCGCGGACGCGGGCGGCGGTCGCGGCCACGGCATCGTTCTCGGTGGCCGCGAGCGCGAGCCCGACGGCGGGCACGGCCAGCGGGTAGGGCGCCTGCACGCGGCCCAGCGCCGCCACCAGCTCCGGACGGGCGATCAGGGCCCCGATGCGGGCGCCGGCCAGCCCGTGTGCCTTGCTCAGCGTGCGCAGCACCACCACGTTGTCGTGCGCGGCCAGCAGCTCCACGGCGGAGGGCTCGTCGGTGAAGTCGCCGTAGGCCTCGTCCACCACCAGCAGAGCGTCACCCTCCAGCGCGGCGGCGATGCGGGACAGCTCGCCCAGCGGGACGGTGCTGCCGGTCGGGTTGCCGGGCGTGGCCACGAACACCAGGCCTGCCGCGCTACCGGAGCCCCCGCTGCCGGAGCCTCGCCGCTCCCGCACGGCCCCGACCAGCCCGTCGCCGTCCAGCACGAAGCGCTCCTGCGCGGCATCGCGTTGGCCGGGCACCACCTGCTGCGGGACGTCCACCACCTCGGCGCCGTGCAGGCGGGCACTGACCGCGTACATGCCGAAGGTGGGCGTGGACACCACCACCGCACCGGTCCCGGCCGCCACACACCCGCGCACCAGCAGGTCGATGCCCTCGTCGCTGCCCCGGCCCACCAGGAGCTCCTCGGGACGCACGCCCCACAGGCCCGCCAGCCGCTCGCGCAGGGCGGCCGGCTGCGGGTCCGGGTAGCGGCGGCTGGCACCCTCGGCGTCGGCGGCGTTCGCGCTGGCCGACTCGTTGGCGTTCAGCCACTCCCACGGTCGGCCGCCCGGCGCGGGCCCACTGGTCCGCGCGCTGGAGTAGCCGGCGAAGTCCGCGAGGTCCGCCCGCAGGTAGCGCAACGCACCGGTGCCCACGCCACTCATGCCGGCACCTCCCCAGTCCGCCGCGTCACGGCCCGCGCGTGGGCCTCCAGCCCCTCGGTGCGCGCGAGCGCCACGGCGGTGGGCCCCATCGCGGCCAGGCCCTGCGGCGTGGCCTGCTGCACTGTCATGGAGAGCTGGAAGCTCGCCAGCGTCACGCCCCCGGTGAACCGGGCGGCGCCGCTGGTGGGCAGCACGTGGTTGGTACCCGAGCAGTAGTCGCCCAGCGACTCCGGCGTGTGGTCACCCAGGAAGACCGACCCGGCCGCCGTCACCCCCTCCAGCAGCACGCGCGGCTCGCGCACGGCGAGGATGAGGTGCTCCGGCGCGTAGGCGTTGCTCACCTCGACCGCCTGGTCCAGGTCGGCCACCAGCACCAGCCTCGATGCGGTGAGCGCCCGCTCCACCGTCGCCGCCCGCGGGAGCTCGGTCGCCTGGGCCTCGATCTCGGTGGCCAGGCGCTCCAGGAGGGCACGGTCGTCGCTCACACACACCACCTGCGAGTCCGGGCCGTGCTCGGCCTGGCTCAGCAGGTCCGCAGCCACCCACTCGGGGTTCGCCCCCGCATCGGCGATGACGAGCTGCTCACTGGGGCCCGCCGGCAGGTCGATGCCGGGGCCGCCCTGCATGCCGGCCACCTGCCGCTTGGCCTCGGTGACGAAGGTGTTGCCGGGACCGAAGATCTTGTCGCAGCGCGGAATCCCGGCGCCCGCGTCGCCCCGGGCCATCAGCCCCACGGCCTGCGCACCGCCCACCACGGCGATGCGGTCGATGCCCACCTCGGCGCAGGCGGCCACGACGGCGGGGTCCGCTCCCCCATCGGCCGTCGGGGGGGTGCACACGAGCACCTCGGGGCAACCGGCGAGCACGGCCGGCACACCCAGCATCAGCGCAGTGGAGGGCAGCGGCGCGGAGCCGGCCGGCACGTACAGGCCCACGCTGCGCACCGGGCGGACGACGCGCTCGCAGACCAGGCCCTCGGTCACGTCCACCGCGTACGGCGTGTAGCCACCCGGCGCGTGGAAAGTGCGGATGGCGGATGCCGCCGCCGCGATCGCCTCGCGCACCGCGGCGGGCACCTGCGCGACGGCTGCGGCGATCTCGGCCTGTGACAGCAGCAGCTCCTCACGCACCACGCCGTCGAAGCGCTCGGTGTACTCGCGCACCGCCACGGCACCGCGCTCGCGCACGGTGGCCAGGATGTCGGCCACGGCGGCGCTGACCTCCTCGCCCACGGCCTGGGCGGGGCGCTCCAGCACGTCCTGGCGCGCGGCCTCCTCGAGGCTGTTCCAGTCGAGCACGCGCATCAGACCAGCATCCCCTCGACCGGCAGCACCATCACACCGCGGGCGCCGGCGCCCTTGATCTCCTCGAGCATCGTCCAGGTGACCTCGCCGTGGCAGAGGGCCTGGACGGCATAGGTGCCGGTGGCTCCGGCCGGGTCCGCGGGGTCCACGGTGGGCACGATGGTGGGCTCCTCCGCATCGGGCAGCAGCGCGAGCACCGCGGCCAGCTGCGCGGCGGGCACCCGGGCCGAGACCACCTTGCTGTCCGCCACGCGGCGCACGCCGTCCAGGCGGCGCAGCAGCACGTCGGCCAGCGCGGCCCGCTCCCCCTCCAGCGGGGCGGTGCGGGCGGCGAGCACGGCCTCGGTCTGCAGGATGGTGACCACCGGCTTCAGGGCGTTCGCACGCAGGGTGGCGCCGGACGAGACGAGGTCGCACACCACATCGGCCTGCCCGAGACTCGGGGCGATCTCGACCGAGCCGCTCAGCGTGACCACGTCGGCGGACACACCCTGCCGGTCCAGCCAGTCGCGGGTGAGCTCGGGGTAGCTGGTGGCGATGCGGGTGCCCTCCAGCTGGGCGGGGCCCGACCAGGTCCAGTCCTGCGGCACCGCGACATCGAGGGTGCAGGCGCCGAAGCCGAGCTGACGGATCTCCTGGAGCTCTGCGGCGCCGGGTGCCAGCTGGGTCTCCGCCAGCACGTTGCGCCCGAGGATGCCGAGGTCGGCCACGCCGTCGGCCAGCAGGCCGGGGATGTCGTCGTCGCGCACGAGCAGCAGGTCGACCGGCAGGCCCTCGCCGAAGCAGAAGAGCCGGTCCCGGCTCTCGCGCCAGGTCAGCCCACAGGCAGCGAGCAGCTCGCGGGCGGGGTCGCCGAGGCGGCCGGACTTCTGGATGGCGACGCGGAGGCGGTCGCGCTGGGGATCGATGGGGGGCACGGGGACTCCTCGCCCACGAGGTGGGCCGTCGGGTGTGGTGGTGGAGGTCGGGCAGGGCCGGGGGCTATCCGGCAGGTGGGGCTCGGTGCCCGCAGGCGGGGCGTCGGCCGCGTCAGCCGCTCGCGGGGGCGAGCTCGTCGCGATGTCGCAGGGCTGCCCGGTACCCCCCGGCACCGTCCTCGACGCAGCGGGCCACGCGGCCGACGGTGGTCACCGAGACGCCGGTGGCCTCGTGGATGGCGCGGTAGCTCATGCCCTCGGCAAGCAGCGGCACGACGGCCCACCGGTCGGTGAGGGCCTCCCGCTCGGCCGGGGTGCACAGGTCGGTCAGGAGCGCCTCGACCTCGTCGACGTCCCCCATCGAGGCCAGTACCCGGGCGAGCTCGCGCTGCGTGGCGGCGGTGGATCGTGGCTGGGCGGCATCACGACGCTTCATGGCGACTCCTCCCGAGGGGCGACAGGACGGGGACAGGGCCACACTCTGCGCACCAGCGTGCTAGTGCGTTAATACGCTAACACGCACCCCGGTGCACTCCGCCACCGGGGCGGGGAGGGGGGTGACGCCCGGCGCGTCCAGTGCCACGATGAAGCATGACCACCTACGAGAAGTCCCCCGCCCCCGGCGAGCCCGCCGACGCCCAGGACCCGCGCCCCGCCGGCGCCGACACCTCGGGCTCCCGCACGGACACCGGCGCACCGGCTCCCTCCGACCGCCAGTCCCTGCGAGCCGGCACCGACGGCCCCATCGTCCTGCACGACACACACTTCGTGAACCAGATGGCGCACTTCGACCGCGAGCGCGTCCCGGAGCGCGTGGTGCACGCCAAGGGCTCCGGCGCCTTCGGCACCTTCGAGGTCACCGGTGACGTCACCCAGTGGACCAAGGCCGCCCTCTTCCAGCCCGGCGCGAAGACCGACATGCTCGCCCGCTTCTCCACCGTGGCCGGCGAGATGGGCTCCCCCGACACCTGGCGCGACCCCCGCGGATTCGCGCTGAAGTTCTACACCACCGAGGGCAACTACGACCTGGTGGGCAACAACACCCCCATCTTCTTCATCCGCGACACCATGAAGTTCCCCCACTTCATCCGCTCCCAGAAGCGCCGCGGCGCCAACGGCCTGCGCGACAACCACATGCAGTGGGACTTCTGGACGCTCAACCCCGAGTCCGCCCACCAGGTGACCTACCTGATGGGTGACCGCGGCATCCCCAGGACCTACCGCCACATGAACGGCTACGGCTCCCACACCTACATGTGGATCAACGCCTCCGGCGAGAAGTTCTGGGTGAAGTACCACTTCCACTCCCAGCAGGGCGTGGAGGGCCTGACCGGCGACGAGGCCACCAGGATCGCCGGTGAGGACGCCGACTTCCACCGCCGCGACCTGTTCGACTCCATCGAGGCCGGCAACCACCCGAAGTGGACCCTCTCGGTGCAGGTGATCCCCTTCGAGGAGGGCTTCTCCTACAGGACGAACATCTTCGACGTCACCAAGACCGTCTCGCACGCGGACCACCCGCTGCACGAGGTGGGCGTCATGACGCTGAACCGCAACCCCGACAACCACTTCGCACAGATCGAGCAGGCCGCGTTCGAGCCCTCGGCGACGGTCCCCGGCATCGGCCTGTCCCCCGACACGATGCTGCTGGGTCGGGTGTTCTCCTACGCGGACACCCACCGTCACCGCATCGGCCCGAACTACCTGCAGCTGCCGGTGAACAAGCCCCGGGTGGAGGGCCACACCTACACCTACGACGGCCCGATGGCGTACGACCACTCCGGCGACGCCGCCATGTACGCGGCCAACACCCAGGGCACGCCGTACTCCGACGGCACCGGGCCGGCCGAGGACTCCATCCCCGTCTCCGGGGAGCTGATCCGCCGCGCCCAGACCGTGCGCAGCGACCAGGACGACAACTTCACCCAGCCCGGGATCCTGGTGCGCGAGGTGTTCGACGACGCCCAGCGCGACCGCTTCGTGGACACCGTGGCCGGGCACCTCCTCGGCGGCGTGACCGGTGACGTGCTGGAGCGCGCCTTCGACTACTGGAAGGCCGTCGATGCCGAGACGGGCGCCCGCATTGAGGCCGCGGTCAGGGCCGGCCAGGCCGAGGACAACCCGGGCGGCCAGCCCGACGATGCCAAGGGCAACGCCGCCCAGGGGCGCACCGACGCCGACGGGTCGCGACAGGGCTGAGGGCGTACCCGCGCACCCGCACGCACTGAAGGGGGCCCACCTGCATCGATGCGGGTGGGCCCCCTTCGCGCGCGGCGCGGGCGTCGGCGCGCGTGGCTCGGGTCAGGCGCCGGGCAGCTCCGGCTGCGCCAGCTCCACGCGCAGCGCACGGGCCAGGTCGGCCCGCTCCACCTCGTACTGGTCGCCGCGAACCAGGTCCTTGACGGTGACCACGCCCTTCTCGATCTCCTGCGCGCCCAGCACGGCGACGAACCGGATGCCGGCGCGGTCGGCGTGCTTGAACTGCTTGGCGAGCTTGGCCGGCTCCAGCACGTTCTCCACGGCCAGCCCGGCGGTGCGCAGCTCGGCGGCGAGCCCCAGCGCCTCGGGGAGCAGCCCCTCATCGAGCAGGGGGATGAGCACCTGCACGGTGGAGGGCTCGTCGTCCACCATCCCGTTCTCCATGAGCTGCCAGAACAGGCGCGAGAGGCCGATGGACATGCCCACGCCGGGCAGCGCCGACTTGGTGTACTGGCCGGCGAGGTTCTCGTAGCGGCCGCCGGAGCAGATGGACCCGAGCTCGGGGTGCTCGTCCAGGAAGGTCTCGTAGACCGTGCCGGTGTAGTAGTCCAGGCCGCGGGCGATGGCGAAGTTCACGCAGTAGTCGCTCTCGGGGATGCCCAGGTGGCGCAGCATCTCCAGCACCTCGCGCAGCTCGGCCACGCCGGCGTCGAGCTCCTCGTCGCGACCCTCCAGGGCGGTCAGGGCGTCCATCGCGTCGGCATGGGAGGTGGTGCGCCGCCCCACGAACCCGGCGATGGCGTCCACGGCCTCGGCAGGCAGGCCGAAGCGCTCCCCGGTGAGCTCCTCGCGCAGCCAGTCCAGGCCGCGCTTGTCGATCTTGTCCACCTCGCGCAGCACCAGCGGCTGGGTCGCGTCGTCGATGCCGACGCTCCGGAAGAAGCCGCGGAGCAGGCGCCGGTTGTTGAGGTGGATGGTGAACGGGCCGAAGTCCAGCTCGCGGAAGATCGCGTGCATGGTGGCCGGCGGCTCCGCATCGTGCCGGACGTTCAGGGAGCCGGAGCCGATGATGTCCACGTCGCACTGCAGGAACTCGCGGTAGCGGCCACGCTGCGGGCGCTCGCCCCGGTAGACGCGCTGCATCTGGTAGCGGCGGAAGGGGAAGGTCAGCTGGCCCTCGTGCTGGGCGACGAAACGCGCCAGCGGGACGGTGAGGTCGAAGCGGAGGGCGAGGTCCGGCAGGGCGAGGTCGGCGGTGGCGTCGGTGCCCGCATCGGAGGCGCCGGCATCGGCACCCGCCTGGGCGCTCACCGCATCGCGGTAGTTCGCCAGTCCACCCGTGGACTGGACGAAGTACACCTGCTTCTCGGTCTCGCCGCCGGACTTGGTGAGCAGGACGTCGGTGCGCTCGAAGGCGGGCGTCTCGATGGGGAGGAAGCCGCCGGCCTCGAAATGGCGGCGGATCACGTCGGTCATGCGGTTGAACGCGATCTGCTGGCGGGGCAGCAGCTCGAGCGTTCCCTGGGCAGGACGGGGCGTGGTGATCTGGGCCATGGGCGGGAGTCTAGTTTCCGGCGCAGGCGCGGCGCGGGCCGCCCGGTGCCTCACCGGACGGCCCGTGCTTCCCGGCCCCGCGAGGGACGTGGGATGGGTGCTGCGCTCAGCCCTGGGCTGCGGCCACGCCGTGCTCGAGCGCCTCCACGATGGCGCCGTTGAACGCGGGAAGGTCGTCGGGGTTGCGGCTGGTGATGAGGTTGCCGTCCACGACGACCTCCTGGTCGGCCACCCACTCGGCACCGGCGTTGCGCAGGTCGGTCTCGATGCTGTCGAAGCCCGTCACCCGCTTGCCGGAGACGATGCCGGCCTCGGCCAGCACCCACGGGGCGTGGCAGATGGCCGCAACGGGCGTGCCCGCCTCGTAGACCTTCTTGATGAACTGCACGGCCTCGTCGCTCTGACGCAGCAGGTCGGGGTTCGCCACCCCACCGGGCAGCACCAGCGCGTCGACCTGCGCGGGGTCGATGTCGGCCACCGTGGCGTCGGCCGTCTTCGTCTCGGCCTTGTCCAGGTGGTTGAACAGCTGCACCTCGCCACCCTCGGGCGAGACGAGCTTGGCGGTGTGACCCGCATCGGTCACGGCCTTCCACGGGTCGGTGAGCTCGACGGCCTCGATGCCCTCGGCGGAGGTCAGGAAGATGACGGTCTTGGTCTGGGTACCAGTGGTCTCGGTCATGGCTCCATCGTCGTCGCGGCCGTGGGGGTCCGGCAACCGGAGCGGCACCCCAACCCCGGCGCCCCAGATCCGCACCGGTGCTGAACTCAGCCGCGCACCCCCACGAACCCCGCACCCGAACCCCGCACCGGTGCTGATCTCAGCCGCGCACCCCCACGAACTCCGCACCCATGCGTGTCTCGCCAGTCCACTTCTGCACCGGTGCGGAACTCCTGTTCGGCGGACACTCGAAAGCAGCACCGGTGCGTGTTTCGGTTGCCAGGAACCTGGCGCACCCCCCGGCGGGCGAACCTGGCACGGGAAAGGTGAACCCGGCGCGCCGTATTCAACGTGCCGGGTTCACCTTTGCCGTGCCGGGTCCACCAACGGGCCGCCCGGCGGGTGCCGGACGGCTCGTGATCGATGGGGTGAGCACCCGCGCGCGGCGGGCTCACCCCATCGGGTGGCTCACTTGGAGCCGGCGATCTTCTCCGTGGCCTGCGGCAGCACGTCGAACAGGTCGCCCACGACGCCGAAGTCCACCATCGAGAAGATCGGCGCCTCCTCGTCCTTGTTCACCGCGACGATCGTCTTGGAGGTCTGCATGCCGGCGCGGTGCTGGATGGCACCGGAGATGCCCGCCGCCACGTACAGCTGCGGCGAGACGGTCACACCGGTCTGGCCGACCTGGCTCGAATGCGGGTACCAGCCGGCGTCCACCGCGGCACGCGAGGCACCCACGGCAGCGCCCAGGGAGTCGGCGAACGCCTCCACCGGGTCGAAGTCACCACCGGTACCGCGGCCACCGGAGACCACGATCGCGGCCTCGGTCAGCTCCGGGCGACCCGAGGCGGCCTTCTCCTCGCTGCTCACGATGCGGGCACCGCGCGCCACGTCGGAGAACTCCACCTCGACCACCTCGTCGGCAGCCTCACCCGGGGCCTCCTCCGCGGAGACCGAGTTGGGCTTCAGCGTCACGATGGCCACACCCTTGGCCACGTGGGAGGTGGTGGTCCACCCACCGGCGAACACGGACTTGGTGACGCTCACGCCACCCTCGCCCGCCTGCACGTCCACCGCATCGGTGATCACACCGGAGGCGGTCATGACGGCCAGGCGACCGGCCACCTCCTTGCCCTCCGGGGAGGACGGGACGATCACCGCGGAGGCACCGGTGCGCTGCACCAGCTGGGCCAGCGCCTCAGCGGTGGGACCCACCAGGTACTCGTCGAACTCCGGGGCCTCCAGGCGGTACACCTTCGTCGCACCGTGGGCGGCCAGGGTCTCCTTGGCGGCGTCGAACCCGGCGCCCACGAACACCGCGGAGGCGTCCCCGATGCGGCGGGCAGCGGTCAGCATCTCGCCGGTGGTCTTGCGGACGTCACCGTCGCTGTGGTCGACCAGGACCAGCACTTCACTCATTGTCGTCTCCTCGTGGAAAGTCAGGTGCCCGCGGCTCAGATGAACTTGCGCTTGGCCAGGAAGTCGGCCAGCTGGGTGCCGCCCTCGCCCTCGTCGGTGATGACCTCGCCGGCCTCACGCGGCGGGCGCTGCTCGGTGCCGTCCACCTGCGCCCACGCGTTGCCCAGTCCCACCAGCTCGGCGTCCACCCCGAGGTCGGCCAGCGACCAGCTCTCGATGGTCTTCTTCTTGGCGGCCATGATCCCCTTGAAGCTGGGGTAGCGCGGCTCGTTGATCTGGTCGGTCACCGACACCACGGCCGGCAGGGTGGCCTCGATGGTCTGGGTGGCCTCGGCGGTGTCGCGCTTGATGGTCACCGTGCCACCGGTCTCGCCGGAGCACTCCACGGAGTTGGCCAGCGTGACCATGGGCACGCCCAGCAGCTCGGCCACCATCGCGGGCACGACGCCCATGGTGCCGTCGGTGGAGCTCAGGCCGAAGAGCACGAGGTCCACCTCGTCCACCTTCTTCACGGCCTCGGCCAGCACCAGCGCGGTGCTCAGGGCGTCGGACCCGGCGAGGGCCTCGTCGGTGACGTGCACGCCATCGGTCGCGCCCATCTGCAGGGCCTTCTTCACGGCCTCCTCCGCGGCGGCGGGGCCCATGGTGAGCACGGTCACGCGGGCGTCGTCCTGGCCCTCGGTGATCTTGAGGGCCTCCTCCACCGCGTACTCGTCGAGCTCGGACAGCAGGCCGTCCGTGGTGCGGTCGGTCAGGTTGTCACCGGTGAAGGACCGGTCCCCCTGGGCGTCCGGGACGTGCTTCACGCACACGACGATGTTCATCGATCGCCTCTCTCATGACTTGCTGGGGCGTCACGCGTCGCGCGCCGCCGATGGTGGCTGGGAGGGCGCCCCGTCGATGCGGGACACCCTCCCAGTGTCGCACGTCACCCGTGCCCGTGGACCGGTGGCGTGCGGCGATGTGGTGCCGGTGGCTCAGCGGCCGACGAAGCGTGCCTTGCCGGGGCCGTTCTCGACGAAGGAGTCCATGCCGATCTGTCGGTCCTCGGTGGCGAACAGGCCGGCGAACGCGATGCGCTCGAGCTCCAGCCCGGTCACCAGGTCCACCTCCATGCCGCGGTCGATGGACTCCTTGGCCGCACGCAGGGCGATGGACGGGCCACCGACGTACTGCTTCATGCGGGCCACGGCGGCGTCGTAGACCTCCTCGGCGGGGACGACCTCATCGGCCAGGCCGATGGCGAGCGCTTCGGCGGCGTCGACGTGGCGGCCGGAGAAGATCAGGTCCTTCGCCTTGGCGGTGCCGATGAGGCGGGGCAGGCGCTGCGTGCCGCCGGCGCCGGGGATGACGCCGAGCAGGATCTCCGGCTGGCCGAGCTTGGCGTTGTCGGCCACGACGCGGAAGTCGCAGGCCAGCGCCAGCTCGCAGCCGCCACCGAGCGCGTAGCCGGTGATGGCCGCGACGGTGGGCTTGGGGATCTGCGCGACGTGGGTGAGGCAGGCCTGGAGCTTGGCGGCGCGGTCGAGCATGTCCGCGTAGCTCATCTTCTGCATCTCCTTGATGTCCGCCCCGGCTGCGAACACCTTCTCGCCGCCGTAGACGATCACGGCGTGCACCTCGGGGTGCTCGGCGGCCTGCTGGGCCACGATGCCGATCTCGTCCTGCAGCTGGGTGCTCAGGGCGTTCATCTTGGGACGGTCGAGGCGGATGGTGCCGATGCCGTCGGCCACCTCCAGCCGCACGAACTCGCAGGTCTGCTCGGGCTGGCTGCTGGTCTGCTCGCTCATGCGCGGCCTCCCTGCTGGTCCTGGTCGTCGCCGAGGTTCAGCGAGAAGGAGGACGCACCGCTGCGCCCGCCCTGCTGACCGCCCTGGGCCTGGTCCTGCTGGCCGGCGCCACCCTGCTGACCCGGCGCACCGGCGCGGCCCGGGCTCGCCGGGCCGGGGTTGCCGATGGCGGCGGCGGTGGCGTGCTGCACCTCGTCCTTGGTGACGTTCTCGTGCCACACCTGGACGGCCTGCATGATCATGTTGACCGACAGCTGCATCCGGGGGCTCGGGCTCTCGCCCTTGAGCATGATGTGCTCGGCGGACACCACGAGGGTGCTGCCGACGATGCCCATCTTCACGATGTTGGCGCCGAGCGTCACGTCGTTGGTGTTGTTCAGCCAGCGCACCACGTCCTGCGGCACGTCGGAGCCGATCTGCCACTGGCCGAAGACGCGCATGATGTCCACGTCGCCCTCGGTGACGCGCACGAACATGGTCTGCCCCTGCACGTCGAAGCCGATGTCGCCCTCGTTGTCGACCTTGGGCTGCATGCCGTCGGTCTGCAGCAGGGTCATCACCTGGTCGCGGAGCGTGGGGCCGGCGGCGCCGGTGGAACCGGCGTCGTCACCGGACGGGAAGTTCGGGAGCTGAGTCGGATCTGTCATGCCACCAAACTACCTGCCGTGACCCACGCCACGGGAGCCGCCCGGGGCGCGCCCGACGGCAATCCCGACGCGGCGGCCTGCCTACGCTGGGCCCATGCCGATCCGCCATGGCTTCTCCCCCGACATCCCGCCGCCCCCCGGCCTGACCCGCGTGCCCGACGGCACCGGGGCCGACCCGGCGGCCCGCGACGTGGTGGAGGTCGCCGTGGTGGCCCGGGGTGCCACCGCGGTGTGGCTGTGCCTGCGTCAGGACGATGGGGGTGAGCGTCGCGTCCCGCTGCGGCACCGGGTGCACGGCACCTGGTTCGACCAGGTCCCCGACGTGCCGGCGGGCACCCCCTACTGCTTCCGCGTGGACGGCCCCTGGGAGCCGTCCGGGGGCCTGCGCCACAACCCGGCCAAGCGCCTGCTGGACCCCTTCGGCACGGTGGTCGCCGGCACCATCACGCCCGGGCCGGAGCTGTTCGCCCACAGGGTGGACGAGCACCTGCAGGCCGTGGACGGCGGCGTCCACCGCAGTGACGTGGACAGTGGCGATGCGGTGCCGTGGAACCTGGTGCCCGACGACCGCGCCCTGGGACGAAGCTTCGACTGGGGCGACGACGCCCCGCCGCTGACCCCGTGGCGGGACACGGTCATCTCCGAGGGCCACGTCCACGGCCTCACGGCCACCCACCCGGACGTGCCCGAGGAGCTTCGTGGAACCTATGCCGGCCTGGCGCACCCGGCCGTCATCGAGCACCTGGTGGGGCTCGGGGTCACGGCGGTGGAGCTGCTCCCCCTGCACGCCAAGGCCGACGAGCTGCACCTGATGGCCCGTGGCGCGGAGAACTACTGGGGGTACAACTCGGTGTCCTGGTTCGCCCCACACCCCGGGTACGCCGCCACCGACGACCCGCTGGCGGTGGCCGACGAGGTGCGCGGGATGGTCAGGGCCCTCCACGCCGCCGGGCTGGAGGTGCTGCTGGACGTGGTCTACAACCACACGGCCGAGGAGTCCTCCGCGTGGGGACCCACCTACTCGTGGCGCGGGCTCGACGCGCCGCTGTACTACCGGTTGGACGACGTGGGCCACGACGTGGACCACACGGGCTGCCACAACACGGTGGACACCAACCACCCGGAGACCCTGCGGCTGGTGCTGGCCTCGCTGCGCCACTGGGTGACCGAGTTCCACGTGGACGGCTTCCGGTTCGACCTCGCCTCCGCCCTGGGGCGCGACGAGCACGGCACGTGGTCGCGCAACCACCCGCTGCTGATGGCGCTGCGCACCGACCCGGTCCTCTCCCGGGTGAAGCTCATCGCCGAGCCCTGGGACATCTCCCCCGGCGGCTGGCAGACCGGCTCCCACCCGCCGCCGATGGCGGAGTGGAACGACCGCTTCCGCGACGCCGCCCGCGGGTTCTGGCTGACCGGTGGGACCAGCATCAGCGAGATGGCCACACGGCTGTCCGGCTCCTCCGACCTGTTCGAGCACCACGGGCGCCTGCCCACCTCGTCGGTGAACTTCGTGACCGCGCACGACGGCTTCACCCTGCACGACCTCACGGCCTACGACAGCAAGCACAACCTGGACAACGGCGAGGACAACCGGGACGGCACCGACGCGAACCACTCGGCGAACCACGGCGTGGAGGGGCCGGTGCCGGACACCGAGGAGGGCGCCGCCATCGCCGCGGCCCGCCGCCGCACCATGCGCAACCTGCTGGCCACCACCCTGCTGGCCACCGGCACCCCCATGCTCACCGCCGGCGACGAGTTCGGCCGCACCCAGGGCGGCAACAACAACCTCTACACGCTCACCGACGCCACCCGGCACCTGGCCCCGCTGGACTGGGAGTGGGAGCAGTGGCAGGACGACCTGGTGGCGACCACCCGGCGCCTCGTGGAGCTCCGTCGGGAGTTCCACGCCATCGGCCACCACGCCTTCTTCGCCCCGTTCACGCCCGCCGATGCGTCGGCGCCCGACGCCGAGCCCGGCGGTCTGCGCGCCGGCTGGTTCACCGCATCGGGCACCCCCCTGGGCGACGACGACTGGGCCGATGGGGACTCGCGCACCCTGCAGATGGTGCTGATCCCCGAGGACGACACCACCGAGGCCGCCGTGGTGGTGGCCCTGCACGCCGGTGGGCCGGTCGAGCTGGTGCTCCCCCGCATCGAGGGATGGTCGCAGGCGACCCTGGAGTGGAGCTCGGCCTGGGAGCACCCCGACCACCCCTCCGACGACAGCGCCCCGCAGCCGGGCGAGGCGATGGGGGTCGACGGACCCACCGTCATCGTGTGGAGTCTGCGCCCCTGAGCAACCACCACAGGCCCAGCGCGGGCAGCACCAGGGGCACGTAGAAGTACTGCTTGCCGAAGTTGGACCACACCGTCTCGTCCGGGAAGAGCTCGGGCAGGGCCACGCTCAGCGCCCCCACCACGAGCACGCCGGCCATCTCGATGCCGACGGCCCACAGGGCCACCCGCCGCCCGCCGCGCCCGCCGCGCACCATCGCCACCGTGGCCACCAGGTAGATCAGGGCGGCCGCGGTCGAGAGCAGGTAGGCCAGCGGCGCCCGCTCGAAGTAGGCGACCAGCTGCATGATCGAGCGTCCCGTGGCCGCGAGCGCCAACACCCCGTAGGCGGCCACGAGGAGGCGCCCGAAGCCGCTGCTCAGCCGGCTGCCCCGGGCGTGTCCGGGGGCCGGCGACGAGGGACGGGGGGTGGTGCTCATGGCGTGTCTCCTGGCATCGGGGTCGGGTGGGGCCGCGGCGTCAGTGCGTGAGCAGGGCGGGGATCTCGTACCAGATGGCCACGACGCGCTGGGTCATCACCAACAGCGCCAGCCCCGCGAAGAACAGCACGCCCATGCCCCAACGGGACTCCCGCTCGGCGACCGACCAGAGGAAGGCCACCGGCAGCAGGGCGACCATGCCGAACAGGTAGGCCCCGAACTCCCAGGCGGGGATGTCGTAGTCGGTGGTGAGGACCATCACCAGGCCCACGAACAGCTGCACCAGCAGCACCAGCCCCACCAGCGCGGTCACACCCAGGACGAGGTTGTCCACCGGGCGTCCGATCAGCGCGTACACCGCCGTCACCACACAGAGCAGGGCGAGCACGGCGAACAGCGTCACGGTCAGGGCGGGAATCACGCGCCAGAGTGTATGTCCGCCCGGTCACAACCCGGTCTCAGGCCTCGCCGGGGCCGCAGCGCATCGCCTAGGGTCGAGCCGTGACTGCCACCCCGCCCCCGTTCCCCCACGCAGGCCAGGTACCGGTCGGACGCATCCCGGTGCTGGACGTGCAGCCGAGCGTCGATGGTGGCCGCTTCCCGGCCAGGAGCGTGGTGGACGAGTCCTTCACCGTCTCGGCCACCGTCTTCCGTGAGGGACACGATGCGGTGAACGCCACGGCACTGCTCACCTCGCCCGACGGCACGGAGCACCGGTGGGTCATGCAGTGCCTCAACCCCGGGCTGGACCACTGGGCCGCCAAGGTGCACGCCCCCTCGGCCGGCGTGTGGTCGCTGTGCGTGGAGGGCTGGAGCGATCCCTACGGCACGTGGGAGCACGCGGCGACGGTGAAGATCGGCGCCGGGGTGGACACCGAGCTGATGCTGGCCGAGGGCGCCCTGGTGCTGCAGCGGGCCGCGGACGCCGCCGCCGACGGCACCAGCGCCCAGGTCTCGGGGGCCTGGGACCCGGCCACCACCCGCGAGGAGGCTGCCCGGGTGCTTGCGGCGGCGGCCTCCACGCTGCGCGACGGCTCCGCCTCCCCCACCGAGCGCCTGGCCGCGGCCACCTCACCGGAGGTCCACACCGCCCTGGCCGCCTACCCCCTGCGCGACCTGGTCTCCCCCTCGCCGCGCACCGCCCTGTGGGTCGAGCGCGAGCTGGCCCTCTCCGGTGCCTGGTACGAGTTCTTCCCCCGCTCCGAGGGCGCCCACGTGGACCCGGACACCGGCCAGTGGGTCTCCGGCACCCTCGCCACGGCCGCCGAGCGGCTGCCCGCGGTGGCCGCCATGGGCTTCGACGTGGTCTACCTGACGCCCGTCCACCCCATCGGCTCCACCTTCCGCAAGGGCCCCAACAACACCCTCGATGCGGGGGAGCACGACCCGGGCTCGCCGTACGCCATCGGTGCTGCGGAAGGCGGCCACGACGCCCTGCACCCGGATCTGGGCAGCTGGGAGGACTTCGACGCGTTCATGGCCCGCGCGAAGGAGCTGGGGCTGGAGGTGGCCCTGGACCTGGCCCTGCAGTGCGCCCCGGACCACCCGTGGGTGACCGAGCACCCCGAGTGGTTCACGCAGCGGGCCGACGGCACCATCGCGTACGCCGAGAACCCGCCCAAGAAGTACCAGGACATCTACCCGCTGAACTTCGACAACGACCCGCACGGCATCTCCGCCGAGATCCGCCGGGTGGTGCAGGTGTGGCTGGACCACGGCGTCCGCGCCTTCCGGGTGGACAACCCCCACACCAAGCCGGTCGAGTTCTGGCAGTGGCTGATCGTGGACGTGGCCCGCGAGCACCCGGAGACCATCTGGCTGGCCGAGGCGTTCACCAAGCCGGCGATGATGCACACCCTGGCCAAGGTGGGCTTCCAGCAGTCGTACACCTACTACGCCTGGCGCCACACCAAGGACGAGCTCACCGAGTACTGCCAGCAGCTGGCCGGCCCGGCGGCGGCGTACATGCGCCCCAGCTTCTGGCCCACCACCCACGACATCCTCACCCCGTTCATGCAGCACGGCGGGGTGCACGCCCACCGGCTGCGGGCAGCACTGGCCGCCACCCTGGTGCCCACCTACGGCATCTACGCGGGCTACGAGCACTGCGAGTCCGTGCCGCGCCCCGGAGCCGAGGAGCACATCGACAACGAGAAGTACCAGTACACCGACCGCCGGTGGGACCTGGACCCGGGCCCCGGCGGGTGGGAGGCCCTGGAGCCCGCTGCGCGCGAGGCCCTGGAGGCGGCCCGGGCCGAGGCCGGGGTGGCCGACCGCCCCGACCTGTCGGGCTTCCTGGCCATGCTGAACCGCTTCCGCGCCGAGCACCCGGCGCTGCACTGGCTGCGCAACCTGCACTTCCACCCCACCGACCACCACGAGGTGATCGCCTACTCCAAGCGGCGGGTGCTGACCGGGTCGGCCGGGTCGTCCGGTGCCCACGAGCCGGCCGAGGACGTGGTGCTGGTGGTGGCCAACCTCAACCCGCACACCACCGTGGAGGCCACCGTCCACTGGGACCTCGCCGCGCTGGGCCTGGAGCCCGGTAGCACGTTCCGGGCCCACGACGTGGTCACCGGCGACACCTGGGACTGGGGCGATGCGGTGTACGTGCGCCTGGGCGTGGACGCCGAGCCGATCCACCTGGTGGAGGTGCAGCCGTGAACGCCTTCTCCCCCATGGACCTGCACCAGCCGGGCCTCCGTCACGACCCGCACTGGTACCGCACCGCGGTGTTCTACGAGGTGCTCACGCGCGCCTTCGACGACACCACCGCCTCGGGCTCCGGGGACTTCAGCGGCCTCATCCGCCGGTTGGACTACCTGCAGTGGCTCGGCGTGGACTGCCTGTGGCTGCCACCCTTCTACGCCTCCCCGCTGCGCGACGGCGGCTACGACATCGCCGACTACACGGCGGTGCTGCCGGAGTTCGGCACCCTGCCGGAGTTCACCGAGCTGGTGAGCCAGGCGCACGCCCGCGGCATCCGGATCGTCACCGACCTGGTGATGAACCACACCAGCGACGCCCACCCCTGGTTCCAGGCCTCCCGCTCCGACCCCACCGGCGAGTACGGCGACTTCTACGTGTGGTCCGACGACGACACGAAGTACGCCGAGGCGCGGATCATCTTCGTGGACACCGAGGAGTCCAACTGGACCTTCGACCCGGTCCGCCGCCAGTTCTACTGGCACCGCTTCTTCAGCCACCAGCCGGACCTCAACTGGGCCAACCCCGCGGTGCGCGAGGCGATGTTCGACGTGGTGCGCTTCTGGCTCGACCTGGGGATCGACGGCTTCCGCCTGGATGCGGTGCCCTACCTCATCGAGACCGAGGGCACGAACTGCGAGAACGACCCCGAGACCCACGCGATCCTGGCCGACCTGCGCGAGATGGTGGACCGCGAGTACCCGGGGCGGATCCTGCTGGCCGAGGCCAACCAGATGCCGCACGAGGTCGTGGACTACTTCGGCACCCCGGAGCGCCCCGAGTGCCAGATGTGCTTCCACTTCCCGGTCATGCCGCGGCTGTACTACGCCCTGCGGGAGGAGAAGGCCGCCCCCATCATCGACGTGCTGGCCGAGACGCCCGAGGTTCCGGCCGGGGGCCAGTGGGGCACCTTCCTGCGCAACCACGACGAGCTGACCCTGGAGATGGTGTCCACCTCCGAGCGCGCCGCCATGTACGGCTGGTACGCCCCCGACCCGCGCATGCGGGCGAACATCGGCATCCGCCGCCGGCTGGCCCCGCTGCTGGACAACTCCCGCGCCGAGCTGGAGCTCATCAACGCCCTGCTGCTCTCCCTGCCCGGCTCCCCCTGCCTGTACTACGGCGACGAGATCGGCATGGGCGACAACATCTGGCTGGACGACCGTGACGCGGTGCGCACCCCCATGCAGTGGACGCCGGACCGCAACGCCGGGTTCTCCACCGCCGACCCCGGCAAGCTGTACCTGCCCGTGATCCAGTCGCTGGCGTACAACCACACGGCCGTGAACGTGGAGTCCCAGATGTCCCAGGGGCACTCCCTGTTGAACTGGACCCGCGGCATGCTGTCCGTCCGCAAGCAGCACAGCGTGTTCGGCCTGGGTGACTTCACGGTGGTGGACGCCGACAACCCCGCCGTCCTGGCCTTCACCCGGTGGATCGCCCCGCACGCCCTGCAGGAGGACACCCACGTGGTGGGCGAGAACGAGGTGCTGTGCGTCATGAACCTCTCCGACCGTCCCCAGGGAGTCCGCCTGCACCTGGGTGAGGACCACGCCGGCTCCGCGCTGGCCGACCTCTTCGGGGGCCGCGGCTTCCCCGATGCCGATGACGCCGGGGGCCTGCACCTCACCCTCGGTTCGCGCCAGTTCTTCTGGTTCGGGCTGCGCCGACCCCACACAGCGCCCGTGGGAGAGCCCTCCCCGGCGCAGGCGCCGTCCGCAGGCACCACGTACCGTCCGATCACCGACCACGAGACCCCCGGGGGGCAGCCCGCATGAGCACCGCGACCCTGAAGCACCTGCTGGAGGAGTGGCTGCCGCGCCAGCGGTGGTTCGCCGGCAAGGGCCACACCCCCCGCCTGCAGCGGATCGGCACCGTGCGCATGGGTGACGTAGTGGACCCCGCGGGCCAGACCGTGGCCCTGTCCACCGTGTACGTGGCCGACCGCGCCACCGTGCCGGCCACCATCTACCAGGTGCCGCTGACCGTGCACCCCCACGCGCCGGGGGGCGAGGACGCCTCGGACCGTGGGCCCGGCGACTCCGCGTCCGCCTCCTCCGCGGTGGGGGGCCGCATCGGGGAGATCTCCCTGGCGGCGATGGGGCTGTCCGACGATCCCGAGGCCCGGGGCACCCTCCACGACGCCGCCCACGACCCCGCGTACGCCGCGGCCGTGATGGCGATGGCCGACCGCGAGAGCACCTACGGCGAGGGCTCGGTGACGATGCGGGGCAACCAGCTGCGCCCGCGTCGCCCCCACAAGGCGCCGTACATCGTGACCGGCTCCCGGGTGCTGCCCGGGGAGCAGTCGAACACCTCCATCATCGTGACCACCCTGGGCGGGCGACCCAAGGCACCGCAGCGCGAGACCGCCATCGTGAAGCTCTTCCGCGTGCTGCAGCGCGGCGCCAACCCGGACGTGGAGCTGCAGCTGGAGCTGGCGCGGCAGGGGTCCACGGTGATCCCGACGCCGCTGGGGGCGGTGGAGGGCAGCTGGCCCGACCCGGAGACGGGTGAGGAGCGCAGCGGGCACCTGGCCTTCGCCAGCGAGTACCTGGGAGACGTGGACGACGCGTGGCGGGTGGCCCTGCGCTCGGCGGCCCGTGGCAAGCGCTTCCTGAAGCGGGCCCGGCGGCTCGGTGAGGCCGTGGCCCACGTGCACGCCGAGCTCGCGGCCGCACTGGGCACCGTGGAGGTGGACCACACGCACCGGCAGGAGCTCACCGGCCGCCTGCGCACCCGCCTGGACGCGGCGCTGGCCCAGGCCCCTGAGCTGGAGCCACTGCGCGCGGAGGCGACCGCCCGCATCGACGCCCTGGAGGCCCTGGACTGGCCGGCGCTCCAGCGGGTCCACGGCGACCTGCACCTGGGGCAGGTGCTGGACGTGCCCGACCGCGGGTGGGTGGTGCTCGACTTCGAGGGTGAGCCGCTGCGGCCCGTCGCCGAGCGGCGTGCACCGGACCTGCCGCTGCGCGACGTGGCCGGCATGCTGCGCTCCTTCGACTACGTGGCCGGCTCACTGGCCCGCGAGTCCGAGCTCCCCGACGAGCAGCGCGACGCCCTGGCCGGGTGGGTGGCCGGGGTGCGTGAGGCCTTCCTGGAGGGCTACCGGTCGGTGACCGGCGACCAGGGCACCGAGCCGCGACTGCTGCTGGAGGCGTTGGAGGTGGACAAGGCCTTCTACGAGGTGGTCTACGAGCGCCACAACCGCCCGGACTGGACACCCATCCCCCTGCACGCGCTGGAGCGGCTGCTCGGCATCGAGCTGGCCTCTCCCGCCCACCAGGCGTCGCCCGCTGGTGAGGGCGCCAGCGGTGGCGCCACCCGCCTCGCCCCGGTGAGCACCGACCCGGCGCACATCAGCCGGGAGACGGCTCACCGCATCGTGGAAGGACGTTCCCACGACCCCCACGGGGTGCTGGGGCTCCACCCCACCGACGACGGCGTGGTGATCCGCGCGCTGCGGCCCCGCGCCCGGCGCGTGGTGGCCCTGCTGCCCGACGGGTCGCGTCACGAGCTGGAGCACCTGGCCGACGGCATCTTCGGCGCCCACCTGCCCGGGGTGGCGCCCACCGACTACCGCCTGGAGGTGGTCTGGCCGCTGCCGGCCACCGCCGACGAGGCGCGCTCGGAGGAGACGCAGGAGGCCGAGCCCCGGGTGCAGGACGACGGCTACCGGTACCTGCCCGGCGTCGGGGAGATGGACCTGCACCTCATCGGAGAGGGGCGCCACGAGCGCCTCTGGACCGTGCTGGGCGCCCACGTCCGCTCCCACGAGGGGCCGATGGGGGTGAGCTCCGGGGTGTCCTTCACCGTCTGGGCCCCCAACGCCCACGGGGTGCGCGTGGTGGGCGACTTCAACCACTGGGACGGCACCGGCCACCCGATGCGGACCCTGGGCAGCAGCGGGGTGTGGGAGCTGTTCGTGCCCGGCATCGGCGCCGGGGAGCGGTACAAGTTCCAGATCACCACCGCCGAGGGCACCACCGTCACCAAGGCCGACCCGATGGCGCGACGCACCGAGGTGCCACCGGCCACCGCATCGGTGGTGGACGACTCGCACGCCAGCGCCTACGCGTGGTCCGATGCGGACTGGCTGGCCCGCCGCGCGGAGAGCACCCCGCAGACGGAGCCGATGGCCACCTACGAGGTGCACCTCGGCTCGTGGCGGCAGGGGCTGGGGTATGTGGAGCTGGCCGAGCAGCTGGTGGAGCACGTCACGGACCTGGGCTTCACGCACGTGGAGCTGATGCCGGTGGCCGAGCACCCCTACGCGCCCAGCTGGGGCTACCAGGTGACGGGCTACTACGCGCCCACCTCGCGCTTCGGCACGCCCGACGAGTTCCGGTACCTGGTGAACGCGCTGCACGCGGCCGGCATCGGCGTTGTCCTGGACTGGGTGCCCGGGCACTTCCCCAAGGACGAGTGGGCGCTGGCCCGGTTCGACGGGCAGCCGCTGTACGAGCACCCGGACCCCCGCCGCGGTGACCAGCCGGACTGGGGCACGCACGTGTTCGACTTCGGCCGGCACGAGGTGCGCAACTTCCTGGTGGCCAACGTCCTGTACTGGATGGAGGAGTTCCACATCGACGGCATCCGGGTGGATGCGGTGGCCTCCATGCTCTACCTGGACTACTCGCGCGCTGCCGGGGAGTGGCTGCCCAACCAGTACGGCGGGCGGGAGAACCTGGAGGCCGTGCAGCTGCTGCAGGAGACCAACGCCACCGCCCACCGGCTGTTCCCCGGGGTGGTCACCATCGCCGAGGAGTCCACCGCGTGGCCGGGCGTCACGGCCCCCACCCACGAGGGCGGGCTGGGCTTCTCCATGAAGTGGAACATGGGCTGGATGCACGACACCCTGGAGTACGCCTCCAAGGACCCGGTGCACCGGCAGTTCCACCACCACGAGCTGACCTTCTCCATGGTGTACGCGTACTCGGAGAAGTACGTGCTGCCCATCAGCCACGACGAGGTGGTGCACGGCAAGGGCTCGCTGGTGACCAAGATGCCCGGCGACACCTGGCAGAAGTACGCCGGGGTGCGGGCCTACCTGGCCTTCATGTGGGCCCACCCGGGCAAGAAGCTGCTGTTCATGGGCAGTGAGCTGGGGGTGCCGCGGGAGTGGTCGGAGGCGGTGTCGTTGGACTTCGACATCGCTGACGACCCGCTGCGTCACGGGGTGCAGTCCACGGTGCGTGACCTCAACGGCCGCTACGCCGAGCTGCCCGCGCTGTGGCAGCTGGACGACCAGCCCACGGGGTTCCGGTGGATCGATGCGGAGAACGCGGCCGGCAACGTGGTGAGCTTCCTGCGCTTCGGTGACCGTCCGGCCGATCCCGGGAGCACGGTGGCGGTGCTGGCGAACTTCTCGGGGTCGCCGCACGAGGGCTTCCGGGTGGGCCTCCCCCGGGCCGGGCGCTGGCGTGAGGTGCTGAACACCGACGCGGTGGAGTACGGCGGTTCCGGGGTGGGCAACCTCGGTGAGGTGGTGGCCGAGGAGGTGCCCTGGGACGGGTTGCCTGCCTCTGCGGTGGTGCGGGTTCCGCCGTTGGGCGCGGTCTGGTTCACCCCTGCGGACCAGGCCTGAGGGCCGTGGAGGGGGTCACCCCGGCCACCGGGTCCGCCACGGCCACCGAGTGGCTCGCGGCCATGGACCGGCGCAACCGGTTCGGGCCGCGCCGCCCGGGCATGCTGCGCACCCGCGTGCGGTTGGCTCTGCTGCTGGCCCTGGTCATCTTCTGGCCGGCCCTGAGTGGCGTCAGCGTGCTGGGACTCGTGCCGGTGCCGGCGTTCGTCCCCGTGCTGCTGTCGGCTGCGGTGGCCTGCCTCCCGGTGGACCGGTGGACGTTCCGGGCGGTGAAGTGGGCCGCCGTGGCCGCCGGTCCGCTGCTGGCCTTCTGCGCCTGGGCCTTCTCCGTCGGCATGGACGTGGCCGATGACTACCGCACTGCGCCGGCACTGCTGGACCTGGCACCCCTGGCGGCGCTGGGGCTTCTGGGGTGCGCGCTGCTGGCCCTGGCAGCATTGGCGGCCGAACTGCTGCTGGCCCGCACCCGCACCCGCCTCCGCACCACCTGACCAGCCCACCCCCGCGCCAGTCTCACCGCCCGTACCCCCGCGCCAGACTCACTCCACCGTGCCACAGCGCGGTGGAGTAGACCCCGCCCGGCACCGCACCCCCTGACTGGCCCACCCCCGCGCCAGACTCACTCCACCGTGCCACAACGCGGTGAAGTAACCCCCACCCCGGCGGTGCACCGCCGGGGCTGGGGGCGGGGGCTGGGGGCTCAGAACAGGGCGCTCATGAGCTTGCTGCGGGCGGCGCGCACACGGGGGTCGGCCGAGCCCACCATCTCGAACAGCTCCAGCAGCCGCTCCCGCACGGCGTTGCGGTCCTCATCCGTGGTGGCCTTGACTGTGTCGATGAGGCGCGCGAAGGCGTCCTCCACGTGGCCACCCATCAGGTCCAGGTCCGCTGCCTGCATCTGCGCCTCGATGTCGGTCGCGTCCTTCGCGGCCGCCTCCCGGACGGCAGTGGGGTCCAGCGACCCGGCCCGCTCCAGCAGCACCACCTGCTGGCGGCCCAGGCGCGCCTCCTCATCGCCCGGCTCCTCGGCCAGGCGGGCGTCGAAGGCGGCCACCGCGGCGGTGAAGTCCCCCGCATCGATGGCGTCGTAGGCCGCCTGCACGTGGGGCGACAGCGGCTCCTCGGCCGGCTGCTCGGGCTGGTCGGCGACCTCCCCCGCATCGCCACCCTCAGAGACGGAGCCGGAGACACCCGGCTGCGCGCGGCCGGTGACACCGTTCTGGGCGGCGGCAGAGAGCAGGTTCTGCATCACCGCGCGCACCTCCTCCTCCGGCTGGGCCCCGCCGTACATCGGCATCGGCTGGCCCATCATGACGGCGATGGTCATGACCTCGGGCAGCTCGGGGATCTGGAAGGCCTGCATCATCTCCGGCTGGGCGGCCACGTTGGCCGTCGCCAGGCGGTAGCGGCCCTCGAACTCCACCGCGAGCCGCTCCATCATCTGCACGTACTCCAGCGCGCCGGGGATCTGCGGGCTCCACAGCACCAGCACGGCCGGCACGACCGCGGAGTCCTGCAGCACCTCCCCGAAGGTGTCCAGGTCCACGGCCACCACGGTGGCACGCGGGTCGTTGCCCGCACCCGGACCGCCCTGGCCTGCAGGGCCCGCCCCCGCGGCCCCACCCGGAACGCCACCGGCCGGCGCCCCCTGGCCGGCCCCCTGACCGCCGGACATGGCCGCCTGCACCTGCTGCTGCTTCAGACCGCTGAGGTCCACGGCGCCGTGGAGGCTGGCGCGGGAGAAGGGCTGGGACGACATGTTTCCTCCTGGACGGCCCGGGATCGGGGCCGGCATCGAGTCGGGATCGGACGGGAACCCACGTGGATTCGTTCTGCCTCCACGATACGCAGCGACGGCGCAACCCCCTCGATGAGGGCCGCGTCGCCGCTGCGTGTGATCGCCGTGCTGGGGCGACGGGCGGCTCAGCCCGCGGGGGGCGACGAGGCCAGGTGCCGCTCCACGCGCTCGACCTTCGCCTCCAGCTGGCCGGTGAACCCGGGCCGGATGTCGGCCTTCAGCACCAACGACACCCGGGGCGACTCGGCCGCGAGCACGTCCACACACTCCTTGATGACCGCCATGCACTCCTCCCACTCCCCCTCGAGGGTCGTGAACATCGAGTCCGTGCGATTCGGCAGCCCGGAGGCGCGCACGATCCCCACCGCGCGCGCCACCGCCTCACTCACACCGCCGTCGGGGTCCTCCGAGGACGGCGCGATGCTGAAAGCGACCAGCATCGTCGCCTCAGGCCTTGGGCACGCGCACGACGAGGGCGTCACCCTGACCGCCACCACCGCACAGGGCCGCGACACCCACGCCGCCACCGCGACGCTTCAGCTCCATCGCCAGGCTCAGCACCAGACGGGCACCCGAGGCGCCGATGGGGTGTCCCAGCGCGATGGCGCCGCCGTTCACGTTCACCTTGTCCTCCGACACGCCCAGGTCACGGGCGCTGGCGATGCCCACCGCCGCGAAGGCCTCGTTGATCTCGAACAGGTCCACGTCCTCGACCGACAGGCCCTCCTTGGCCAGGGCCGCGCGGATGGCGTTGGCCGGCTGCAGCTGCAGGCTCGAGTCCGGACCGGAGACCACGCCGTGGGCACCCACCTCGGCGATCCACTCCAACCCGGCGGCCTCGGCGGCGGCCTTGCTCATCACCACCACGGCCGCGGCACCATCGGAGATCTGCGAGGCCGATCCCGCCGTGATGGTGCCCTCCTTGCTGAACGCCGGGCGCAGCTTGGCGAGGGACTCCGTGGTCGTGTCCGGGCGGATGCCCTCGTCAGCCGTGACCTCGATGGGGTCACCCTTGCGCTGCGGCACGCTCACCGGGGCGATCTCCTCACCGAAGACGCCCTTCTCGGTCGCCTCGGCGGCACGCTGGTGGGACTGCGCGGCGAACGCGTCCTGCTCCTCGCGGGACAGCTCGCCACCCCGGTCCTCGCGGTTGGCGGACTCGGTGAGTCCACCCATCGCCTGGTCGGTGAACGCGTCCCACAGACCGTCATAGTCCATGTGGTCCTTCAGCGTGACGTCGCCGTACTTGAAGCCGCCCCGCGACTTCGGCAGCAGGTGGGGGGCGTTCGTCATCGACTCCTGACCACCGGCCACGACGCACTCGAACTCGCCGGCGCGGATGGTCTGGTCGGCCAGCGCGATGGCGTTGAGGCCCGAGAGGCACACCTTGTTGATGGTGAGCGCCGGGACGTCCATGGAGATGCCACCGGCCACGGCGGCCTGGCGGGCGGGGATCTGCCCGGCGCCGGCGGTGAGCACCTGGCCCATGATCACGTACTGCACCTGGTCGGCGGAGACCTTGCCGCGCTCCAGGGCCGCCTTGATGGCCACGCCACCCAGCTCGGCGCCGGACAGGCTGCCCAGGGCGCCCTGCATGCGCCCCATCGGGGTACGGGCACCGGAGACGATGACGGTGGTGTTCTCGGACATGGTTCCTCCACGGGGGTCGAACGGGCTCAAGCGGCTCCCCGAAGGGTACTGGCCCTGTGACCCCGGCCACGCCGGGTGCTCACCCGCCGTGGACCACCTGACCGGCCAGCACCGTGGCCGAGACGCCCATGGACCGCAGCACCCGGGCCTGCTGCGCGGAGTCGCCGCCGCCCAACGGGTCGGCGTCCAGCAGCACGAGGTCGCCCCGTGCCCCGGGACGCACCCGCTGGGAGTCCACCGAGGCGGCCAGCGCCTCGGCCGGGGTGAGGGCGAGCTCCGGGTGCCACGTCTCCGCATCGACCGGCCCCCGGTGCACGGCGGAGGCCAGCGTCAGCCACGGGTCGAGCGGGCTCACGGGGGCGTCCGACCCCATCGCCATCTCGATGCCGTGCTCGGCGAACCGCCGCAGGGCGAAGGTCAGGCCGGTGCGGTCGGGCCAGCACTGCTCGGTGACCGCCCGGTCGTCCAGCAGGTGCGCCGGCTGCACACTCGCCCGCACCGGCAGGGCGCCCCACCGCTCGAGGTCCACCTCGCCCACCAGCTGGGCGTGCTCGATGCCACCGCGCGCCCCGATGCTGGCGAAGGCCTCCAGGGCCTGACCCACCGCGGCATCGCCGATGGCGTGGATCGCCATCTCCAGCCCTCCGGCGTGGCCGGCGGTCATCAGCTCGTGCATCTCGTCGCGGGTCAGGTTCGCCGCACCGCACGGATGGGTCAGGCGGTGGGCGTCGGCGTACGGCTCACGGCACCAGGCGGTGCGGGTGTTGAGGGAGCCGTCGCTGATGATCTTCAACGGACCCATGGTGACCAGCCCGTCGGTGCCCTCGATGACCTGCCCGGTGCGCACCCCCGCATCGAGCACGCCCTGCAGCTCCTCGGCGTACACCCCGGTGCGGGCGCGCAGCATCGGCTGTCCCAGGTCGCAGCGACGGCGCCAGTCCTCCCACGGCCGGCCCATCTCCAGGTCGGTGATGCCCACGACGCCCAGGGCCAGGGCGTCGGTGACGGCGCGGGCGACGCCGAGCTCGGCCTCCTGCGCGGCGCCGGGAAGGTTTCCCAGGCGGTCGTACATGGGGAACCAGTCGGCCTCGCGGACCACCCCGGTGGCGTCCGCCGGGCCGCCGAGCAGCCGCAGCGCGGGCGTGTTCATCCACCCGTGGTGGCCGTCGCCACTGATGAGGACCACCGGCACCTCACGGGCGACCTCGTCCAGCATCGCGACCGTGGGGTCCTCGTCCCACTGGGCCGACCGGTGGCCCCAGCCCACCAGGACACCGGTCTCCGGGAGGGGCTCGTCCGAGGCCAGGCGCTCAGCCACGCGGCGCACCGCATCGCGGGCGGAGGTCGCCGGTGCGAGGTCGAGGCGCGCCGTGGTGGCACCCCACTGCCCCAGGTGCACGTGGTGGTCCCACAGCCCGGGGACGACCCACCGGCCCTCACCGGCCAGCACCGGGACCTCCTCAGGGCGCGTCAGCCCCGGGCCCACCTCGGTGATCACGCCGTCGCGGACCAGCACGTCCACCGGCCCGGTGGCGGCGGTCCCACCGGAAGCACTGGCCACCCGTCGCACGGCGGGGCCACCTCCCTCCTCCCCGTCGAGGGGCACGAGGCGGACATCGGTCACCAGGAGGTCGGTCATGCCCGCACCGTAGTCCCCGCCGGGTCGGGCCATCGCCGGCGGCAGGTCGAGACCCGCACCGGTGCCCGTGAGAGCATCGCGCCCGTGATCACCGCAGCAGCAGACGGCTCCGCACTCGGCAACCCCGGCCCCGCCGGCTGGGCGTGGTACGTCGACGACGACTGCTGGGCCGCCGGGGGCTGGGACCACGGCACGAACAACATGGGCGAGCTCATGGCCGTGCTGGACCTGCTGCAGCAGACCGCACACCTGGACGACGACCTCCACGTGCTGTGCGACAGCCAGTACGCCATCAACGTCATCTCCAAGTGGACCCCGGGCTGGAAGCGCAAGGGGTGGAAGAAGGCCGACGGCAAGCCGGTGATGAACATCGAGCTGGTCAAGGCCCTCGACGAGGCCATGCAGGGGCGGCGCGTCACCTTCGAGTGGGTCAAGGGCCACGCCGGCCACGCCATGAACGAGGCCGCCGACGAGCGTGCCCGCAACGCGGCCCTCGCCCACCAGCGGGGTGACGATCCGGACCCGGGGCCGGGGTTCGCCAGCGCCTCCACGGACCACCCCACCGCGGTGGTCGGCGCCCGGTCGGACGAGACCGTCCCCACCCTCTTCGAGGACCTCCCCACCTCCGATGCGGAGACCGTTCTGGCCCTCGAGCGCTCACTCCTCACCGACACCACCCGCACCGACCCGGCCGAGGTGGCCGCCCTGCTGCACAGCGACTGGTACGAGGTGGGCGCCTCGGGGCGCGTGTGGACCCGCGAGGAGATGCTGGCCGAGATCGGCCCCCTTCCCGAGCCGGTCGAGGTGGAGGTGCTCAGCACCAGCGCCCTGGACGCGCACACCCTGCTGCTGCTGTGGCGCGCCGTCACCGCATCGGGGGCCTCGGTGCGCACCTCGCTGTGGGTGCGGGAGTCCGGCCGCTGGCGCCAGCGCTTCCACCAGGGCACACGCGAGCCCTGACCCGGGACCCACGCACCGGCGCCCTGCCCCGTGCGTGCCCGCCCCTCAGGCCGGGGCGAGCACTGCGGGAAGCACCAACCGGTCGGTGCGCCTCCCCCGCTCGTCCAGGACCCATCCCATCCGCTTGCGCGGGCTGACCAGCAGGACCGACCGGACCACCGCCACCTCCGGGAGCGCACCCAGCACCTGCTGCTCCCACGCCCTGCTCTCGGTCAGGCTGCGGAAGACGGCGGACACCACCATCGTGGCGTCCCCGGTGACAGAGGCCACCAGGCGCAGGTTGCCCAGCCCGGCCAACCGGCCGGTCACCCGGGCGGCCCCGGCCGGGGGAACCCGCAGGAACCACGTGCGCGTCACCGGCCAGCCGATGTCCACGTGGCTCATGTCGCAACGGGGCGTCACCGTCCCCCCGGCCAGCAATGCCTCGAGGTGCCGCCTCACCGTCGAGGGGTGGGCCCCGGTGTCACGGGCCAACCCGGCCACCGGCGCCCGTGCATCCACCACCAGCGCCGCTGCGAGCTCGCCCACCCCCTCCACCGCCCGGCGGGAACGGGGCGGCACGGCGAGAGCCGCGGCCTCCCGGCGCTCGTCGGCGTCCAGGGCCCCCAGCCGCCATGCGGTGCCGTCCCGGTCCACGGACACCACCACCGAGGTGTCCACCGCCACCACCCCCGGACGCCGCGCCACCTGGGCCACCACCTCGTGGAGCCGGGTCAGGCCACGCGCCATCACCGTGCACAACACGGTGGTCCCATCGGTCTCGGTGTCCACGCTCACCACGTGGTGGTCGTCCACGAGCCCCGCGATCGCGTCGTCGGCACGGGCCGGGTCCAGACGGGCCACCACCAGCGCACTGGTGACCCCGTCGCCGTCCACGTGCGGCTGCACCGTGGCCCACGCCACCCGCTCGGCGCACAGCCGCCTCCACCGGGCCGCGAGGGTGGAGGGAGAGGACCCGAGCACGCGCGCCGCATCGGCCCAGGTCGCCCGCGGGGCGATCTGCAACAGGTGGAGCAGCGCGAGGTCTCCCTCGGAGACCGCGGTGCGCGACGCGGCCCCCGGACCGTCCGTCCCACCCGCTGCTGCACCCATCAGTGACCTCCTCCGGCGGATCGTGCACGATTCCGCACCGACCACCCGGCATCGTTGCACGATTCGGTCATCACGGAACGACGGGCCGTGGTGCGCGTCACCCTGAGACGACGACGTCCCAGGAGGAGACACCGCATGAACCACACCGCAACGGACACCCGCCCCCGCACGGGCGCCGGGTCGACCGACCTGGTTGCCGCCTGCGCCGCGGAGCTCCCACTCGTGAGGGCCCTGTGCCACGAGATCCACGCACACCCCGAGGTCGGGCTCCACCTGCCACACACCCAGGCCCGCGTGCTGGACCACCTGCGCGACCTGGACCTGGAGCTGACGACCGGCAACGAGGTCAGCTCCGTAGTGGCGGTGCTGCGCGGCACACACCCCGACCGCCCGGCCGCCGACGCCCCCGTGGTGCTGCTGCGCGGTGACATGGACGCCCTGCCCGTGGCCGAGGAGACCGGCCTGCCGCAGGCCTCCACCGTCGAGGGCACCATGCACGCCTGCGGACACGACCAGCACACGGCAGCACTGGTGGGAGCCGCCCGGGTGCTCGCCCAGCACCGTGACCAGCTGGCAGGCGACGTGGTCTTCATGTTCCAGCCCGGGGAGGAGATGCAGGACGGCGCGGCCCACATGGTGCAGGAGGGAGTCCTGCGGGCCGCAGGGCGCACCGTGGACGAGGCGTACGCCCTGCACGTGATGTCCAACCAGTTCCCCCTCGGCCAGGTGGCCTCCCGCCCCGGACCGATGATGGCGGCTGCGGACGGACTGCGCGTCACCCTGCGGGGCCGCGGCGGGCACGGGTCCATGCCCCACACCGCGCGTGACCCCCTCACGGTGGCCTGCGAGATGGTGCTTGCCCTGCAGACCCTGGTGACCCGGCACATGGACGCCTTCGACCCGGTGGTGGTGAACGTCGGCTCCCTGCACTCCGGGTCCGACGGCGCCCCGAACGCCGTGCCGGAGACCGCGTCCTTCTTCGCCTCGGTCCGCTCCTGGTCCCCGCAGGCCCGCACCCGCTTCCGCGAGCGCGCCACGCAGCTGGTGGACGGCATCGCCGCGGCCTACGGCATCACCGCCCGCACGGAGCTCATCGACGGCTACCCGGTGACCACCAACGACCCCGCCTGCGTGGACGCCGCGCGGGCCGTGGTGCAGCGGACCCTCGGCGAGGACGCCTGGTGGGAGCTCGAACGCCCCCTCAGCGGCTCCGAGGACTTCAGCCGCGTGCTGGCCGAGGTCCCCGGCGCCTTCCTCGTCGTGGGCGCCGTCCCCGAGGGTGTGGACCCCACTGACGCACCCTCCAACCACAGCTCGGCGGCGGTGTTCGACGACGGCGCGCTGGAGCACTCCCTGCGCCTGCTCACCGCACTCGCGACCGACCGGCTCCTTGCACTCGCCCAGGGCACCGAGGAGTCCTCGTGAGCTCGCCCACCGCAGCCCACCCCGCATCGTCCCCCACACCCCCATCCCTCCCCCGAGGAGCAGACATGACAACCCAGGCCCTCACCCGACAGGCCACCGAGGTGCAGACCGCACCGCAGCCGGCGCTCGCCAAGGACTCCCCGCGGGGCCGCCTCGTCGGCACCGGCGTGGGCAACGCCCTGGAGTGGTTCGACTGGTCCGTCTACTCCACCTTCGCCCCCTTCTTCGCCGCCCACTTCTTCGCTGCCGGTGAGGACCCGGTGGTGGCCTTCCTGCAGACCCTGGCGGTCTTCGCCGTCGGCTTCGTCGCCCGGCCGGCAGGTGGCTTCCTCTTCGGGTGGATCGCCGACCGCCACGGCCGCCGCAGCTCCCTCTCGGCGACCGTGGGACTCGCCGCGCTGGGCTCGCTGGTCATCGCCGTCTCCCCCGGCATCGAGCAGATCGGATGGGGTGCCGCGCTGCTGCTGGTGATCGCCCGCATCGCCCAGGGGCTCGCCCACGGTGGCGAGCAGCCGGCAGCCCAGTCCTACCTGGCCGAGAGCGCTCCTGCTGAGCGGCGCGGTCTGTGGAGCTCCCTCATCTACTTCTCCGGCACCATCGGCGCCAACCTGGGTGTGGCACTCGCCGTCCTGCTCACCACGGTGCTGACGCCGGAGCAGCTGGGTGACTGGGGCTGGCGCATCCCCTTCGCGCTGGGCGCCGTGGGTGGCCTGTTCGCCCTCGTGATGCGGCAGCGCCTGCACGAGACCGACCACTTCGCCTACGTGGCCCCCACCGAGGGCGCCGGCGCCCGCCGGTCGCCGTTCGCCGGCCTGTGGACCGCCATGGTGACGCACCGTCGCAGTGCCGCGCAGGTCATCGGCATGACCGTCGGTGTGACGATCGTGTACTACCTGTTCGTCGTGGCGGCCTCGGGCTACTCGATCGCCGTCCTGGGCATGGACTCGCGCCTGGCCACCACCACGGCCATGTGGTGCAACGTGGTGTTCCTGGTCTGGCTCCCGCTGTGGGGCATCGCCTCCGACCGCCTCGGCCGCAAGCCCGTGATGCTCGCCTGCATCGCCGCCCTGATGGTCGTGACCGTCCCGCTGTCACAGATGATCGACGGTTCGGTACGGGGCCTGGCGACGGCCATGCTCGTCTCGGGTGTGTTCATCGCCGGCATCTGCTCGGTGAGCCCTGCGGTCATGACCGAGCTGTTCCCCACCCGCATCCGCACTCTGGGGGTGGCCGTCCCGCTGTCGGTGGCCGTGGCCGTCTTCGGGGGCACGAGCTACTACCTGCAGGTGTGGATGAGCTCCACCTGGGGCCCGACGGCCTTCGCCTGGTACGTCGTCGCGGCCCTGGCCGTGAGCCTGGTGGCGGTCCTGACCCTGCCGGAGACCCGCGGCCGGCAACTGACCGACGAGGACGCGGACTTCACGGGCGCCCGGGCCACCTCCGGCGCGGCCTGAGCCGCACCACCTCCCGGCGGGGAGGGTCGCGCCCCGGCGCGGTCCTCCCCGCATCGTCTGTGCCCGGGACGCACACGAGCCCGCTGTCACCCCCGCGGACTAGGGTGTCCCCCATGCACGCCGCGGACTCCCCTGACGCCCTGTTCACCGCCATCGACCACGTCGGCCTGGCAGTCTCCGACCTCGACGCCGCCATCGCCTTCCACCGCGACGTCCTGGGCATGGAGCTGGCCCACACCGAGGAGAACCCCGAGCAGGGCGTCCGCGAGGCGATGATGCGCATCGGCGACTCCCACATCCAGCTCCTCGCCCCCCTCACCCCCGAGTCCACCATCGCGAAGTTCCTGGACTCCAAGGGCCCGGGCATGCAGCAGCTCGCCTACCGCGTGGCCGACATCGATGCGGTGAGCGCCACCCTCCGCGAGCGCGGCCTGCGCCTGCTGTACGACGAGCCCAAGCGGGGCACCAGCAACAGCCGGGTGAATTTCATCCACCCCAAGGACGCGGGCGGAGTGCTCGTGGAGCTCGTCGAGCCCGCCGCCGGGCACTGACACCGCCCGGCGCGACCGCCCCCTGACCGCATGCCCGCACACCGCCCCGACGCCCCGGTGAACCGTCTGCTGCAGCACGGCCCGTTCGTGCTGGGCTTCGTCGCCACGCTGGGTGTGCTGGCCGCGGTCGGTGTGGCGATGGCGGCGATGCGGCTGGACTACGTCATCACCCTCCTGGTGGTGTCGATCTTCCTGGCGCTCACCCTCAACCCCCTGGTGGAGCAGCTGATGCTGCGTGGGCTGCGGCGCGCCGGCGCGGTCACCGTGATCTTCCTGTGGCTCCTGGTGGCGTTCACCGGCATCGGAGCACTGGTGCTGCCCCCCATCGTGGACGAGTCCACCGCGCTGCTCTACGACGCCCCCACCTACACCCAGGCCTTCCTGGAACAGGACTGGATCCAACAGGCCGACCGCGACTTCCAGCTCACCGACCGCTTCCAGAACGAGCTGCAGAAGCGTGTGAACTCCGGAGAGCTCGCCGGCCAGGTGACCGGTGGCGTGCTGGGCGCGGGTCGGGTGCTGGCCACCGGCGCCTTCGGTGCCTTCACCGTCCTGGTGCTCACGCTGTACCTGCTGGCCACGCTGCCGCAGACCAAGCGGGCCGGGTACGCCCTGGTGCCGGCCTCGCGGCGGGAGCGGGTGGAGGAGCTCTCCGAGAAGATCATGCGCCGCGTGGGTGGGTACGCCGCCGGCCAGTTCCTGGTGGCCACCATCAACGGCCTGTGCAGCTGGGTGATGATGACCATCCTGGGCATCCCGTATGCCGCCGTGCTGGCCGTCCTGGTGGGTTTCCTGGGGCTCATCCCCCTGGTGGGTGCCACCATCGGCGCGGTGGTGGTGGGCCTCATCGCTCTCAGCCAGTCGGTGCAGGTGGCCCTGATCGTGGGTGCGTACTACCTCATCTACCAGCAGGTCGAGAACTACGTGATCGTCCCGCGGATCATGAAGCGCACCGTCTCGGTGCCCGGCGCCGTGACCGTGGTGGCCGCCCTCATCGGGGGGACGCTCGCGGGCATCCTCGGCGCGCTGCTGGCCATCCCCACCGCCGCGGGGCTGTTGCTCATCTACGAAGAGGTCCTGGTTCCCCGCCAGGCCCGCCGCTGAGCCGGCGCCCTGCGCTCCCCGCGCCCGCCTTCCCCGCGCCCGCCTTCCCCGCGCCCGCCTTCCCCGCGCCGCCGCTCACCCCTCCGCCTTCTCCGCGCGGGACTCACTCCACCGCGCCACAACACGGTCAAGTAGTCCCCGCGCGGAAGTGCACCTGGGACGGCGGGCGCCCCAGACGCGAGACGGCGCGCCCACCCACGATGGGGTGAGCGCGCCGGTTGAGTACGTCGCGAGGCCTCAGGCGTTGATGACCACCGGGATGATCATCGGCCGACGCTTCAGCTTGCCGCCGATGTACCCGCCCATGGACCGGCGCACGACCTGCTGCAGCTGGTGGATGTCGGTGGTGCCCTTGAGACGGGCCTCCTCCAGCGCCTGCTCCACCTTGGGCACGGCGCGCTGCAGGATCTTCTCCCCCTCGGACACACCGCGGGCGTGGATGTCCGGGCCGGAGATGATCTTGCCGGTGTCGGGGTCGCGCACCACCACGATGGAGACGAAGCCCTCATCGCGCAGGATGCGGCGGTCCTTCAGCAGGTCCTCGTCGGAGGTGCCCACGTTGCCGCCGTCCACGTACACGTGCGCCGCCGGCACCTGACCCACGATGCGGGCCTTGCCGTCCACGAGGTCCACCACCACGCCGTCCTCGGCCACGACGACGTTCTCCTCGGGCACACCGGTCTGCTTTGCCAGGTCGGCGTTGGCCAGCATGTGGCGCCACTCGCCGTGCACCGGCATCACGTTCTTGGGCTTCACGATGTTGTAGGCGTACAGCAGCTCACCGGCGCTGGCGTGGCCGGAGACGTGCACCATCGCGTTGCCCTTGTGCACCACGTTGGCGCCCAACTTCATCAGCCCGTTCATCACCTTGTAGACGGACTTCTCGTTGCCGGGGATCAACGAGCTGGCCAGCAGGACGGTGTCGCCCTCGCCCACCTCGATCTGGTGGTCCTGGTTGGCCATGCGGCTCAGCGCGGCCATCGGCTCACCCTGCGACCCGGTGCAGATCAGCACCACCTGGTGCGGGAGCAGCTTGGCCAGCTTGCGCACGTCCACCAGCACGTTGTCCGGCACGTGCAGGTAGCCCATGTCCGAGGCGATGCCCATGTTGCGGATCATCGAGCGGCCCACGAAGGCGACCTTGCGCCCGGTGGAGGCTGCCGCATCGAGGATCTGCTGCACGCGGTGGATGTGCGAGCTGAAGCAGGCCGCGATGATGCGCTTCTCGCTGGTGGCGAAGACACGCTCGATGGCCGGGGCGATGTTGCGCTCCGGGGTGGTGAAGCCGGGCACGTCGGCGTTCGTGGAGTCGGTGAGGAACAGGTCCACGCCCTCCTCGCCGAGGCGGGCGAAGGCGCGCAGGTCGGTGATGCGGCCGTCCAGCGGCAGCTGGTCCATCTTGAAGTCACCGGTCACCAGCAGCGTGCCGCCGGGGGTGTGGATGAACACGGCCAGCGCATCCGGGATGGAGTGGTTCACCGCCACGAACTCGCACTCGAACTTGCCGAAGTTCTCGATGTCGTCCTCGCGCACCGTCAGGGTGCGGGGCGTGATCTTGTGCTCCTTGAGCTTGGCCTCCACCAGCGCGAGGGTCAGCTTGGACCCGACGATGGGGATGTCCTGGCGGTTGCGCAGGAGGTACGGCACGGCACCGATGTGGTCCTCGTGGCCGTGCGTCAGCACGACGGCCACGATGTCGTCCCAGCGGCCGTCGAGGTACTCGAAGTCCGGCAGGATCAGGTCGACGCCCGGCTGGGTGTCGTCGGGGAAGAGCACGCCGCAGTCGACGATCAGCAGCTTGCCGCCGTACTCGATGACGGTCATGTTGCGGCCGACCTCGCCGAGGCCACCCAGGGCGACGACGCGGACGCCGTTCTTGGGCAGCTTCGGGGGCTCGGGCAGGGTGGTGCGTGGGGTCACGTGTGTCCTTCGTTCGATTGTCCGGCTCCGTGCCGGTGATCAGTGCCCGCCGACGGTCATCGATGCCGTGGACGCGGGCGTGGAAATCTGTGGGAGGCAACCCCGATGCGGGGAGCCGTCACCCCCCACGGTACTCGCCACGGCCCCTGCGACGCACGGTGGCCGCCGGGAGCAGGCATGCCGGATCGGCCACGGCGCCCCACCCCACTGTTCCCCGGACGTGGCAGCATCGGTAGTTTTGAGCCCATGCGGCAGTACCTGGAATGGCTCACCGACGTGCTCGAGAACGGCGCCCCCACGGACGACCGGACCGGCACGGGGACGCTGTCGGTGTTCGGGCGGCAGACCCGCTACGACCTGCAGGAGGGCTTCCCGCTGGTGACCACCAAGAAGGTCTTCCGCAAGGGCCTGGTGGGTGAGCTGCTCTGGTTCCTCCGCGGTGACACGAACGTCCGCTGGTTGCAGGAGCGCGGCATCCACATCTGGGACGAGTGGGCCGATGAGGACGGTGAGCTGGGCCCGGTCTACGGCGCGCAGTGGCGTTCCTGGCCTGCGCCGGGCGGCGGCACCATCGACCAGGTCGCCCGGGTGGTGGAGTCGATCCGCACCAACCCCGCATCGCGCCGCCACATCGTCTCGGCGTGGAACCCGGCCGAGGTGGACGACATGGCCCTGCCGCCGTGCCACAGCCTGTTCCAGTTCCACGTCAGTGGTGGGCGCCTGAGCTGCCAGCTGTACCAGCGCAGCGCGGACCTGTTCCTCGGCGTGCCGTTCAACATCGCCAGCTACGCGCTGCTGACGCACATGGTGGCGCACGTGACCGACCTGGAGGTGGGCGACTTCGTGCACACCGTGGGTGACCTGCACCTGTACTCCAACCACCTCGAGCAGGCCCGCGAGCAGCTCACCCGCGAGCCGCGGCCGCTGCCCCAGCTGGAGCTCAACCCAGCCGTGCGTGAGCTGGACGCGTTCGACCTCGATGACGTGACCTTCCACGGGTACGACCCGCACCCCGCGATCAGCGCGCCCATCTCGGTCTGAGCGCGGCAGGGGCACCCACCCGGCAGAACCAGAACCGCACCGGTGCGGGTTTCGGCCGGCCGGCCCACTCGCCCGACCGCACCCCCGGCCCCACAGGCCCCCGCCCACCAGCGCCCGCGTGCCAGACTCCCGCCATGCCCACCCCGCGCTTCCAGGTCGTGCCGTCCGCCTACGTGATCCTCCTGCGCGAGGCCCCCGGGGACCCGGCCACGACCGAGGTGCTCCTGCAGCTGCGCCGCGGCACCGGTTACATGGACGGCTGGTGGGCCTGCGGCGCCGCCGGCCACGTGGAGCCCGGCGAGTCCGTGCTGGCCGCCGCGCAGCGCGAGGCCACCGAGGAGCTCGACATCACCATCGCCGCCGAGGACCTGCAGCCGCTCACCACGCTGCACCGCCACATCGCACTCACCTCCCCCCTCGAGGAGCGCTACGACACCTTCGTGACGGCCCGCACCTGGACCGGCGAGCCCTCCCTGCAGGAGGCCGACAAGGCCGAGGACCTCCGCTGGTGGCCGCTCGCCGACCTCCCCGCACGCACCGTCCCCCACGAGGCGCAGGTGCTGCAGGCCCTGTCCGATGCGGTGAGCCCCGCCCCCGCTGCGGCCTCACCGGCCGCCGCGCCCAGCCCCGTCCCCGCCGTGATGACCCGCGGCTTCGACCAGACCCTGACCCTCGTGGTCGCGGTCGGCCGCAACGGCGCCATCGGCCGCGACGGCGACCTGCCCTGGCACCTCCCGGGCGACCTGGCGCACTTCAAGGCCACCACCATGGGCGGCACGATGGTGATGGGCCGCCGCACGTTCGAGTCCTTCCCCGGACCCCTCCCCGGCCGCCGCCACGTGGTGATGACCAGCGACCGCGGCTGGCTTCCCGGCGGCCCCGCCGTCGCGGGCGACCCGGCATCGGGCCCCCGTTTCGATGAGGTGCTGGTGGCCCACTCGTGGGCCGAGGCCCTGCTCATGGCCGGCGACGGCGAGGTCTTCGTGGTGGGCGGCGCGGGCGTGTTCGCCGAGGCGCTGCCCGTGGCGCAGCGGCTGGTGCTCACCGAGGTGGACCAGGCGCCGCAGGACGCCGACACCTTCTTCCCCGACCGCGGGCCGGGCTGGGTGGAGTTCTCGCGCACCCCCGGTGAGGGCTACGACATCGTCGAGTACCGGCGGGGCTGACGTGGAGTTCGAGGTGACCGGCGAGGTCATCGAGTGGCGCGGACCGGCGCCCCACCACTTCGTGGCCGTGTCGGCCGACGTGGCCGAGGAGCTCACCGCCGACGTGGCCCAGCTCAGCTACGGCTGGGGCTGCATCCCCGCCCGCGTCACCCTCGGCACCACCAGCGTGAGCACCTCCCTGATGCCGCGCAACGGCGGCTACCTGGTGCCGCTCAAGGTGGCCCTGCGCCGGCCCGAGGGCGTGGAGCTGGGCGACGAGGTCACCCTCCACGTCGAGGTCACCCCACGCTGAGGGCGCCCCGGGTGGCTCACCCCGCCTCGATGCGGCCACTCACCCGGGTGACGCAGCGGCCGCCGACCCACACCTGGTCGCCGTCGTCGTGCACCGTGACCCGACCCGCGCGCCCCACCTGTGAACCCTGCACCGCCGTGTAGCGGTCCGGCACCCGGCCGCGCTCCCGCATCCACTGCGCCATCGAGGCGTGCAGGGAGCCGGTGACCGGGTCCTCGTGCTGACTGGTCAACGCACGCACCTCGTAGGCGGGAACCGCGACGGAACCACCCACCGGACGCTCGAGCCCCACCAGCCCCACCCGCAGCCCGGTCCCCACCAGGGACGCGCCCACCGAGCGCACCGCGTCCGCGTCCCGCAGCTCCAGCAGCCGCCACTGCGGCCCGTTGCTCCCCCAGGCGTGCGCCACCACGTCCTGGGCCCCCAGCCCCAGCGCCTCCAGCACGGCACCCAGCTCGGCCTCGTCCAACGGCCCGGTCCGGGTCCGCGGCGGCGCCGCAAAGGCCAGGTCACCACCGGCCACCCGCACCGGCACCAGCCCCGCGCCGCACTCCTGCACCACCACGCCCTCGCACTGCGGCACTCCCCCTGCGGCCAGCCACGCGTGTGCAGCACCCAGCGTCGGGTGCCCGGCGAAGGGGTACTCCGTCACCGGCGTCAGGATCCGCACCCGGTAGTCGGCCCCGGGGGCGGTCGGCTGCAGCAGGAAGGCCGTCTCGGAGAACTGCGTCCACCGCGCGATGGCGGACAGCTGCGCATCGTCCAGGTCGTCAGCACCGTGCACCACCGCCAGTCCGTTGCCGGTGAACGGACCGGTGCAGAAGACGTCGACCTCGGTGAACGGGTGCACGCTGCAATTCTGACCCACCACCGACCGCCTGGGCCGGGCGTGGTCCCTCAGTTGCGGTCGGAGTGCCCCACCAGCAGCAGCGCAGCCACCGCACCCACCACGAGCACCCCAGCCGGAACGAACAGCGCCTCGCGCAGCGCAACGCTCATCTGCTCGGCCACCGCAGGCGGCACCTGCCCGGCGGTGTGCACCATCGCCTCGCCCGCCGGTGCTCCCCCGGCGTCCCCGGTCATCCCCCCGAGGCGCGCCGCCATCCGCCCCTCCATGACGGCCGCGATCGCCGCAGCCCCCAGCACCGAGCCCACCTGTCGCGTCGTGTTGTAGACCCCGGACCCGGACCCGATGGCGTGGGGCGGCAGGGTGCGCGTCGCCGACACCGACAAGGGCGACCACACGAACGAGCTGGCGGCGCCCAGCATGAACCACGGCAGGAGCAGCACCAGCAGCGGCGTCCCGGGCCGCACCGTCAGCGCCACGAGCAGGTAGGTCAGGGCCAGCCCCACCATCCCGATCGAGGCGAGCGTCCGCGGGTGCACCCGGTCCACCAGCCGCCCGGCCCAGCGCGCCAGCAGCAGGGTCATGACCGATGAGGGCGCCATGACCAGCGCGGCCTCGGTGGGGGTCATGCCCCGCACCGACTGCAGGTACAGGATGAACGGGAAGGCTGTCGCGATGGTGGCGAAGCCCACCGTGGTGATCGCGACGTTCGCCAGGCTGAAGTTGCGGTGCGCAAAGAGCTCCAGCGGCACCAGCGGCTCGCGGGAGTTCCGGGCCTGCCACACCACGAACGCCGCCAGGACGGCGAGCCCGCACGCGATGAGCAGCGGCACGGACACCCAGCCGGTGATCGTCCCCCACCGGTAGGTCTGGCCCTCCTGGATGCCGAACACCAGCAGGAACATGCCCACGGCGCTGAGCAGCACACCCCACCAGTCCAGGGGGGACTGCTGCAGGTTTGGTTGACACTTCAGGTTTGGTGTTTCAGGCCGCTTGTGCGGGCCAGTAGATGGTCTCAAACTCGGTCGGGGTGGTCTTGCCCAGGGCTCGCTGGCGCCGCCGGCGGTGGTAGGCCCGCTCGATCCACGTGAAGATGGCTAGCCGCAGTTGCTCCCGGGTGTCCCAGCGACGGCTGTTCAAGACGTTCTTCTGCAACAGCGCGAAGAAGGATTCCATCGCAGCGTTGTCCGCCGAGGAGGCCACACGCCCCATGGACCCGATCAGGCCGTGCCGGTGCAGTGCCGCGACGAAGCGGCGGGAGCGGAACTGGCTGCCCCTGTCGGCGTGGACCACGCACCCGGCGGTGGTGTCGCGGCCCCGGCGGGCGATGGCCATCTCCAGGGCGTCGACGGCCAGCTGGGAGGTCATCCGGTCATTGATGGAGTACCCCACGATCCGCCTGGACCAGACGTCCTTGACAGCGCACAGGTACAACGTGCCCTCACTGGTGGGATGCTCGGTAATGTCGGTCAGCCACAACCGGTTCGGACCCTGAGCGGTGAACTCACGCCGGACCAGGTCGTCGTGGACCGGCGGGCCGGGCTTCTTCCACCGGCCCCGGGTGACCGAGTGCGCTGAGGCGATCTGCCCCTGGTGGCAGATCTTCCACACGCGTCGCTCAGACAGGGCATGGCCGGCCGCGGCGAGTTCGTCAGCGATGAACCGATACCCCAGACCGGGGTCATCGGCGTGGATCTCATAGGCGGCGTTCATCGCGTAGGCATCCACCAGATCCCGGTCGCTGACCGGGTGGGCACACCAGGCGTAGAACGCCTGGGGGGAGAACTTCAACACCCGGCAGGCCACCGTGACGGGGATTCCGTCATCGGCAAGGTCACGGACCAGCGGGAAGGTCATTTTGGGGACTGGCCCAGCTTCAGGTTCGCCTGAGACAGGTACGCCGCTGCTCGGCGTAGGACCTCGTTCTCCTGCTCCAACAGGCGGTTGCGACGCTTCAGGGCACGCACCTCCTCGGACTCGGCCACCGTCACGCCCGGACGGGCGCCGTCCTCGATGTCGGCCTGGCGGAGCCAGTTGCGCAGGGTTGATTCCGAGATCCCGAAGTCTTTCGCCGTCTGCGCGATCGACGCCTCGCCACGACGGGCGACACCGACCACGTCGTCACGGAACTCCTTGGGGTGAGGTGCAGGCATGGCGACATCCTTCCAGCAGGGACCCACGTCCCCACAGATCAGGTGTCAACCAAACCCTCAGCAGTCCCAGGGTGTGCGCCCGCGTCTCCAGGTCCGGCACGAGTCGCACGGCGAGCACCATCGCCAGGATCCCCACCGGCACGTTCACGAAGAAGATCCACTCCCACCCTGCAGAGTCCAGCAGCACCCCACCCAACAGCGGCCCCACCAGGGTTGCCACGCCCGCCGTCGCACCCCAGGCCGCCAGCGCCGTGCCGCGCCGGTTGCCCGGGAAGAGCCGGGTGATCACCGCCATCGTCTGCGGGCTGAGCATCGCGGCCCCCAGCCCCTGCAGCACCCGCGCGGCCACGAGGGCCTCGAGGGTGCCGGCGAACCCGCACCACGCCGAGGCCACCGTGAACACGGCCAGCCCCGCCAGGTACAGCCGCTTGGGGCCGAACCGGTCCCCCAGCCGCCCGGTCACCAGCAGCGGCACCGCGTAGGCGGGGAGGTAGGCGCTGGTCACCCACACCACGTGACTGACGCTGGCATCGAACGCCCGCATCAGGGCTGGGGTGGCGATGGAGACGATGGTGGAGTCCACCAGCACCATGAAGAATCCCAGGCACAGTGCCCACAGGGCAGGCCAAGGGCGTGCAGCGGGCTCAACCCGCGAGGCGGCGGTCACGCGAGAACACTAGGGCGTGTCTCCCAATTCCATGCGACGTCTCGCTCACGACGCGCGCTTCGCGGCATGACGGTGCGTTCGGCGTTACGTTGTCGCGGCGCGGTGGTCAGTCGCGGGAGACTCTGGGTCGGTCAGCTCCACCGTCTGCCCGTCGGGGTCCAAGACGACGAATGACCAGTAGCCGACCCAGAAAGGTTCGGCTCTGAGTGCCTGCACGCCGGCGGTCTTGAGCTTTGCTGCAGCGGACTGGAACGCGGCGGGTGGGAGGGCGATGGAGATGGATCTGACCTGTTCGGTCGTGGGCGCCTCGGGCAGTTGACCGTGGCTCCAACCGGGTTGAAAGGCCCAACCTTGGGGCCGGCCAAGGGTGTCGACACGGTGGAACGACAGCTGCACGCAACCGTGCCGAAAAGCGATGTCGTCCGGTTCATCCCAGATTAGAGGCAACCCCACCAGCTCTCCGTAAAATTTGCGGGTGGCGGTGATGTCGGTGCAGTACTCATAGGCGAACCATGTAGCCATGCCGGTGACGCTATCGCACGGCGATGTAGCAAACCCGCGCCTTATCCGCCGGCGCGACCCAAATGGGCTCTTCACAGATGAGGGTGTAGGAGTCGTGGGCGCGTCGGTGCGGGGGTAGGTGTCGAGGTCTCCCTGAGGATGGAAGTTCTGACGCTCACCATCCGGAAGACCTCGACGTGCCTGACGCTACCTTCACTGCCCCTGACCTGACGACCTTCACCCGCCTGGACGCTCTGGGCCTTGTCGCTACGGGGCAGCGGCTGCTGCCCGATCGGGCGGTGCTTGCCTGCCGGGTGGCCGAGCCGGATGACTGGTGCAGGCGGTGTGGCTGCAAGGGCATCCCGCGGGACACCGTGACCCGGGAGCTTGCACACGAACCCTTCGGGTGGCGCCCCACCACGTTGCTGGTCACCATCCGCCGGTACCGGTGCGCCGACTGCGGGCACGTCTGGCGTCAAGACACCAGCGCAGCAGCGCAGCCGCGGGCGAGGGTCTCCCGCGCCGGGCTCCGGTGGGGCCTGGTCGGGATCGTGGTCGGCCACTTGTCGATGTCCCGTGTCGCTGAGGGTCTGGGCGTGGCGTGGAACACCGCGAACGACGCGGTCCTGGCCGAAGGTAGGCGCCTGCTGATCGACGACCCGACCCGCCTGGACGGCGTCCGCGTGGTCGGGGTCGACGAGCACGTATGGCGCCACACCCGGCGCGGCGACAAGTACGTGACGGTGATCATCGACCTCACCCCGGTACGGGACGGCACCGGCCCTTCCCGCCTGCTGGACATGGTTGAGGGACGTTCCAAGAAGGCGTTCAAGACCTGGCTGGCAGACCGTGACCAAGCCTGGCGGGATGGCATCGAGGTCGTCGCGATGGACGGCTTCGCCGGGTTCAAGACCGCCACCACCGAAGAGCTCCCAGACGCGGTGACCGTGATGGACCCGTTCCACGTCGTCCGCCTCACCGGCGACGCACTGGACTCCTGCCGGCGCCGGGTCCAGCAGGAACTCCATGGGCACCGCGGCCGCAAGAGCGACCCGCTCTACTCCGCGCGCCGGACCTTGCACACCGGCGCCGATCTACTCACCGACAAGCAGACCGACCGACTCACCGAGCTGTTCGCAGACGAGAAGCACGTCGAGGTTGAGGCGACCTGGGGGATCTACCAGCGCATGATCCACGCCTACCGCCACCCCGACCGGGCCGCTGGCCGCGCCGAAGCCAGATCGGTCATCGACGCCCTCACCGACAGCGTGCCCGACCCGCTGCTCGAGCTGCGCAAGCTCGGCCGCACTCTGACCAAGCGGGCAGAGGACGTCTTGGCCTACTTCGACCGGCCCCGCACCAGCAACGGACCTACCGAGGCCGTGAACGGGCGCCTGGAACACCTACGAGGCTCCGCCCTCGGGTTCCGCAACCTCACCCACTACATCGCCCGCAGCCTCCTCGAAGCAGGCGGCTTCAGACCCCAACTACACCCTCAACTGTGAAGAGCCCCCAAATGTGCCCTGGTTCGGGCTGCCCCGCGGACCCGGTAACACGTGTCACTGACCGCAGGCAGTGTTTACGGGCTCTTCCTACTTGGGGTGGGGGTGAGCGGCGCGCCGGTGGCGTGATCGCGGGGTGAGAGGGGTCGAGGCCTTCAAGATCGGTGGCGACCAAGCTCACCCATCCGGAAGGCCTCGACGTGACCGAGCCTACGGCCGCTGCTGCGTGCTGCCCTGACGACTCTGTCTACTGCGGGCGTTGCGATCTGCTCGTCGGTCTCGCCGGACTCCATGTGATCGCGGACGAGTACGACGGCGATGTCGGTCTGCTCACGGTCCGCGTGGAGTCGCCTCGGGAGCCGATGGGCTGCTTGACCTGCGGTGTCGTGGTGGGCAGTCACGGCCGTCGTGACGTCACGCTGGTGGACGCGCCGTGCTTCGACCGGCCCGTGAAGTTGGTGTGGCGCAAGCGGACCTGGCGTTGCGAGGAGCCGTCATGCCCGACCAAGGTGTTCACCGAGCAGGACCCCGAGGTCGCGGCGCCGCGGGCGTTGTTGACCACGCGGGCGTGTTGGTGGGCGGTCAACCAGATCCGTCGCGAACACGCGAGCATCTCCGGGATCGCCCGGCAGCTGGGGACGACCTGGAACACGGTGTGGACCTCGATCGAGCCGCTGCTGCAGGCGATGGCCGATGACGAAGCCAGGTTCGCCGGCGTGACGCGGCTCGGGGTGGACGAGCACGTGTGGCACCACGTCAGCGAGTTCCCGATCGAGGACGGCGGTCGTGGCCCGAAGCAGCTGACCGGGATGGTCGACCTCACCCCCGACGATGACGGGAGCCGAAGGCGCGGCTGCTCGACCTGGTGCCCGGCCGGTCCGGGAAGGCCTACAGCGACTGGCTCGAGGAACGTGGCGAGGACTTCAAAGACGGGGTCGAGGTCGCGACCCTGGACCCGTTCCACGGCTACAAGAACGCGATCGACGACCAGCTCGAGGATGCGGTCGCGGTGCTGGACGCATTCCACGTCGTCAAGCTCGGCACCCAGGCCGTCGACGAGGTCAGGCGTCGGGTGCAGCAGGAGATCCACGGCCATCGTGGCCGCAAGAACGACCCGCTCTACGGGATCAGGATGATCCTGCGCTGCGGGCAGGAGAAGCTCACCGACCGGCAACGAGCACGACTGGACAAGGCGATCGCGGCAGACGAGCGCCACGACGAAGTGCTCGTGGCGTGGCTGTGCGCCCAGGAACTCCGCGCCGCCTACAAGGCGTCGAGCCCGGTCGAGGGACGGCGGATCGCGGAGAAGATCATCGCCAGCCTGCCGACGTGTCCGATCCCCGAGATCAAGCGACTCGGCAAGACGCTCAGGCAGTGGCGCGAGGCGTTCCTGGCCTACTTCGACACCGGTCGCGCCAGCAACGGCGGCACCGAGGCCATCAACGGGCTCATCGAGCTCCACCGCCGCATCGCCCGCGGCTTCCGCGACCGAGACCACTACCGGCTACGCATGCTGCTCATCGGCGGCGGACTATCCCACCCCCACCTCAGATAGGAAGAGCCGGTTTTCAGCGGTTCTGAGCCTAACGCGCCAAAGATACGACTTGCTGACGCTCGGGCACCCCGGTATCCGCGGCTGCTGCTTCCGAACGGAGCATTATCAGCTGCATGTCGCCTGTGCAAATTCAGATGGGGGCAGCTTCTCCGTCCTTTAAGGGCCGGACACGAAGTGCTGACAGGGTTTCACTGTAGGCAACCTGGGAGACCGCTTTCCACCCGTATTCTGCGAGTTGTATCCACAGTGTGTCGCGGTTCATATCGGTCTGGTTGCCTTTCGCGTAGACGATCCACACGGCGCGAGTCGTAGCGAGGGCACTTACGTGCTCTGCCAGCACGGTATCGACTTCCTGCCTATCGGCTGCGAAGATCACCGCGACGTCAGCATCATCGATACCCGAACGCTCGACACCGGCCTCACCGTGAAGCATCTCTGCTGCGGCTGCATCATCCGGCCAAACCCAGAGATGACTACTGGTTTTGAGCTGCAATTTCCGAGCTAGCGGTGACAGGTCGTTCACTGTTCTCTCCCTACGTGTTCGAGTGTTCTCACGACAGCGCCAAGGAGCGGCGCAAGTTTGCGCCAGCCTCCCCGCAGGAAGAATCGCGCGAACTCTGCACGCGGGCCCTGGAACCCGTCCTGGAGGAACTCGAAGCGACACGAGTTCGGGCCAAGCTCGGTGACCGTGAAGGTCACGGTCGTGTCGATGGGGCCGCCCCGCCACGACCAGACCATCCTGTGTGGTGGGTCGATTGCCAGTACTTCTAGATGTACTGTGCCGTCGAACATCGGTGCCGGATCGGTCGTCATTGTGAATCGATGCCCGACTTCAGCTCGGAAGTCGTTCGGCATCAACCAGGTGGATAGCAGTTCCCTCTCGGTGAGCGCGCGCCACAGCGTGGTCGCGGGAACGTCGAAGTCGGCGGTTCGGTAGATGCTGCTCACAGGTCTTTCTCGGCTCATCACAGATGAGGGTGTAGGGGCCGGCGGCGCGTCGGTCGCTGGGTAGGCGTCGAGGTCTCCCGAAGATGGAAGTTCTCACACTGCCCATCTGGAAGACCTCGACGTGCCTGACGCTACCTTCGCCCGCCCGGACTTGACCACGTTCTGCGGCCTCGATGAGCTCGGTCTGGAGGTCACCGGCCAACGACTCGCGCCCGACCGTGCGATCCTGGCGTGTCGGGTACTCGAGCCCGACCGGTGGTGTCGCCGGTGCGGCTGCGAAGGCAGTCCGCGCGACGCCGTCACGCGCGAGTTGGCCCACGAGCCGCTCGGTTGGCGCCCGACCACGTTGGAGGTGACGGTCCGGCGCTACCGGTGCACCGGGTGCGGGCACGTGTGGCGCCAGGACACCAGTCTGGCGGCCCAGCCGCGGGCGAAGCTCTCGCGACGAGGGCTGCGGTGGGCGCTGGAGGCCATCGTGTGCCAGCACCTGACGGTTGCGCGGGTCGCCGACGGGCTCGGTGTTGCCTGGAACACTGCCAACGACGCGGTCCTGGCCGAGGGCAAGCGCGTCCTGATCGACGACTTGGCCCGGTTCGATGGCGTCACCGCGGTGGGCGTCGATGAGCACGTCTGGCGGCACACCCGGCGCGGGGACAAGTACGTCACCGTGATCATCGACCTGACCGGCATCCGTGACGGGACCGGCCCGGCCCGGCTGCTGGACATGGTCGAGGGCCGCTCCAAGCAGGCGTTCAAGACCTGGCTCGCGCAGCGGGATCCCTCGTGGCGCGCAACGGTGGAGATCGTCGCAATGGACGGGTTCACCGGGTTCAAGACCGCCACCGCCGAGGAGCTGCCTGACGCCGTCGCCGTGATGGATCCCTTCCACGTGGTGCGCTTGGCCGGCGACGCCCTGGACTCCTGCCGGCGCCGGGTCCAGCAAGACCTCCACGGGCACCGCGGTCGCACCGGCGACCCGCTCTACGCCGCCCGGCGCACCCTGCACACCGGGTCCGAGCTACTCACCGACAAACAGACCGACCGGCTGGCGGCTCTGTTCAAGGTCGAGGAGCACGTCGAGGTCGAAGCCACCTGGGGCATCTACCAGCGGATGATCACCGCCTACCGACAACCCGACCGGAGCAAGGGCCGCGAGCTGATGCAGGCCGTCATCGAGTCGGTCAGTTCCGGTGTCCCCGCCGCGTTGACCGAGCTGATCACCCTCGGCCGGACCCTGAAGAAGAGAGCCGAGGACGTGCTGGCCTACTTCGACCGTCCCGGCTCCTCGAATGGACCCACAGAGGCCATCAACGGACGCCTCGAACACCTCCGCGGCTCCGCCCTCGGGTTCCGCAACCTCACCAACTACATCGCCCGCTGCCTACTCGAGGCAGGCGGCTTCAGACCCCAACTACACCCTCGTTTGTGATGAGCCTCTTTCTCCTTGTCCATCGCCTCAAGTGTTCGGCCGAGTCGCTCGAACCGCCCGTCCCAGAACACCTCGAGAGCGGCGATCCACTCCGTGATGTCCTGCAAGGGGGCGGTGTCGAGGCGATACAGGCGCTCTTTCCCGCGTTTGGTGCAGGTGACCAACCCCACCGAGCGCAACTGCGCCAGGTGTTGGGAGACTGTGGGCTGCGAGACCCCGACCGCATCGACCAGTTCGGACACCACCCTGCCCTCTCCGGCGAGTGCGTTCATGATCGCTCGACGTCGAGGATGTCCGATCGCACTGAACACATCGAGAACTGCGGGGGGCCTGGTCATACTCCCATCATAGATAGGCAATGACCGATATGTCTATCCTAGGACTGAGGGCTCTTCCGAGTTCCGGTGGGGGTGAGCGGCGCGCCGGTGTGAGCGTGGCTGCGGGGTGAGGGGAGTCGAGGCCCTCAGGATCAGGAGCGACCAAGCAACCCGTTCCGAAGGACCTCGACGTTGTCCGAGCCTACGGCGCGTACTGCTGTGCGCTGCCATTCCCTGACCGGCTACTGCTCCCGTTGCGATCTCCTGGTCGGCCTCGATGGCTTCCACGTGACCGCGGTCGAGGTCGACCACGACGTCGGTCTCCTCATCGTTCGCGTCGAGTCGCCCCAGAGACCGATGGGTTGCCCGGCCTGTGGCGTGGTCGCGCACAGCCACGGCCGCCGCGATGTCACCCTGGTTGACGCGCCGTGCTTCGACCGGCCGGTGAAGTTGGTGTGGCGCAAGCGGACCTGGAAGTGCGAAGAGCCGGCCTGTGCGACGAAGGTCGTCACTGAGGAGGACGAGCAGATTGCCCGGCCGCGGGCGCTGCTCACGACGAGGGCGTGCTGGTGGGCGATCAACCAACTCCGCCGTGAGCACGCCTCTGTCAGTGGTCTGGCGCGGCAGCTCGAGACGACGTGGAACACGGTGTGGACCTCGATCGAGCCGCTGCTGCAGGCGATGGCCGATGACGAAGCCAGGTTCGCCGGCGTGACGCGGCTCGGGGTGGACGAGCACGTGTGGCACCACGTCAGCGAGTTCCCGATCGAGGACGGCGGTCGTGGCCCGAAGCAGCTGACCGGGATGGTCGACCTCACCCCCGACGATGACGGGAGCCGAAGGCGCGGCTGCTCGACCTGGTGCCCGGCCGGTCCGGGAAGGCCTACAGCGACTGGCTCGAGGAACGTGGCGAGGACTTCAAAGACGGGGTCGAGGTCGCGACCCTGGACCCGTTCCACGGCTACAAGAACGCGATCGACGACCAGCTCGAGGATGCGGTCGCGGTGCTGGACGCATTCCACGTCGTCAAGCTCGGCACCCAGGCCGTCGACGAGGTCAGGCGTCGGGTGCAGCAGGAGATCCACGGCCATCGTGGCCGCAAGAACGACCCGCTCTACGGGATCAGGATGATCCTGCGCTGCGGGCAGGAGAAGCTCACCGACCGGCAACGAGCACGACTGGACAAGGCGATCGCGGCAGACGAGCGCCACGACGAAGTGCTCGTGGCGTGGCTGTGCGCCCAGGAACTCCGCGCCGCCTACAAGGCGTCGAGCCCGGTCGAGGGACGGCGGATCGCGGAGAAGATCATCGCCAGCCTGCCGACGTGTCCGATCCCCGAGATCAAGCGACTCGGCAAGACGCTCAGGCAGTGGCGCGAGGCGTTCCTGGCCTACTTCGACACCGGTCGCGCCAGCAACGGCGGCACCGAGGCCATCAACGGGCTCATCGAGCTCCACCGCCGCATCGCCCGCGGCTTCCGCGACCGAGACCACTACCGGCTACGCATGCTGCTCATCGGCGGCGGACTATCCCACCCCCACCTCAGATAGGAAGAGCCGGTTTACGGCATCAGGTCACGAGGCGGGCGACTTCCGTGTGGTCGACTGTCTCCTCCATACCGAGTTGCGTGGCAACAGTTAGGAGATGAACTGGCAGCACGACCGCACGGAGCATCTTGTCGTCGGGCCGACAACCATGCGAACGAGGACGTTCTGGCCACGAAGCTTGAGGACAGGCGGCGGGTCAGCGGCTCTCGCAAGCACGTGCCAGCAGATTGAGCGAGGCCGCTAGCCCGTCTTCGTCGGTGAGCGGCGCGCCGAATCGCTCGACGTTCTCGGGCGGAGCCTCGGCCCAGTCGTAGGTGAGCCTCACCCTGGTGTTCGGACCCTCGGGGATCAGGTTGTAGGTCCAGGTCCAACCCAACGGCTGCTGGCCGGGAAGCGCGGTGGCCCAGGTGATCGTGCGGAAGGGCACGAACGTGGTGACGAGATTGTCGGACTGGTAATGCTCGACGTTGAAGCGCCCTGGGTTTCGTTCCGAGGTCAGGACGCAACGGGCGCTACGTCGTGGCCACGAGTGTAGGCCGCCTCGACCTCGGTCGGGGTGGCGTAGCCGAGGGCCTCGTGGAGACGCTGCGTGTTCCACCAGTGGACCCACCCCATGGTGGCCAGCTCGACCGCCTCGGTCGACTCCCAGAGCCGCTTGGAGTGGATGAGTTCAGCCTTGTAGAGGCCGTTCACGGTCTCGGCGAGGGCGTTGTCATAGGAGTCGCCCACGGTGCCCACCGAGGCGCTCACCCCGGCTGTGATGAGCGCGTCGGAGTAGGCCAGACTGACGTATTGAGAGCCCCTGTCGCTGTGGTGGATCAAGCCCTTGTGGCCCCGGCTTGCGCCGGTGCTCATCAGCGCGTGCTCCAGGGCCAGCAATGGCAACCCTGCGGTGTGGAGGCTGGACGAGACCGCCCACCCCACGATCTTTCGGGAGTGCACGTCGGTGATGAACGCGACGTAGCAGAACCCGGTCGGGATCCGCACGTAGGTAATGTCAGCGACCCAGAGCTGGTTCGGCCTCTGTGCGGCGAAGCGACGTTCCACGAGGTCGGGGCGGGCATCCGACGCGGCTGCTGGCCGGGTGGTGATCGGCTTACGGCCACGGCGGACGCCTTCGAGCCCAGCGGTTTTCATGAGCCGGGCTGTCTGGTCCCGGCCGATGTCCCAGCCCGCCCGGACCATCGCGTGGTGCATCTTGCGCACCCCGTACACGCTGTAGTTCTGCGCGTGGACCCGCCGGATCTCCTTGAGTAGGAGATCATCTCGCAGCGCCCGCGCGGACGCGGGCCGGGTCTTCGCGGCCCGGTAGCCACGAGAGGTGATGAACCCACACTTTGTCGCGCCGAGGGTGCGGCAGATGGCCTCGACCCCGAACTGGTCGCGGTGCTCGTCGACGAACCTGATCATCTCGTCGTGGGGCGGTCGAGCTCCGCTGCGAAAAAAGCCGAGGCCTTGCGCAAGATCTCGTTCGCCCGTCGCAGCTCGAGGTTCTCCCTGCGCAGCTTGGTGATCTCCTCGGCCTCAGCGGTGCTCAACCCTGGAGCCTCACCCTGGTCGATGCGGTCCTGCTTCCACCAGTTCCGCAGCGTGTGGGGTGAGATCCCGCCGAGAGCTTCGCCGACGGCGGTGCAGGCAACCCAGCCAGAGCACTGCTCGGCACGGACGCGTTCCTCGATGAGCTTCAGGGCACGAGCCTTGAACTCGGGGCTGTACTTCTGGGGCATGATCCGATTCTCCTTGAGGAAGTAGGTCGGAACGAAACCCAGGACGCTTCAACGTTGTCACCGCTTCGCCAAACCATGTCCATAGTGAACACGTCGCCCACAGCTTTTGGTGTGTCTGAGGAGAGACCTACAACCATGCCGGTGGCGTCAAAGAGGTGGTGGTGGGCCGGGTCACAAACCAACGCCCACACAGTTTCGGGCGGGACGGTGATGAGCAGATCGCTGGTGCAAGAGGCGGCAGCCATGACGATGATCTAAGCCAACACTGGCACACAGGGCAAGTCCCATCCGAACGATCCGCTCATCGGCATGAGCGTGAAACCACGCCCGTGGTCACGGCCGCTCGGTGAGGGCGGGGAGCCATAGAAGGATCGCCCGCAGCAGGACAGCGGCGCGGTAGGTCGAGGCGAGCTTGTCGTATCTGGTCGCCAGGCCGCGCCACTGCTTGAACCGCTCGAAGCTGTTCTCGATGACGTGCCGCTTGACGTACCTGCCTGGATCGGTCAGCGGCGGGCGTCCGCCACGCGAACCACGGCGTTTCCGGTTCGACTGCTGGTCCCGAGGTTCAGCGATCACAGCCGTGATCCCTCGACTGCGCAGCAGGGTGCGGTGAACTCGCGAGGAGTACGCCTTGTCTGCCAACACCGCGTCAGGGGTGGTGCGAGGCCGCCCCACCCCGTCGCGCGGGACCCGAACCGCAGCGAGCAGGTGCGGGAACATCTTCGAGTCGCTGCCTTGCCCCGGCCCGACGGCGATGACCATGGGACGTCCCTTGCCGTCGCACAGCTGATGGACCTTCGTCGACAGACCGCCACGCGATCGCCCGATCGCATGATCGACCGGCTCGGGCATCTGCATCATGTAATTCGATGGAGCCCCCCGCGAGGCGCCTGGTGTTCGTCGCGTGCTGGTGGGCACGCGCGATGGTCGAATCGACTGCAACATCCCAATCGATCACGCCCATGGTGTCTGCCCTGGTCAACAAGGCCGTCAGGACCTTGTCCCAGGTCCCGTCGCCTGCGAAGCGGCGGTGCCGCTTCCACACCGTCTGCCACGGACCGAACTCCGCAGGCAGGTCCCGCCACGCAACGCCGGTCCGGTAGCGGTAGATGATCCCCTCGACCACCAACCGGTGATCCGAGAACCGACGACCCCGCCGCCCGTCCGAAGACGGCATGAAGTCCTCGATCAAGTCCCACTCGGCGTCCGAGAGCGTCTGCAACCGCGACATGCGATCACCCTTACCGACGCAGACTGCGGATTTGGGAGACACGCCCTAGGCGCAACCACCGACCACCTCAGACGTCGAAGTCGATCTCCGCGGTGTCGGTCACCGGGTGGCTCTGGCAGGCCAGCACGAAGCCGGCCTCCACCTCATCGGGCTCGAGCGCGTAGTTGCGGTCCATGCGCACCTCGCCGCCCAGCACCTTCGCCCGGCAGGTGCCGCACACCCCACCGGTGCAGGAGAACGGCGCGTCCGGACGCTCCCGCAGCGTGGCGTTCAGGATGGTCTCGCCGTCCTTGCTGGGCATGCCCACCTCGCTGCGGCGACCGTCCAGGGTCACCGTCACCACGGCCTCGGGCGCGGCCCCGGTGTCCACCGGCTCCGGCGCCGCCTGCGGCGGGACGTCGTCCACGTGGAACACCTCGTGGTGCACCACGTGCTCGTCCACGCCGCGCTCGGCCAGCAGCTCCCGGGTGGTCTCCACCATCTGGAACGGGCCGCACAGGTACCAGTGGTCCACTTGGTCGGGATCGATGAGGGTGCCGAAGATCCGCTCCAGCCGCTCGCGGTCGATCCGGCCGTGGAACAGCTCCACGTCCTGCGGCTCGCGGGAGAGCACGTTGATGAGCTGGAAACGCCCCGGGTACTGGTTCTTGTAGTCGGCCAGCTCCTCCAGGAACATGATCGAGTCCGTGCGGCGGTTGCCGAACACCAGCGTGGCGGTGGACTGCGGCTCCTCCTCCAGCAGCGTGCCCAGCAGCGACATGACCGGCGTGATGCCCGACCCCGCCGCGATGGCCACGTGGTGACGCTTCGCATCGGGCACCGCCGGGTTCACGAACGAGCCCATCGGCGTCATCACCTGCAGCTCGTCACCGGCCTGCACGCTCTCCACCAGCCAGTTGCTCATCACCCCGTTCGGCACCTTGGAGACCGCCACCCGCACGTGCCGGTCACGCAGTGCCCGCGATCGCGGCAGGCAGATGGAGTACGAGCGCCGCACGTCCACCCCATCGATGTCGGCGCGCAGGGTGAGGTGCTGCCCGGGCTCGAAGGTGAACTCCTCGGCGAGCTCGTCCGGGACCTCGAAGGTGATGGCCGCCGCGGCCTCGGTCAGGCGCTCGACCGCCGCCACCCGCAGCGGGTGGAAGGTCGCACGACGCCGGGTCGGGGTGCTCAGGGGGCTCATCTCTCTCCAGGTGCTCGTCAGGGGTGTCGATGGGGTGAGCGGCGGCGGGTGCCGCGCCCGGTTCTCACAGGGGCTTGAACTCGTCGAACGGCTCGCGACAGTCCAGGCAGCGACGCAGGGCCTTGCAGGCGGTGGACCCGAACCGGGCCAGTTCCTCGGTGGCGGCGGAGCCGCAGTGCGGGCAGGCCACCTGGCGCACCTGCAGCTGCAGCCCCACCGGGCCGCCGGACCGCTGGGGCGCGTCCGCGGGCCCCGGGGGCGCGATGCCGAAGCGCGTCAGCTTCGCCTTGCCCGCCTCGCTCATCCAGTCGGTGGTCCACGGCGGGTCCAGCTGGCGGCGCACGACCGGCTCCCAGCCGCGCAGGGCGATGGCGCGGGCCACCTGGCCCTCCATCACCTCCATGGCCGGACAGCCCGAGTAGGTGGGGGTCATGGTCACGGCGATGCTGCCGGTGGCCTCGTCCGGGGTGACCTCACGCAGCACACCCAGGTCGGCCAGCGTGATGACGGGGATCTCCGGGTCCGGGATCTGCTCCACGGCGGCGACGACCTCCCGGACCGGGGCGCGGCCCGTCTGCTGCCCGCCGGTCACCACGAGGCGCCCGGGTGGGCCCGGGCCACGGACTGCATCTCGGCCAACAGGTAGCCCAGCTGCTCGGAGTGGGTGCCGGTGCGGCCACCGCCGGCGTTCCACCGGCCCGGCTCCGGCCGCTCCAGCCCCGCACGCCGCAGCACGCCGGCCACGAACGACTCCGCGGGCTCGGCGAGGGTGCTCGGCAGGACGCCCAGACCCCGGGCGGCGGCCTCGGTGGCCACCGGGTCGTCGGTGAACAGCTCGCGGACGAAGGGCTCCACCGTCGCCAGCGCCGCGGCCATGCGGCGCGTGGACTCCTCGGTCCCGTCGCCCAGGCGGATCACCCACTGCGCGGCGTGGTCGCGGTGGTAGTCCACCTCCTTGAGCGCCTTGCGGGCGGCGGCCACCCCCACCTCATCGGCCCCGTCCACGCGCACCAGGGCGGAGTAGAGCTCCACCTGGTAGGCGGCGAACCACAGCATGCGCGCCATCTCGTGGGCGAAGTCACCGCGAGGTTGCTCCACCAGCCAGTGGTTGCGGAACTGCCGCTCCTCACGGAAGTAGGCCAGGTCGTCCTCGGCGAGCTCCTGCACACCGGGCAGCACCTCGGCATCCAGCTCCCCCACCCGCGTGTACAGGGTGCGGGCCTGACCCACCAGGTCGAGCGCCACGTTGCCCAGGGCCATGTCCTCCTCGATCTGGGGGGCACGGCTGATCCACTCCCCCAGGCGCTGGGCGTACACCATTGCGTCGTCGGAGAGGCCCAGCAGGTAGCGGGCCGACAGCTGGGCGTCGTTCATCGATGCGGGGTCGCCCGCGGCGTCCCAGGGCGCCGGGGCGCGACCGACCGTCTCCGGCGAGGTGGGCACCGGGGCACCCTCCTGTGCCTCGAAGCGCTGCGGCTCCTTGGGTGCCGTCCCGGGGGTGGCGGTGGACAGGTGGGACTCGCTCACAGGTACTCCACGTCCTCGGGCACGTCGTAGAAGGTCGGGTGGCGGTAGACCTTGTCGGCCGCCGGGTCGAAGAAGCTGTCGCGCTCGTCGGGGCTGTTGGCCGTGATGTCCTCGGCGCGCACCACCCAGACGGACACGCCCTCGCCGCGGCGCGTGTACACGTCGCGGCCGTTGCGCAGCGCCATCTCCGCGTCGGGGGCGTGCAGCGACCCCACGTGCGTGTGGTTCAGGCCCCGCTTGGGCCGGACGAAGACCTCCCACAGGGGCCAGCTGGACTCACTCATGCTGCAACCTCCTGCGTCGCGGCCTGCTTGGCGGCGTGCGCGGTGGCGGCCTCGCGCACCCACGCCCCCTCCTCGTGTGCACGCACCCGGTGGGCGATGCGCTGGGCGTTCATGGGCCCGTTGCCCTTCACCACCTGCCAGAACTCGTCCCAGTCGATGGGGCCGAAGTCCCAGTGCCCGCGCTCGGCGTTCCAGCGCAGGTCCTCATCAGGCAGCGTCAGCCCCAGCTTCTGGGCCTGCGGCACCGTCATGTCGATGAACTTCTGGCGCAGGTCGTCGTTGCTGAAGCGCTTGATGCCCCAGGCCATCGACTGCTCGGTGTGGCCCCCCGCGGTGGCGGCCTCGCCGGTGTCGGGCGGGCCGAACATCATCAGCGCCGGCCACCAGGTGCGGTTCACGGCGTCCTGGGCCATCTCCTTCTGGGCGTCCGTGCCCTGCATGAGCGCCCAGAGGATCTCGAAGCCCTGCCGCTGGTGGAAGGACTCCTCCTTGCACACCCGGATCATGGCGCGGCCGTACGGGCCGTAGGAGCAGCGGCACAGCGGCACCTGGTTCATGATGGCGGCACCGTCCACCAGCCAGCCGATGGCCCCCGCATCGGCCCACGTGAGCGTCGGGTAGTTGAAGATCGAGGAGTACTTCTGCTTGCCGGTGTGCAGGCGGTCCAGCATCTCCGCACGGTCCATGCCCAGGGTCTCGGCGGCCGAGTACAGGTAGAGCCCGTGACCGGCCTCGTCCTGCACCTTGGCCATGAGGATCGCCTTGCGGCGCAGGCTGGGCGCACGGGTGATCCAGTTGCCCTCCGGCTGCATGCCGATGATCTCGCTGTGCGCGTGCTGGGCGATCTGCCGGATCAGGGTGTCGCGGTACTCCTGCGGCATGTCGTCACGGGGCTCGATCCGCTGGTCGGCGGCGATCAGGGCGTCGAACGAGGCGTGGGACTCCGCACCGCGATCCATCTCTCCCGCAGCGTGTTCCTCCAGAGCCGCCTCGTACTCGGGCGTCTCGGCGGCATTCAGTGGCTCGTCAGGGACTGCGAAGTCGTTGCCGTACATGGCTCCAGTATCCGCCACCGGGTGTGACCGAGCAAACACCGAGGGATGACCTGACAGACTCACCCCCATGTCCGTCATCGCAGCACCCGGGGTCGACGATGCCCGACCCCTCCCGTCGGACACCCAGCCCTCCCGACTGCGGGGCATCGACCTCGCCCGCACGGTGGCGATCGTGGGCATGGTGGCGGCCCACCTGAACGTCCGCTACGTCGACGACCCCTGGGGGGACCTCGGCTGGGTGGTGACCGGCCGCTCCTCGGCCCTGTTCGCCGTCCTGGCCGGCCTGTCCATCGCCCTGGTCAGCGGACGCCACACCCCCCTCACCGGGGAGGCACTGCGCTCGGCGCGCATCAGCCTGGCCGTGCGCGCGGTGCTCCTCTACCTGCTCGGACTCGCCCTGGGCACCCAGGAGTCCGGCATCGCGGTCATCCTGCCGGCCTACGGTGCGATGTTCCTGCTCGCCGTGCCCTTCGTGCACCTGCGGGCCCGCGCGCTGCTGGCCTGGGCGGTGGGGTGGTGCCTGGTGGCCCCATGGGCCGGTGCCCCGCTGCGGGAGTGGGTCGCAGACCCCGCCAGCAGCATCCACACCCTGCCGGACCACGGCGGCTGGATGGCCACCACCGAGAACCTCGTGCTCACCGGCTACTACCCCATCGTCTTCTGGTTCGGGTACTTCCTGGCCGGCATGTTCGTGGGACGCCTGGAGCTCTCCCGCACCTCCACGGCGCGCATGATCGCGCTCGGGGGCATCGTGCTGGGCACCGCCGCGTGGGCGCTCAGCCGGGCCGTCACGTCCCTGACCAGCGTGCAGCAGCGGATGCTGGACACCTGGCACGGCGACCCGGTGGCGGACTTCCGTGCCCTCGACCTCGAGGCCCGCCACGGGCTGCACGGCCAGGCGCCGGCCGACTGGGTCTGGCAGTTCACCATGTACCCGCACGCCTCCACCATGCTCGACCTGCTGCACACGCTGGGCACCTCGCTGACCGTCATCGGCCTGGGGCTGCTGCTGGTGGCCTGGTGGCCGCGCGCCACCACGCTGTGGGGGGTCATCGGCTCCATCGGCATGATCAGCCTGACCGCCTACACCATCCACATCCTGGTGCGCACCTACTACAACGCCTCCGGCGACTACGGCATCGAGGTGTTCCTGGTGCACCTGGTCGCGATGTGGGGGGTGGCGCTCCCCCTGTGGTGGCTGGGCCGCCGTGGCCCGCTGGAGGCCTTCGTCTCCCGGACCTGCAAGGGCATCGCCGAGCTGGTCACGCGCCACTGAGCACGGCCGTCCGCGACGGCGCCACGGAGCACCGCCACCGGGCACACGCGAGGGCCCCGACCGCACCGCTGCGATCGGGGCCCTCATCAGGTGCCGGGCACGGAGCCCGGCTGCCGGTCAGTCGTCGGAACCCTCGCCCTCGGACTGGCCACGCTCGCCGCGGGCGCGCCCACCACGGGCACCCCGGCGGCGACGCGGCCGGCGACGCTCGCCGTCCTCGGAGTCGCCCTCACCGTCGGCCGCGGACCGGGTGGCCTCCTGGGCCTCCAGCGCATCGTCGTCGGTGATGGAGTTGTCCACGGTCACGGGCGCCGGGCGGTCGGCGTCGCCCTCCACGGAGGTCGCGTCAGCGTCCCCGCGGTCGGCGGCGGGGCTGCCCCCACCGATCTTGCCGGACTGCGGCGCGGCGGCAGCGGCCTCGCCGTCCTCGGCCACGACCGCACCCAGCGACAGCTTGCCGCGCTGGTCGATCTCCTTGAGCTCCACCTGGACCTTGTCGCCCACGTTGAGCACGTCCTCGACAGCGTCGATGCGCTTGCCGCCCACGAGCTTGCGGATCTCGGAGATGTGCAGCAGACCGTCCTTGCCCGGCAGCAGCGAGATGAACGCACCGAAGGTCGTGGTCTTCACCACGGTGCCCAGGAAGCGCTCGCCGATCTCCGGCATCTGCGGGTTGGCGATGGCGTTGATCGCCGAGCGGGCCGCCTCGGCCGAGGGGCCGTCGGTGGCGCCGATGTACACGGTGCCGTCGTCCTCGATGGAGATGTCGGCGCCGGTGTCCTCCTGGATCTGGTTGATCATCTTGCCCTTCGGGCCGATGACCTCACCGATCTTGTCGACCGGCACCTTGACCGCGATGACGCGCGGGGCGTTCGGGCTCATCTCGTCGGGGGCGTCGATCGCCTGCGACATGACGTCCAGGATGTGGAGGCGGGCCTCCCGGGCCTGGGTCAGCGCCTTGGCCAGCTCCTCGGCGGGAATGCCGTCGAGCTTGGTGTCCAGCTGGATGGCGGTCACGAAGTCCTTCGTGCCGGCCACCTTGAAGTCCATGTCACCGAACGCGTCCTCCGCGCCGAGGATGTCGGTCAGCGCCTGGTACTGGGTGCCGCCGTCGACCTCCGCGGAGACCAGGCCCATCGCGATGCCGGCCACCGGTGCCTTCAGCGGCACGCCGGCGTTCAGCAGCGACAGCGTGGAGGCGCAGACCGACCCCATCGAGGTGGAGCCGTTGGAGCCCAGCGCCTCGGAGACCTGGCGGATGGCGTAGGGGAACTCCTCGCGGCTCGGCAGCACCGGCATGATGGCGCGCTCGGCGAGCGCACCGTGACCGATCTCGCGACGCTTCGGGGAGCCCACACGACCCGTCTCACCGGTGGAGTAGGGCGGGAAGTTGTAGTTGTGCATGTAGCGCTTGCGGGTGACCGGGTTCAGGCCGTCCAGCTGCTGCTCCATGCGCAGCATGTTCAGCGTGGTGACACCCATGATCTGGGTCTCGCCACGCTCGAAGATGGCCGAGCCGTGCACGCGCGGGAGCGCCTGCACCTCGGCGGACAGCGCGCGGATGTCCTTCGGACCACGCCCGTCGATGCGGACGCCGTCGCGCAGGATGCGCTCACGGATGAGCTTCTTCTGCAGCGCCTTGAAGGCCGCGGAGACCTCCTTGGAACGCCCGGCGAAGGGCTTGCCCGAGTCCTCGTCACCGGCGAGGTCGGCCTTGAGCTGGTCCTTGATCTCGTCCAGACGACCCTCGCGCTCCTGCTTGCCCGCGATGGTCAGCGCCTCGGCGGTCTCCGTCGAGACGGCGGACTCCACGGCCTGGTAGGCGTCGTCCTGGAAGTCCAGGAAGGTCGGGAACTCCTGCACCTCCTTGCCGGCGGCGGCGTGGAGCGAGGACTGCGCCTCGCACAGGGCGCGGATGAACACCTTCGAGGCCTCGAGGCCCTGGGCCACGACCTCCTCGGTGGGCGCGGTCTTGCCCTCGTCGTTCACCAGCGTCCAGGTGGACTCGGTGGACTCGGCCTCGACCATCATGATGGCGACGTCGCCCTCATCGGTCAGCCGGCCGG